>JAHKKM010000090.1 GCA_020027645.1 Pseudomonadota bacterium
AGTTGTTGCCATTGACTGTGGAACAGGAACTGGATGATCTTGATATTTGCAATTTGTGTTGCAGCCTCTGCCTGCAGGCTGCGCATTGCTGCGGATTCCCTGTGCAGGTATCGTGGATCCCATTCCGGCCACGGTCGCTCGCCATGACGTGTTTTCAGCACGCGAAATACAGCATAGTCGTGCAACCAGGTCGAATTGTGTCGTTGCATGAACCGGTCGTAATCCGATTTCAGCGCCGCGTTTGCTTGTGCCTCGAAACGGCCGGCAGCGCGTTGCAGCAGAGCGGTCTTTTTCGGAATCAGGGTACCGTAGTCGACCAGTCCGGTTGACAAGCCGAGCATGCTGTCCGCTTCGATTGACGTCAGCAGGCCGGTGCGAATCAGGGTTGCCGTGTCGATAAGCAGTTCGTTACCGGCAAACGTGGAGAGTGGCTGATAGGGCGAGTCACCAAATGCGGTCGGCCCGAGTGGCAGGAATTGCCAGACACGCAAGTTCATTCTAATCATTGCGTCGATGAACGCGCGGGCGGCGTCGCCGATTTCGCCGATGCCATAGTTTCCCGGCAGCGACGTTATGTGCAGGCCAATGCCGGCCTGCCGCAGGCGTGGCAAGGTCTCAACTTCCCTGTCATCGTTGATTGTCATGTTCCTGGCGAGCCATCTCCGATTGCAGTCTTGCTGAAAACCGCAAGGCTGTGCCCTGTCGTATCCTGTGAGAGTATAAATGGCGCTGTGTCGTCAGCGACAGACCGGGAGAATCGTGGAATTATGACCCGCAAGCAACGTTTGCTGATCGGCGATATCGGTGGCACGAACGCGCGCTTCGCACTGGTCGATCCAAAGCTGCCCGGATTTCAGTCCGAAGTGACCTTGCCCTGTCGCGATTTCACGTCGGCCGCGGATGCCATTCGTCATTATCTGGCGCGTGTCAAAGCGCCGGACCCCGCGGTAATTTGTCTGGCTTGTGCAGGGCCCATAGTCGATCAGCGCGTGCGATTTACTAACAATGACTGGCATATCGATGCGCAGGACCTAAGACGGGAGTTTGCCGGGCCGGTGGTGGGCCTGTGCAATGATTTCGAGGCGATCGCGTATTCAATTCCCTCGCTGCAGGACACTGACGCCGTGGCGGTTGGTCGCCTTGCAGCAGGACCGTTGCCTGCAAACGATTTCTCCGTAGCAGTGATAGGTCCTGGTACAGGACTGGGCGCGGCAGGACTTTATAAACGTGGCAGCAGTATTTTCCCCGTTGTCAGTGAGGCCGGGCATGCAGGTTTTGCACCGGAAACGCAGTTACAAATGGAAATTCTGGTCGCGCTTCGCCAGAGTTTCGATCGCGTGTCGGATGAGCGACTCGTGTCCGGCCCGGGACTTGAGAATATTTACCGGGCCCTGTCGCATGTTCACGGAGACACGTCGGCCAATCTCGCGGCAGCCGGGATTTTCAAGGCCGCTGCCGAAGACAACAACGCCCGCGCCGTCGAGGCACTGCAGTTTTTTTTCGAGGTCCTCGGCCAGGTTGCCGGAAACCTTGCGTTGTCGCTGGGTGCAATTGACGGAATTTATCTTGCCGGTGGCATATTGCCCCGTTACCCACAGTTGCTGCTCGGCAGCCGCTTTCGCAGCGGCTTCGAGGCAAAGGGGCAGCACCGCTCATTGATGGAGCGCATCCCCACCAAACTTATCGTCTATCCCCAACCGGGGCTACTCGGCGCGGCCAATCGCGCGAAGCACCTGTTGCAGGCACATAATTAGTGCGGACCGGGAATTCCTGCCGGGACCGCGGGTCGAATCAGCAGATCGCGCAAGCCAGGTGCCTGGGGAGAACATGCCATCCGATAACAAGAACATTGCGCGACGCGAATTCCTGACATCGATCGGTCGGCTGGCAGGTAGCGCGGCGATGTTACGCACTATGGCGGCGATGGGTATCGGTTTTTCCGCAGCCTCTTGCGGATCTTCGTCCGCGGCGCCGGGTGCGGCTGTTCTGCCACCACCGCCACCGAGGATGCAATCACCGCGGCCCGGCGACTGGCCCTCCAATGTCGGTGCGGGCAAGAGTGTCGTCATACTCGGCGCTGGTATTGCCGGAATGACCTCGGCACTGGAAATGAACAGGCTCGGCTATGCCTGCACGATCCTCGAGGCAACGGCAGTTGCGGGTGGACGTAACCGGACTATCCGCGCCGGCGACAGCGCTGTCGAAACGGATTCAACACAGGACTGCACTTTCGATGTCGATGCCGACCTTTATTTCAATCCGGGGCCGGCGCGCATCTCCCATCATCACGAATTCCTGCTGGGATACTGCCGCCAGTTTGGCGTCGCGCTGGAGACCTTCGTCAACGACAATCATGCGGCGCTCTTGCATGCGACGACAGCGTTTGGCGGCCAGCCACAGGTCAAGCGTCGAGTAGTCGCAGATACCAGGGGCAACATCGCCAGACTGCTGGCCAAGGCGGTGAACCAGAATGCATTGGATCAGGATCTGTCAGCAGCGGACAAAACCAATATTCTTGCCATGTTGCAGGAATTCGGCGACCTGAACGGTGCTTTCGAGTACACGGGCACCGAACGCGCCGGATTCCCCGGTCAGGAAAACAGCGGCAGCCGCCAGCGTGGCGAGCTGGTGTCGCCGCTGCAATTGCAGGAACTGATTGGTGATACCTTCTGGCAATTGCGCCAGGATTATGCGCAGGGACTCGATCAGCAACCGACCATGCTGCAACCGGTTGGCGGCATGGACAGGATTGCCAGGGCTTTCGAATCCCAGGTCGCCACAGATATCGTATACGAGGCCGTGGTGAGCGAAATACGCAAGATCGCCAACGGCGTGCGCATCGTGTACCAGGACCGATTCGGCACACCCGTCAGCCTGGATGCGGATTACTGCGTTTGTACGATACCCGCGACAGTGCTGCGCAGCATTGCGAACGATTTTTCGAGCATGCATCAGTCGGCCATTGCCGGTTTCAACTACGCAGCAGCCGGAAAGATCGGCTTCCAGTCGCGCCGATTCTGGGAACAGGACCACAATATCTACGGCGGCATTTCCTGGACCACCCAGGACATTACGCAGATCTGGTACCCGAATCATGGCTTTGGCCGAAACTCCGGCATTCTCGTCGGCGCCTATATGTTCGGCGGAAGTGCAGGTAGTACTTTTGCTGCGCAATCGCCACAGCAGCGAATCAATGCCAGTGTCACGCAGGGCGGCCGCCTGCATGCGGAATATGCGGCCGAAGTTGCGCGTGGCATCAGCGTTGCCTGGCTAAAAGTGCCATTCCAGCTTGGCGCCTGGGGTACGTCCAGTCCGGGCATATTGCTGTCGCCGGACGACAACATTTTCTTCGCCGGCGAGCATTTGAGTCTCCTGCAGGGCTGGCAGGAGGGCGCCATACTCTCGGCGTATCACGCGATCGACGGAATCGTGGCCCGCGATACGGCCTAGCGCGCCAATCCGGAGTCCTTTTCCTGGTAAAGCGTGCCGAACAGGCGGTCGCAAATCGGATAGGTAATATTGAAGTTGTAACGGGTCATCAGCTGCCTGTTGTGATGACGAATGTGATGCCGCCGCAGACCTGCCATGAATGGCAGACGGCCGATCCGGGTTTGCGGGTCCGAATGATAGGCAAAATGCAGCAGCTCATAGTTCAGAAAATACAGGACTGACGTCAGCACAAACAGAAAGGCGACATTTGACGAAATCAGGAAATACAGGACTGCGCCAACCGGCATGGCGAAGCAGCCAATGAAGAACAACAAAAGCACAGGCGGGAACAGCACGGCTTTGTAATCCCGCGTCGAATCGAATGTTGCGGCCTCATCGGTAAAGAACGCGTGGTGTTCGACCGAATGCCGTTGAAAGACGGCAGAAATGAAGCGCTTCCTGTGATGCATGGGACCCCGGTGCCCGAGGTACTCGCTGAGATTGGCGTAGAGGAACGTCAGTGGAACTGTCAGCCACTCCAGCGGCCGGACATTCTCGAGCATGACAATGCAAAGCAACCCGACCGAGAGGCTTACCGCTATCGTTGTGGCAAGGTGCCGCGGGCCGGAATAGTCGGGCGAAACATGGCGCTCGCGAAACGCTGCCCGGGCCTCGTTAACACTTGGCGAGGACATGAATACCTACTTCAAGAGCTCGTGGCCGGCCGGCAGCTTGTGTGTAACCCACATAGCGAGGCGATGCCTGATATTCGGCAGGGATTTCTGGTCGTTCGGCAAGGGTATGATCTCCTTGTCGTGCACCAGCAGGCGGTAGGCGTATTCGATTTTCAGGTCGTGGCTGTCGGTGGGCTCAAATTCGACAACGCCGCGCCGCACAGCATCGTCCATGACCATGCGCAGCGCCTCACGCAGAAGCCCGGTTTCGTTTTTCAGCTTCTTTGTCACTACGGCATCCGATAATTAAGTACGGATGCAAGTCTAACAGCGGATATTGCTACAGCAAGCCTTCCAATCCGTCGAGGTCGTTGATGACCTGCCATCGGCCACCCGAGCCTTCCACTTTCGCCTGCCATTGGCCGAGGCGCTCGAGATACTCGCGAGGATCGACATTGTCCGAACGCAGCTTGGTGACGTTCAGCGCAATGACGTTGAAACCGTCAAGGTTAAACTGGATGTCGCGGATGTAGCCTTCCTCCAGGTCTTCCTTCAAGTCGGAGAAAATGAGTACAGTCTTTTCAGCCGGGCCTTTCTCATTGAGGTATTCGACGGCTTGCAGCAAGCCACCCGTAATATCCGTGTAAGGCGATGACCGGGCATCTTGCACAAACAGGCTGACCTGTTCCGCGAAGTCACGTTTCTGGCGATTGATCGTGCTCGGGCGATCGTCGAAGGTGATCCTGGCGACGATATCTTTCTCACTGAAGCTGCCCGTGTCGATTCGCGCGACGGCAAACGAGTCGGCCGCGTCCAGCCGGGAAAGGGAATAGCGAATGATTTGCTCGGCCTTCTTCAGCTCCTCACGGTAGGTACCCGATGTGTCGACGAGCATGTAGACACCGATATTGTTCGCCGGAGACGGTGAACAACCGGCAAGAAGACCGCATGTGAATAGCAGACCGACGGCTTTCATAGTGCCACCTTTCGCATTTCCTTGTTTGTTGAGCCGCCGCCGTCCCTGGCTGCCCACCACAAGGGAATGAAAAGCGGCAGATCGTACAACTGGGCGATGAGAACACCGATGTAACGCGATCCGCTGCCGAGCAGCCGCAATACCAGGGAAGTAAAGCGCAGCACACCGATGGCTGCGAGACCGACAATCGTGCGCAGCGAATGCACGAAGGTCTCCAGCGGAATGGCAACGAATGTCAGTGCAAAGGGCAGAATGAAACCCATGCCCATCTGTGCAGCGGTCGTAATCCACATGTACTCGTTGGCTATCGGTGCGCCGCCGTCGCCGCGAAGCAATGCACTGGTCGCGAGCTCATCGTGCAACAACACCTCACGCATGAACGCAAGCCCGGCCTCGACGCTTGCAAGCAGGAACAGGATCGAGAACGTAATCCAGATCATGCGCACGCGGATCTTGTCCGGAAGTGCGCCGATCACTGGAAAGAGCCGGGTTATCCGCAGCGATTCCATGAGGAACAGTCCCATGGAAATCTCCACCAGGATGATGACCAGGGCCGCGATATCCGCGGTGCGGAAACCGCCGATCAGGCTGGTTCCGCCAACCATCTCCGCCATCGGGCGGGCGATCAGCGAGAAGTTGATCGTGGCGCCGCCGACCGCCACGACCAGCACCACGGCCGATACGAAGAAATACACCAGTGATGAGGAGGAGAGAATCGATACGGCCCGATCCTCGCCTTTGACGATGTCCTCATATTCCTTCATATGGCGGTCGATGCTCGACGACCGAAGCAGCAGGCTGTTGACAATCTTGCCGACCTTGCCAAGTGTCTGCTGGATTTCGCGCCACTCCGGGCGCATTTTTCGCAGCAGTGCATGACGCTTCCCGCTGGCCTCATGATAGGCAAGCATGGCTTCCTTGTGCGCCTTGACCAGCGACTTGTGAATGTCGCCCAGCACGTCACCGACACCCATACGGTTGTCTTTGGAGTCCATGGCTGCAACCGCCTGCACGGCCTTGACCCAACCTGGCGGGTCGGGAGGGACTTCGACTGCAGCGCTGTGATCGTCTTCGATCCGATTGATCGACTCGCTGAGATTCCGGTGCAAGGCAGAGAAATTGCCCAGATCCTTGCGGACTGTCTCATTGATGCGGTCGAACTCTCGTTCGATTATGCGTTCCTTGGCTTCGCGGCCTGCCGCCAGTAACACTTCTCTGTTTCGCTCGTTGAGGCGTTTTTCGGCACTGATGACCGACAGCGATGCGACACGAAACATCCTGTGCAACGCGTTGCCGGTCGCCAGTATCAGCTTGTGTGCTGCCGGCCGGGCCAAGAACAGGGCGGTGATAACCAGTACTATCCACAAAAGAGCAGACAGAACTGGCCAGGGCGTAATGCTGAGTAGAAAGGTCATTTTGGTAACTCCGCTGTCTGCAGGAAAGCAGACCGGTGGCTTTGCGTCCCTTCCTCACGGAAGGTTTGCCTTTGTCAAATGTTTACAAAGAATTTCACAGACAAAATGAAGCTGTCAATAAAATGTGCTCATCTTTGTCGGATAATCGAGTCGATAAATAAAGACATTGAAAAACAAACCCGTAGGATTCGACATAATTGCACGTCAGCGAAGTCGAGCGGCGGCGGATCTGTCGAATGCGTAAACATGACCACGTTACGTGCAATGGTGTAAGGGTCGAATTGGCCCGGTGCGAACGACTCGCAGATCCATCTCAAGGATCCGTCGCGCTGGTTCTTCGATTGCACACACGAAAATCCGGCAGCCGCGTATCAGAAATCGGTTAACTGAACAACCCGGCCAATGTGTCGATGCAAGCAGCCTGACCAATGGCGAAAATGGCAGCAGCCGGCAACCATTTTTTCGTTCCGGAGATAATAGCTTCAACTCGCAATTTTTACGTTCAGCGCGCCGCTCGATGTGCGTCCGGCCGGCGCGCGCCAACTAATTTAAAATACAATCAAGGACTTGATCTTCTTGGGGTCGTGCCGAGAGGGTATAGCGATGCAATCTTGATTTCCAATCGCTTCTGCAAGAGTATTGCCGCTCAATCATTTCGGTTCGTGCTCGCAGGCATAAAGGCCCTACGGCCGGCGCCTTCAGATAGCGTTTGTCCGATTGAAAAAGTATGCTATATAACTCAAGAGCCAGCGGGGCACCCACGATCCCGCTGGTCTAATCAAAAAACAGGTCGCGGGGGGGACAGGGGGAGCCGAGGCTTTCCTCTGCACTGTCCGCGGAAAACGAATGGGTTTCCAACACTTGTCGCGGGCATACTGTTCTCAAACGGCGGCGGCCACTACGGCTTGGCTACGTGGAAATCATAATAACTTGGAGGCATAAGTTGCCATGAGGCTGTTCCGTTCCGACACGAATATTGCGAATACGCCACCAGAGGCGGTACTTCGCGAGCCGGAGACCCGGCGGCCCGCCATCATCGCGGCCTTTGTAACCTTTTTGACCCTCGCGGCGGCGCCCGCCAGTGCGCAGCTCAATCAGATACTGCAAGCGCAGGCCGAGGTTGATCGCGCCGCTGCCCAGGCGCAGCAAGAGGTCGACGGCATCAGGGACCGTACGCTGGATGCCAAGTCCCGTTATGCGCAGGCCATGACCGAGGCGGAGAGCTTCGAAAAGTACAACGAACAATTGAGCGCCCAGGTGAAGTCGCAGGCCGACGAAATCGCGTCGATCGAGCAACAGTTGGTCGATATCGAGACGACCAATCGGGAAGTTCAGCCGTTGATGGACAAGATGGTTCGGGCGCTGGATCAGTTCATAGCGTTGGACGTCCCGTTTCTGATCGAAGAACGCACGGCACGCGTGAGCAACCTCAAGAACATCATGGCGCGCTCCGACGTAACGATTTCGGAAAAATATCGTCTTATTCTCGAGGCTTATCAGATAGAGCTCGAATACGGGCGAACACTGGAAGCGTACGCGGGCACACTGAACGCGGGCGACGAGAGGCGGACAGTCGAATTTGTGAGGCTTGGCCGGCTGTCACTGATGTACCGGACACTGGACGGTTCGGAAACGGGTTACTGGGACGCAAGCCAGAAAACCTGGGTCGAAGACAATAGCTACGCGGCGGCCGTCGAACTGGCGATCCGAGTCGCGAATCAGGACGGCGCGCCGGAGTTGCTAACCGTACCGGTACCGGCGCCGCAGGAGGATCAGTCGTGAATAATGTCGTTCGCAAGTTTACCGGTGTCGTCCTCGCCGTTGCGCTGATCACTGTGCCGATGCTGCCCGCCGTTGCGCAGCAGCCGGATTCTGCGAGTTCGCTCGACGAGCTGCTGAAAAGCGTGGAGAGTGTCCGCAAGGGCGAAAGTGAACTCTTCGATCAGCGTGTGGCTGAATACACCGCCGCTTCGGAGAGTGCGAAGGCGACGATGATGCGGCAGGCTGAGGCCCGGCGCTCCCAACTGGAAGCCACATCGACCAGGCTGTCGGATACCTATTCGGCCAACGAACTGCGTATCAACTCATTGAATATCGAGCTGGTTAAGAAGGCGCAGGATCTGGGTCTTGCGGAAGTTTTCGGCCTTTCGCGCCAGCTCGCCGGCGATGCAGCCGGCGTACTGAACCAGTCCCTGATCTCGACGCAGTTTACAGCGCCGGATAACCAGTTGAACCGGGTCGAATTTCTGCGCCACTTCGCCGTGGCACGGACCACGCCGACTCCGGACGAGCTGGAACGTCTGTGGTTCGAGATTCAACGCGAAATGACAGCGCAGGGAGACGTTCTGCGTTACCAGGCAGACGTGGTGCAGCCGACTGGCGAAGCCGTGGCTGGAGAGGTGATTCGGATCGGACCGTTCACCGCCATGTCGGAGGGCAAGTTTCTGGCCTATTTGCCGGAGCTGAACGCTCTGACCGTGTTGCCCCGACAACTGCCGGACGAGTTCCTGGCAATTGCCGAGGATTTTTCAGAGGCGACCGAAGGATACGCCACGGCCGTGGTCGATCACACCCGCGGCGTACTCATCGCGCTGTACGTTGAGCGCCCGAGCTGGCTGCAGCGTATCGAGCTCGGTGAAGAGGTCGGCTACATCATCATCATAGTTGGCCTTGCGGGCGCCCTCGCGTTCCTTTATCAGCTGGTCCACCTTGTCATCGTGCGTGGTGCCGTTCGCAGGCAGCTCAAGAACCTGGACAATCCAGTCGACGACAATCCGCTCGGCCGCGTTCTGCTGGCGTTCAAGGGAGACCCGAACCGCATCGAGGAAGACGCGGACGTCGCAGAACTCAGGATCTCCGAGGCTGCGCTGCGCGAAGTGCCAAAGCTGGAACGTTTTCAGGCGTTTCTGCG
>JAHKKM010000091.1 GCA_020027645.1 Pseudomonadota bacterium
AGATAGCCCCGCCTGCGACCAGTTCATCGATTTCCGGGCCCGTGAAGCCGGCCGCCTGCAATACTTCACGGCTGTGTGTGCCCGGCTCGATCCCTGGCTTCGGGGTACCGGCGAGAGAATGGCTGAAGCGCGGGGCTGGCGCGGCCTGAGGCTGGCCACCTACCGACATGAACGCATCGCGCGCAATGTTGTGCGCATGGCCTGGAGCTTCGGTCAGCGTCAGCACAGGTGCAAAACAGGCATCGCTGCCCTCCAGTATCTCGCACCACTGATCGCGGGTTTTTGTCTTGAATACGGCCGTCAGTTCGGCTTTGAGGTCCGCCCATAGCTTGCGGATCCTGTCGTCGCTTTGCATGTGAAACACGCCGGTTGCGAAGCGCTTGCGATCGAGCCCGCATCGCTCGATCAGCAGATCGTAAAATTGCGGTTCAATGGCGGCGATCGACACGTACTTGCCGTCACGCGTCTCATACGTGTCATAAAAATGCGCGGCGCCCCCCAAAAAACTGCTACCGGTATCGTCCGAGTGCAGTCCCATGGCACGGAATCCGTGGAACATTGCCATCAACGAGTTGGTCCCGTCGATCATTGCCGCATCGACAACCTGTCCCTGACCCGTGCGTTGCGCGTGAAGCAATGCGCAGACCATGCCGAAGGCGAGCAGCATGCCGCCGCCACCAAAGTCGCCGATCAGGTTGAGCGGCGGAACCGGTTTCTGTCCGGGACGGCCGATAAGGTGCAATGCGCCGCTTAGCGCAATGTAGTTGAGGTCGTGACCGGCAGCATTGGCCAGCGGACCGTCCTGTCCCCAGCCCGTGATGCGTCCGTAAACCAGTTTTGCGTTTCGTTCGAGGCACGCATCCGGCCCGAGTCCAAGACGCTCGGCGACACCCGGTCGAAAACCCTCGAACAGGCCGTCGGCCGTTTCGACCAGTCGCAGGACAGCATCTATGGCGCGCGGATTTTTCAGGTCACAGGCGATCGACTTGCGGTTTCGCAGCAGCGGGTCCAGGGCGAATTGCGGGCCAGAGCCAGGACGCTCGACGCGAATGACTTCAGCCCCCATATCGGCCAGCATCATCCCGCAGAAAGGACCGGCACCGAGAGCTGCCAGTTCGATAATCTTCGTTCCGTGCAGTGGGCCCATCGATTCGTTCCGGTGGGGTCAGTCGGTCGTGGTCAGAAAAGTTGTCGTGTCGACACGTGCCGTCAGGACCTGCGAGGTTTCCCCCGCAACATCCGTCCACGCAATTATGAGGTCGGCGCCGTCCCGCAACATCTGCGGAAATCCGGACGCGCGACCGGCACCGGTTTTCACAACGACTTGAACCGGACCGAGTTGTCCTGACGGCGCAACCTGGCGCACGCAGATCTCGCCCTGATTGTTTTCGCCGGTACGCAACCAGCTGACAACTGCTGAGCCGTCGTCCAGGATCTCGATGTCGACACGCCCGATCGGCCGGTCGATATCGATGTCTACCGGCGTGTCGAAAGTTGCGCCATCGTCGGACGACCAGGCCATGCGCAATTGCGAATCGTCGTTTGCGGCGGTGAACCAGGCGACCGCAACCACACTCCCGTTGCTCACGATTGCCGGCCCATTGACCGGGCAAGCAGCAATTTGCCAACCGTCGTCGGCCACCGGTCTGTTTGCCTGCCACTTACCGTCTTTTGCCGCGACGACATGGATATCGCGGATTTCGGTTTCGCTGCGGTTGCGGTAGACCGCGATCGGACCGTTCTGTCCAGGCGCCACATCCGTTTGACAGCAGTCGCAGACGAGTTCGTCGATGAGTTGTGGATTGCTGATTGCGCCGTCACTGCCGATCACCGCCGAGCGCAGTGTCATGCCGCCGCTTTGTGCATCCCCATGGCCTTCGCCAGCCATGTTGCGCCCGTCCAGCCAGAGTGCGCCGATAGCGCCTTGCCAGGGAAACAACGTAACGAAACCGTGCTCGCTCGCCGTGCCGTCATCGTGCGGTGTTACCGGTGCACTCCAGGTCTTGCCAGCATCGGTGGAAATGGCAATGGCGACATCGTACGAAAAGGCGGTTCCGGCGGTTTTGACCAACCAATGCGCCGCCCACAGTGTTTCGTCGATAGGTTGGACAGAGGGAAAATCGGCCCAGTTGATGAACCAGTTGTTACCGCTTGCCACAGTGACCGGTGACTGCCAGGCATCGTCATGAAGTGTCGCCGCGCGCAGGGCCATCGTTTCACCATCTGGCTCGATCCAGCTCAGCACGACGCTGCCATCCGCGGCGCGCGCCAAGTGCGGCTCGGCACTGCCGGCACCAGCAATAACCAGCAACTTTTGCACGGTGGTCACCGGCGGTGACGGAGCGCCATTACAGGCTGCAAGCAAGACGGGGAGGAGAAAACCGGTACGCAACGAACGACAAGACATAGTTGATCCTTGGTTTTCAAGCGGCAGTATTGATGGCGTCACAGTGTACTGAAAAAAAGGTTTCAGGTTTATTTTAATAAAAGGTGTCAGGTTTATTTTCCATTGACTTTCCCGGACCCGGGACGGCCGGGGCCGCGAGCTGGTACGTGTCGACCGCAGCGTTCGGCGATTTCACGTTGAAACGTGTCTGAACCCGTTAGCTGATTTCGGCTTGCGGCGGTCCGGATTAGTGTGAGCTCCTCTTCAGATTGGCCGCTGCGGATCAAATCCCTGTACGCAATAACACGATCTGCCTCGGTCCGGCCAAGCGCCTGATAGGTTTCAGATCGATCCAGCCAGCTATTTCTCTCTAATGCAGCGTTGAAGCGAAAGCTCGACCAGTGATAATCCGCTGCATGCTCCACAAGTCCGGCACGAACCGGATTTCGTTCCACGTAGCGATAGCATGCCAGTAGATAAAAATCAGAATCGATCGGACTGGCTTTGAATCGACTCTCCAAAAGCGTGCCAGTTCTGGTCAGCCGCTTGTTGATGTACCGAGTCTGACGGGCGGCGAGAACCCGCATCAGTCCGGATACGGAGTTGGCGTCCTCCCCTGGCGTGATGATCAGGTGCACATGATTGGTCATGAGGCAGTAGGCATGGACTCGGATCGCAAAGTCGTCGCGTTTCTCCTGGAGATTGCTGAGGTAGTAGCTGTAGTCGGCGGGCTTAAAAAAAACGGGTTGGCGATCATGTCCTCGCTGAACTATGTGCAGCGGCACGTCTTGTATGAAGAGGCGAGGATAGCGCGGCATCGAATCGGAGCCTGTAATTGCAAACTGCGCAATTGTGAATCAGTCCAGGTTCATGCCTGTGGCATCAAAACTAGGCGATACGTTGGGAAAATAAACCTGACACCATTTCGGGGAAAATAAACCTGACACCTTTTTGCAGGAATGGGCCTGACTCTAAGTCCCTACAGCCAGACGTCTCGCTGCAGGACGACTTCGACCAGCCGGCTGATCGCCGTAACCAGCGCGGCATCACGCAGCGTCGGTCGCTTGCCTGCGGCTCGGCCCGAGCCAGCCGCTTTCTCCTCGAGCGCATTCCGGCGATCGATAACAGCGTCGACTGCACGAACCATTCGCTTTTCGAGAAATTGTTCGACCGTCTCCAAGTCCCATTGCTGATTCTCGAGATTCTGCACCCATTCCAGGTAGCTCACGATGACGCCGCCGCTGTTGGCGACAATGTCCGGCAACAGAACGATGTCGTGCGCCTGAAGTATGTCGTCCGCAGCCGGCGTCGACGGTCCGTTGGCCGCCTCAACGATCAGCCTGGCTTTGATCTTTGCCGCATTGTCGGCACGAATCTGACATTCGAGCGCGGCGGGAATCAGAATGTCGCAGTCACAGGCGAGTAGCTCCTCGTTGCTGATGGCCACAGTTCCCGGCGCTCCCACGACACTGCCATGCTTGCGCTTGTGCGCGAGTATCTCTTCCGGGTTCAGCCCGTCCTTCCGGGCAACGCCGCCAGTAGAATCACTGACGGCAACAATGCGCGCGCCGGCGCCGTGAAACAGGCGCATTGCCGTGGCTCCCACCTGGCCCAGTCCCTGCACTGCGACGCGTGCGCCCTCGAGATTGTCGAGGCCTGTCACTGCCTTGCGCCGAAGCAACTGCTGTGTCGCATAAAGTGCGCCGCGACCGGTCGCGTCCGCGCGGCCGACCGAGCCGCCCAGCTCCAGCGGCTTTCCCGTCACGACGGCACGATTGTTCTGTCCGGGATGCAACTGGTCGTAGGTATCGTAGACCCACGCCATGGTCTGCTGGTTGGTGTAGAGGTCCGGGGCGGGAATATCGGTGTGTGGACCGATGCTGTCACCGAGTTCGATCACATAACGGCGCGTGATTCGCCGCAGCTCTGCGCGGCTCAGTTTTCCGGGGTCGCAGATGACTCCGCCCTTTGCACCGCCGAATGGCACGTCGGCAATGGCGGTCTTCCAGGTCATCAATGCGGCGAGCGCGGAGACCTCGTCTTCGGTGACATCGGGGTGATAACGAATACCGCCTTTCCCCGGTCCTCGAGCGTTGTTGTGCAGCACGCGAAAGCCGTGAAAGGTGCGTACCGAATTGTCGTCCATGACGACCGTGAATCGCACGTGTATGCTGCGCCGCGGATTGACCAGGTAGTCGACCAGGCCGGCCTTGAGGTCATCGATCCACGACAGCGCACGATCAAATTGTTGCCGTGCAACGACCAGGAGATCCAGGCTTTCGGGTACGGAATCAGGCGTACTCATTGCAATTCCTTTGGCCGGGTGCGAGTCCGCAAAAGTCCATCATGACAGCGGAATTCCGGCACTGCGCTAGGTAGATTCGCGTATCCGTGAAAACTCCCGATCCATGATGACGGGGACAGGTGTGGACCGGCACAGCTGCATAGGGGTAAATTCGCATACCGGCAATTCTGATTCACGGGCACGCTGCATTCATCCAGTCGTCGACTGGGAGGTTGTATACCGCGATGAACGATACATTCACAGACAAACTTTCCGACGGTTCGATCATTCATGTGCGCCCGATCAACCGGAGCGACGTCGAGCGCGAAAGGGCGTTCGTTGACGGGCTTTCCCCGGAGTCAAAGCATTTTCGCTTTCTCGGCGGCATCGGTCATCTGAGCGAGAGTCAGCTGTTGAGGTTTTGCGACATTGACCTGAAGCATGAAATGGCATTCGTTGCGCTGGCAAAAGGCAAGGCTGGTGAGACGCAAGTTGGAGTTGCACGATACGTCGCGGATCCGGATAACGACGAAGCGGAAATTGCCATAAGCGTTGCAGACAAATTCGCGGGCAAAGGGCTCGACAAGTTGCTGCTCGATCACCTCATCAAGTACGCGCGCGATTTCGGGGTGACGCGGCTGTATTCGGTCGAACTCGCGGCAAATGCGGGCATTAAGAAACTGATGCGAGAGTCCGGTTTCCGCTCCGCGCGCGATCCCGCGGATGCGACCCAGCTTATCTATTCGCTGGAATTGTCCAGTTAAGAAGCAACGGTTTACCCGTCTCCCCGGCGACGCAATTCCTCCCGCAACCGGTTCATTTCATCGATCAGGTCCAGTGCCAGTGCGGCCCCGGCTACATTGAGCCCAAGATCCTGTTGCAGGCGCAACGCACGTCGCGCCCTTTGCAGGCTCGCACCGGCGAATCGCCAGTGACCTCTGCTGTCGCCGCTCGGTTCGAGTACGCCGGCTTCCACCAGCAAGACGATGTCGTCGCCCTCGACGTCGCAGGCCTCACACAACTGTGCCAGTGACAACTCGAGATCAATCTCCAGTATCTCGGCGGACAGGACAAAACTTTTGTGACGTGGCATGGCGTTCTCAGACACCCATATGCGAGCGGGGATTGAAATCGAATTCTTCTTTCATACGGGCATAAAATTCCCGCGCTTTCGCCGAATTTGCCGGCGGCACCGCGATTCGAAGGATGGCGTACAAATCGCCGGGCTCAGGCCCCGGAAGGCCACGTCCCTTAAGGCGCATGCGGCTGCCGGCGGCGGAGCCTGCCGGCACCTTCAATTCCACGGCACCGGCAGGCGTCGGTACCTTGATACTTGCACCCAAAGCGGCTTCCCACGGCGCGACCGGCAGCTCCATGTACAGGTCATGCCCTTCGGCCCGGTACAACGGATGCGGCTTGAACCCCACCTCCAGGTACAAATCACCGCCGCTCGCGGCAGTGCCCTCCGGCGCGCCCAGGCCGGACAGCCGCAAGTGTTGGCCTTGTTTGACTCCCTTCGGGATTCGCACGTCGACAACGTGCTGTTTCATCTGCAGCCGCCCGTCCGGGTCGACCTCGGGCAATTGCAGGGTGTAGCGGTGCACGCCGCCTTGCCAGGCATCCTCGATATCGATCAGGATCCTGGCGTGATGATCCCTGGCGTGTGCGGCGCGGCTGCCTGCCGATCTCGCGCCCGTACCGCCAAACCCTCTGCCAAAAAGGCTGTCGAAGAAATCACTGGCATCGAATTGCATGCCCTCACCGGTATCGGCACCACGAAATTCGAAACCCGCATTCCAGCCCGGCGGCGCCTGAAAATCCTGGCCTGCTTTCCAGTTGGCGCCGAGCTGATCGTAAGCAGCCCGTTTCTCGGGGTCTTTGAGCACGGCGTAGGCCTCGCCAACCGCTTTGAAGCGCGCTTCCGCATCCGCTTCCTTGCTGACGTCCGGATGATATTTTCTGGCAAGCTTCTGGTACGCACGACGGATTTCCTGTGCGGTCGCATTGCGCTGCACGCCCATTGTTGCGTAGTAATCCTGATACTTCATGCTACAGCCATGCCACAGTGAATGTCCGCGAAAGCCTTTCCGGGTTTGTCCATGCGCCGTGCAATTCTACCCGGCGCGATCATTTTTCGCTTGGGATAAGCGCCGGGCTCACTGCACACTTGCAGATGTGCGCAGGCGTTACACTACGGTAATAGTGCTGAGGCGGCCGGGACGGAACAATGCAAGACAATTCAGCTCGGTACTGCAAGGGATTGCCTGAGGCGGTCGATCGCATCCTGCAGGTGCTGGGCAAGGACCTGGTTGTCGGCCTGCCGCTGGGAATCGGCAAACCGAATCCGCTGGTCAATGCCTTATACCGCCGCGCCTGCGATGACCGCAGCATCAGGCTCAAGCTTTTCACGGCCTTGTCGCTGGAGATCCCCTTGGCCGGCAGCGACCTGGAACGACGCTTGCTGGACCCGTTCGTCGAAAGACACTTCGGCAAGGACTATCCGTCGCTGCAGTATGTTCGCGACCTTCGGCAGAATTCGCTGCCGTCGAATGTAACCGTCTCCGAGTTCTACCTGCAGTCGGGTGCCTGGCTCGATGTACCGCATGCACAACGGAATTACATCAGCAGCAATTACACGCACGTCGCCCGTGACATGCGTGATATGGGCGTCAACCTGGTGCTGCAGATGGTTGCAGCGGAAGGAATCGGGGCCGCGCGTCGCTACAGTCTTTCCAGCAATCCGGACGTAACTCTGGACCTGCTGCAGCTATTGCGGCAAATGCCGGAGCACCGGTATTTGCTGGTCGCGCAGGTCAACGAGAAGCTGCCATTCATGACCGGGGATGCCGAAGTCACCAGCGAATTCTTCGACCTCATCGTCGACGATCGCAAACATGACTTTGCACCGTTCGCACCTCCAAGAGTTGCGGTAAGCAACGAGGAATACGCGATTGGCATGCACGCAAGTTCGCTGATTCGCGATGGCGGTACATTGCAACTTGGCATCGGTGCACTGGGGGATGCCTTCGTACGTGCCTTGCAATTGCGACATGCTCACAACGAAGATTATGTCCGTCTGCTCGATGCGTTGTGCGGCAGTGCAGCCGCCCGGCAATTGCAGTGTCGTATCGGCGGTGACGGGCAACTCTCCAGTGGCCTTTACGCCGCAACCGAAATGTTCATGGACGGCTACATGCACCTGTACCGTGCCGGCATTCTGAAACGGCGGGTATACCAGGATCTCGCGACCCAGCAGGCAGCGACGGACGGCTGGTCTCACGCCGAACTGCAGGCAAGATTTGGTGAAGGCCCCGCCCGCGGGGCCCTGCTGCATGCGGCGTTTTTCCTTGGCTCTGCCGACTTCTATCAATGGCTGCGCGGCCTCTCAGCAAGGGAGCGCGACGATTTCCAGATGACATCGGTCAGCCATATCAATCAGCTCTACGGGAACAATCAACCACTGGAGCAACTGCAAAGACGCGATGCCCGCTTCATTAATTCCGCAATGAAGATGACCTTGCTGGGCGCGGCGGTCTCGGATGCACTGGAGGACCAGCGCGTCGTATCCGGCGTGGGCGGCCAGTACAATTTTGTCGCGATGGCTCATGCTTTGCACAACGGCCGTTCGATACTGATGCTGCGAAGCGGCCGTGAATCAAAACGGCAACGCGAATCGAATATCGTCTGGAGCTACGGTCACACAACAATACCGCGGCATCTGCGCGACATCGTGGTCACGGAGTACGGTGTTGCCGATCTGCGTGGTAAAACGGACGAGGAGGTCATCAAGGCACTGCTGGCTATCAGCGATTCAAGGGACCAGCAGGACCTTCTGCGCAAGGCCAGGGCAGCGGGGAAACTGTCCAGCGACTATGTAGTTCCAGAACGGTATCGGGACAACACGCCGGCCGGATTGCATGCAATCTTTTCGCGGGTTCGGGCCGCCGGTGCTACATCTGTCCCGGCCGTCCGTCATTTCCCGGAATATCCTTTCGGCAGTGATTTCACAGGCGAGGAACTGAAGCTGCTTGCGGCACTCAAAAAAATCAAGCGTGACGCGGCGAGCCTCCCGGGGCTGCTGCGCCTGGCCGTTGCGGTGATTCGATCGTCGCCAAAACGGCAGGGAATCCGGGATTGCCTGCGCCGGATGGGCCTGGAGTCCCCTCGCGGATTCAGGCAAAAATTACAGCGTCGTTTACTGGCGGCGATTCTGCCGCGGGACGTACAGACCAAAGGCTGACCGGCTGCTCGTGGAAACTACCAATGGCAGGCACAGCCTTACGGCGTAGCATGTAATAAAGTGCTGCACATACAGAATCCGGAGGTAATCATGATGCGACGATTTCCCGTTTACGCATTCATGGCCGCACTGGCGTTAGCGTTCGCCCTGGCCGGGTGTGCGACGCCGACCGAGGTGGTGAAATTGCACCATGACAAGACGCAGCCTGGCGCACCCTACGACAAGCTGCTCGTGGTCTCGCTGGCTACGGACACGGACGGTCGCCGCCGCCTGGAAGATCTGTTAACGGACGACCTCGCCGGTGCCGGCACCGCTGCCGTCGCGACCTACACTATCAAGGGGCTGACTCCCTCCGTGCTGCAGCAGGATATCGATGACGCAGCGGCTGAAGTTTCCGCGGACGCCATACTGATTACGCACATTGTCAGCGTCGACCAGGAGGTCGAGTTCGAGGAGGGCCGT
>JAHKKM010000092.1 GCA_020027645.1 Pseudomonadota bacterium
TTCAATTGCCACAGATAGCCCTGAGTGTTGTAGGTGCGAGTCAGTACGAATTCGCCCGGGTAGGTCCTATCTAGCGGCCGACCGTAGGCATCATAAGTTTGGTACGTAATGTATGTGGTGCTACTTGTTCCGCCGACCGGCGTGATCGTCGTATTGAAACGACTCAGCCGACTGGCGCTATTGTAATAATATCGTTCCGTAAAGCCTGAATTACTGCGGGACTTTAATTTCCCAACGCCTTGAAGAGTGTCCCACTCCCAACTATTTGTGCCATCGGCATTTACAATCTCTACCAAACGCCCGAGCTCGTCGTAAGTGTATGTCGACAACTGACTCTTGTTGTCCAACAGCGTCTTGATTTCGCCAAGTCCGGTATAGGTTGTTGTAACAGTTCCAACGTCTGGCCCAATGATCTTCTTTTGGTTGCCCGCGACGTCGTATTCGAAAGTAGTCGTCACAGAGCCGGAGGCGCCGCCATTGGTAATCGCTGTAAGTAGGCTACCGTTGGCATCGTAGGTGTAAGTGACGCTCGGATTTGTACTGGTACCGTAGCCGTCCGTAGTTTGAACGAGCTGACCGAGAATATTGTACTCATTCCGTTTTACTTGAGTGCCGGCGCTAGTGCCATTTGCATATTTGACGTAGTTCGTGATCGTAGCGATTACCGTACTGCCACTGACCGAATACACGGTACTTGTATTACTTCCGTCGGGCCGGGCAACATTGGAAACTCGTCCCCGAATATCGTACGTCGCAACCACGTCATTGGGCGTGCCGCTGAAATAGGGCAGGCTGATTTTTTCGATGCGCCCCTGTGTGTCGTATTTAGTATCTTGTTTGCTGTACGCTGTTCCTGAAAACGATTCAATTTCGGAGCGTATGACGCGGCCAAGATTGTCAAAATATTCGGTGGTAATTGGCGAGATTAATGAATCCGTTTGCACCTTGTATGCCGGCGCCACGCCGTAAGTTAATACACCGCATCCCGTTGGGCAGTCGATGTAGTTCGTAGTGGTGACGACGCCATCGCCGTTCGTCGAGCTCGTCTCGCGACCAAACGGGTCTCTGGCCCACGAAGTATTTCTTCCATTCGGGTCCCCCGTCAACGTGACTGATCCGAACCGAGAATCGTACTGAGCTAGCGTCGTGATATGGCCTTTTGCGTTCGTAACTTGCCCCGGATAACGATTATGGACGAACGAACCGACAGTAGTGCTCCGGGCCGTTACGTTGTCGCCAGAAACCATTGTACTGGTGACGCGGCCGTTCGCGTCATACGCGATGGCAGTTGCGAGCGTCAAACTGACGTCATTCGGGAACTGCGTGACTGTGATTGGCCTCAACGAGCTGGGTTGCGGGCTCAGAGTGACGTTTCGAACAATCGCGGCACCTGTCGCTGGACCGGGCCATCTTTCGTTCGTGACGGCATTCGCAAAGTTTATTAGCCATTGCGGAGAGGTTGTGCGATTGGTGTACGCGACGGTTGTTTTGGAGGTGTTTAACAAACCGCTCAGTGTGTAGGTCGGTATATCACCCCAGATGGTGCCAGGCGTACCAGCACTAACTCCCGTGCCGGTTGTCGCCGTACTAACGACCTGGCTAACGAATCCGCTCGAAAAGGTCAGCGCGTTGGTCGTTTTCGACGCACCAAGTTGCGCTGCTCCTTCGAAAACGAAGTTGATCGTGTCGCTTGCATAGGGAAGAACCGTGGTGCCGGCACTATGACTAATGGATTGTTGCGTGAAGTCAGTTTCCGTCCGCGTCAACGTCTGCGTGTGAGATGGATAGACATTGTCGTATTGAAACAATCGGGCCACGTTCCTGAAGTAAGGATAGTCCATGCGGTATTGAATGTACGTTACGATCCCCGACTGTTCGTCTTTGATGCGTTGTGCGTAGAACCCCAAGAAACCCCAGTGTTTGGTACTCTTTATGCCTTTATCTTGATACGCATAGGTCGTGTCGTGAAATCCACCAAGGCCGTTATCGCGGCGTAGTTTGGTCGCCACATGGCGAAGCGCACCGCTGCCGGATAGTAATTGCGTATTTGCGGGCAATACGCCGTTACCGTATGGTCGCTCGGTAAACAAAAAAGGGTGGGAACTGCCGGTGATCGTGCCGTATTCGATTTGCTGGATCGCGGCGAGCGAGTCAATCATGCCGTCAACGAGAATATCCACACCTGCCATCGTGGATGTCGGTGTCAACCAGTCAAAATCCAATGGAGCAAGGCAAGATACTGTCGTTCCTGCTTCATCATAGCCGCAATTTTGAATCTTACTGAGTCGGCGACGGCTCGCTACTACCTCATTGAGTAACCGGTATTCACGCACTTTCGTACCGTTGTATTTGACTCGAATCGTGTGCAAAAACACCGATTGAGTCTGCGATGCGCTACCGATAGGTACCGCCGCGACATCGGTGCGAGTCAAATACTCGAATTCCACTTCAGCACCGGTGTAGTTGATACCGACGATGTAATTGATGCCTTTGGTCGGATCAAAATAATACGTGTAATTGATAATATTACCGTCCGTGCTCGTCTCCTTGTCCAGCGACCACTGATAGTCAACACCGCCGTTCATATTGACGCTTTTGCTACTTCCGTAATTCCTTTTAGTGCCATCTGGAAGCGTCGCCTCGAACCAGAGATCGCCGGTCGAACCTTTCACTTCAATTTTCACGTAGCTTTCGATGAGCGTCCGATAAATTGCGCCGACTGCGAAGTGCGTTCCGCTTGCCAATACCAATGGTGCTCCATCAATGCAGAGGCTGTCGCTGTTTGTGAGATTAATCGAGTTGCCAGACGACTGGTTAACAACGCAACGGCGGATTTGGGACAATCCTGCTACACGCCAGCCATAGCCCAATGTGTCTTCCGGCAACGACTGTTCCAAGCGGTCGACGCCACGGCCACCGTCATAATCAATGGACAACAACGGTTCAAATCCTGCCACGCCAGGTATCAGGTCTATTGGTACATTGATTAAGGCATCACCGTCGGTACCTATGTCGACAACGTAAAGCGTGTTGCCAACAGCACCGACCGTCCCTTCAACGGATGGAGTTGCGAGGCCGTCGTCCACGACTTCGACAGTCGTGTAACCAAATCCCGAATCCGTAAGGCAGATTTCTACCCACTCACCACCATTCCACGTCTCAGTGCATTTGTTTACTTTGTACGTATATGTACCGACAGGCTTGCCGGTAAGACTTTTAGAAAGCGCCGTGTCAATGTAAGTTGTAGACCAAGTGCTACCCCCGTCCGTGCTTTCGAAAAGCTTGTAGCCACTAGCACCGGAGATCGCGGTCCATGAGACGGTGTAGCTTCCGGCGTTCGGGGTTGGTGATCCGGAAATCCCTGCCGCGGCCGCGCTACTCAACGCGAGCAACATAATCGCGAGTAGCGCTCGGACTGTGCCAGCGCTTCTGAGCGAGCCGAGGGCAGTTGACCCTGAAACCAACGACCGTAAATCAGTCATATCGCCTCCAATTGAACGTACGCAGGTTGATAGGCGCCCCGTGCACTGACCTGGCAATGAGTTCGTCGACCACTTAATCGGACTTTTCTAAAAAAGTTGCACTTATCCCGAAACGTGTATCTCGCTGGTCGCCGCATGCCAGACATTCGGAAAGTCCCAGCCGTAGCCAATCTCCTCAATTGCCCTGCCTCTTGTTCTTCCGTTGGTTCTCGTCGGTTAGCGTACTGGGTATGCAGTCCCACCATTGCGAGTCTGATAATCCAAATTTTTTTCTGGTCAATCTTTATCAAAATAGACTGTGTCATTTCGAATCAATTTTTTAAAGGTATTTTTTTTGCGCATATATGTGGCCCGTTTGCGCATGTAGTAGGTCAAACCGGGGCTTAACTAATTGTTTTCAAGGAGCGAACTGCGGCAAATTTTTTGTCTTTTTTGGATCAATTGTGGCGGACATTTTTTGCCGCAGACCGAATTCAGAAAGGCTCTGTCACCGGTTTCGCGCGCGACAGTCTGGGCGATCTCAAAATCGACGCTTCCGAAGTCCACGTATCTATATGAGGATTATTATGGGGATTATTGAGAATGCGTCATGGCCACATTTGCTTGGATTTGACCCATTGATGCATATGGCGCGCCCGGAGAGGCTCGAACTCCTAACCCTCGGCTTCGAAGATAGGCGGCCTAACGCTGCCAGCCCGGGCAATTCTCGCTGTTTTTGCACGCACTCAGATGCTGTGTAAACGGACGTGCAAACTACGCCGCGTCAGCTCACCACTTCCCGGAAGCGCTCGCGTAGCAGGGCGTACGCGTGTCTCTCTTGTGGGTTGCGGGCCGCGATCACCAGAGTCTCGATGTCAGCGTCGTCCAGCACGACCATAAATCCGCGATGATCACCAGCGGTGTCCTTGCAGCGCTTGGTCATCGTTATGCGGTCCTCCACGCTGCGGCACACCAGAATGCCGACTTGACCGCGGCTCGGACTGAAGCGGCTCGCGAGCTGGTCCAGCTCCGGATTGCCGATCTCCCTGCCGTAGTTCTTGCACTCGACCATCACGAAGCCGCACGGGTAGTGCAATGACAGCCAGTTAAAGAAGCCGTCCTTCGCTTCGTTCATGTAAGTGATGTCGATGCGTTTGCGACCGTCGTGAATCTCGTGCTGCTTCGTCGGATTGCAGAGCGACGGGTAGAACAACGCCGACAAGATGCGCTCGATTATTTTCTCATAGGCTGTCGCGTCATCCTTGCCGGGCGACAGCGCCGTGAGCTCGGAAAGCAACGTATCCCAATCGGGCAGCGGTGTGCCTTAAATCTCGGAGAGTTGGTCGTGTTCAAGCGGCGGTGTTACGTGCGCGTCGGTTTCCTCCTTATACTCCTTGAGAATGTGCGGTCGCTTCAGCGTCTGCTCCAACACGCTCAGCTTGCTGGAGCCGTACTGCTCGCGTAGCGCCTTCTTCGTGACGTGCGGCGTGCCATCGCGTAATAGTTCGACGAGCCCGGTGCGCGCCGCAATCTCGTCCTCCTGCATCGCGGGGAGCAGATAGTGCGTGTAGTACTCGTCGTACTGGTAGCTGAGGCGGTGACGCACGAGCACCTTTGGTACGAGGATAACCTTCCCCTCCGAGGTCATCGGTAGCGGCAACAACGTGGACTCCCACACCTCTTTAACGGGGTTCCAGATGGGACCCGAATCAACGGCAGGGGTCAGCGGCACGTCGTAGTACTGGCACATGTGCTGCGTGTAGTGAATCAAGGGCCCGCGCAGGATGTTGCAGACCGCATCAGAAATCATGTCACGGCCGATGCCCTCGATGAGCAGGCACGTATCTTCGAGGTCCTTCAGCAGCCCTGTTACCGAGGCTTGGCTCTTCGAAAGTGCTCCCCAGACGACCGCCGCTGATATCGTGCCGAACGCGTGGCCGCGCGACTTGTTCTGTGAGTAGCCTAGGTGAAACTCGTTGCGCTCGTTGAGGCAACTCACCAAGCGCTGCGCCTCTGCGTCCTTGCCGGTTTTGATGCGCTGGAGGACAGCCTCGAAGTAGTTCTGCACGAACGACGCGCACTCGTGACCAAAGGTCGACGTTGACGCCTTAATGGCGCTGGGGTCCATGAACACCACGATGTCGGTGTCCAGCCGGATATCGACAAAATCGAGGTGCGGCTGCGTACTGTCGAGCTTGAAGTACTCCGAGAATCGCACGGTCAGAGCCCTCCGTGACCATCACCACCCGTAAGTTGCTAATGTAGATGGCGCGCCCGGAGAGGCTCGAACTCCCAACCCTCGGCTTCGAAGGCCGATGCTCTATCCAATTGAGCTACGGGCGCATTGTTCAGTACTGCGTGAGACAGATCGTGCTGTCTCGATGTAGCAGCGCTTTGCGCTGCACGATGCTCGCCTCGACACTTCGTGTCGCGGCCCCTGCCACTCGCCGGTAGGCTCGTGGCGTTCGTTCCTGGTCGAGCATGCTCGACCTCGCCGCTACGCGGCGACCGTCACTCACCCGATTGAGCTACGGGCGCGTTGTTCGGTACTGCGTGAGACAGATCGCGCTGTCTCGTCAAAAATCGTTGTCGCCCGCAATGCGGGCTCCTACAGAATCGTGCCACAACCTGTCGCCTGCACTGCAGGCTTCTACAAGTCACGATTTCTCATCGCAATACCGGCAGGATCCCACGGGAGCGTAATAATCGGGGTCAGACCACCATTACCAACCAAATCGGAATCCAGCAATGATTGCCGGAAATGGTGGTCTGACCCCGAAGGGTCCTACAGAATGGGGCGGCATTGTAACTGGCTGGCACGATTCGGGACAGTAGTTAAAGAGTGAGGATGAAGCGATACGGGCGGGCTGCGTCGTCGCCGGCATAGTCAACGCCGACACGGGGGCCGGTTGTGATATCCGAGGGTTCGATACCTGCATCCTCGATCCAGATCCGGTCACTCTGCAAACTCGCGCCGGTCAGGCGCGTGGAAATGCCGAGTGCCTGCGACACGGAGCCTGGACCCGCCATCAGCGTTTTGTCGACCTTGGCTTTGCCGCGCCGCCGCTGCATTAATTTTTCGCCTTCCGCCGGAATGGCTGCACGGATCAGCACCGCATCCGGCGTGCCTGCTGCGCCGGTTACCACGTTGAACAGGTGGTGTATGCCATAGCACAGGTACACGTAGGCAACTCCGCCTTCGGCATACATCGGTTCGTTGCGGGCGGTGCGTCGGCCGCCAAAGGCGTGACTCGCTCGGTCCTCGATGCCGGCATACGCTTCCGTTTCCGTGATGATCGCCTTCGCCAGGCCGCCGTTGACGCGGGTGCAAAGCATCTTGCCGAGCAGCTCCCGGCCAATAGTGACAACATCGTCCCGGGTGTAGAAAGTTTTTGGGAGCGGCGCCGGTTCAGGCAGCCGAATTTTTGCGCCCGTGCTCTGTTTCACATTTTTTAAAATCATTGAAACTTGCCTATTGGCATTTTGCCGAATCGCAGCGATACTCAGTTCGGGCCAACTGCATCGAAGGGGGTGATCCAATGTCTAGTGAGATATCGACTGTATCTACTCAACTGTTGGGTCTCAACCGGGTTGCGAGGACCATTTCGTAGTCCGGGAGAAGTCCATGGATCACAAACGATCCCGAGGTTGATGGATACTCAATCTCACGGAAAGCCCCTGCAAAGGGGCTTTTCTGTTTCTGGAGCTGGCTTTAAGCCCCTGTCGAGGGAATTGTGGGAACGCGAATCGCGGCACCCTTGATCAGCGCTTCGACGTTCGCAATGTGCTTGTCGTAGTAATGCGGCGTAGCGGCGACAAACAGGATCATGTAAAGCTTGTCCTCGGCGATGAATGCGCCAACCATGCCACGGTAGTCCGGGCTCTCGGTTACTGCCACAGCAAGATCGAACATGACGCCGTGGTGTTCCGCAAACCCCCAGGGCCTTAGGTTTTCCGTGTTGACCACGGCGTTGCCTTCGCCAAACATCTTGACGATGGTCGATTCGGTCAGCTCCTCGATTTCGTTCGGCAACATATTGGCGCGAAACGGTGGCAGTGCCTCCGCAACGTCCTGACTTACGAAAATCGGTTCCCCGTCCTTGACCGCCGGGATAATGACCAATCGATCCAGCAGCAGCCCGTCCTTGGTCCAGGTCTGCGACTCGGGCCTCGCATTGGGCGTGCTATAGGCAGGCACACGGTTCCAGCCCACGTCCGCGTTGACCTGCAGTGCACCGAGGGAATTTACACCCGGCAGGACGGATTCATAACTCATGGTGGCGCAAGCGCTGATCAGGCCAGCAGCAAACACCAACAGTACAGCACTCTTTTTCATTGCGGCTCGTCCTCCAGGTAATACTCGATCATGGCGCGATCCGAAGCATCCGGATCCTGTACCAGGTATTCACGAAAATTTTCCCTGGCCGATGCCAGGTTGTCCGTCTTCAGGTACAGGTAACCGAGGTTCTTGTAAGCCTCGGGTGGCGCGGCTCCGCCTTCGATGGAATGCCGGTACGCCGCCATCGCAAGCTCGGTGTCGCCCTCGGCGCCGCGCTGCCGGAACATCTCGCCGTAAAAATAGCGCACCAGGCTCGGGTTGATCCCCATCTCGGCATGCCGCTTCAGCATTTCTTCGGTGCGGCTGAAGCGGTTGGTGTCGATCTGGTCCTCCATCAGGAACAGGTAGTGATTGTTCATCACGGTCACGAGTGCGTCGTCCGCGTTTTCTTCGAGATCCGGCGGTCCCCACTTCTCGTCGATCCATGCCTTGAGTTCTTTGGCGCGAACCTCGGCATCCGGGTGCGTTTTCGAAAACATGCCCGGCTCCTTGCGCTTGTCGACTGCGGCTTTGTCCTCGGCAATAACTTTTTCCCACACCCGGTAAGCGGCGTGCGGATCGTAGCCGGCGTCTGCCACCAGGCGTGCGCCGAGGAAGTCCGCTTCGGATTCCTGCTCACGGTTGAATGCCAGAACGTTCAGCACCGCCGAGGCCTGGCCCACGGGCGTGGAATACCCGGTGAGAATCGCCACACCCAGATCGAAAATGGATCCGGCGGCAGCACTCGCCCTGAGTTTTCGCATGCGCTCGAGCGTGTGCAGTCGCGTGTAATGCGCGATCTCGTGGCCGATGACCGCGGCCAGTTCGTCGCTCGATGAGGCGCGCACCAAGAGCCCGGTCCAGACCTGCATCATGCCGGTGGCGGTCATCGAGGCATTGAAGCCGGGATTTCGCACCAGGTACACGCGAACGTCAGGGCAATAGTCGCCGGCCGTGCGACAAACCACCGACTGCAGGTAGTTAACGATCTCGGGTTCGCGAACCAGCAACGCCGACTGGTTCAGCGCCAGTTCGTAGTCCTCGATTTCCATCCAGATGCCCTTTTCGTCGCGGCTTTCCTCGGGTTTGTACCCTGGTGGAATCTTGTGATCGACATCGTGTATGTCCTGCGACCGGGCAGGCACTGCGATGCAAGCCAGCACCACAGCCAGGCAGAGCAATAAAGCCCGAAAGTTCATTCCGCTGCCGTGTTGGTTGGAATGTCCTTGAAAAGGGTGCGCACGGCGGATGCCGCTCCATCCTTGTTCCGCAACTCGCCGCTGCCATGCACGACCACGTTGAACCAGACCACATCGCCCGTTTTCAAATCGACCAGCGAGGCAAAACCGCCCTCTGAGCCAACATCGGCAACACCACCGACGGCTGCAGCCAAAATAGCAAATGCTACGCGCCCGCCGGATGCCTGATAATCGCGGTAGTAGACGAACAGTGCGTAATCGGCGTCGCGATCCACGGCGATCTGGTTGATTTCGGGCCCAAGCGACTTGTCGAGAATGGTAAAACCGACTGCCGAATGTAACTCCTCGTAATCGACCTCCGTCGGGCTCAGATCCCTTTTGTCCAAAACTTTGAGATCGGTGCCGATCAATGCCGCATAGTCCGTCACGGCTGCGGTGAAATTCGTTTGCGCGGCCTCGGTCCACTCGGCGTTCGGCTCGGGAATGCCACCGGCGGTCAACAGGTAATACCTGATATCCGGTGGCATCAGCAGTATGCGCGGATTCTCTTCAACGGTGGACAGGCGATCGACCTGCTTTACGGTGGTCATCGGCGCGCAAGCGGCAGTCAGCATCGCGAGCATGCTCGTGACCAGGAGGCGCGATCCGGCATAGTCGCCGCGCGCCTTGTGAGAAAGGATGTACATGCGAGTATCTCTGATAACGGGGCGGCAATTACGGTGCTCACCGCACGT
This sequence comes from Pseudomonadota bacterium, assembly GCA_020027645.1. GTDB lineage: Bacteria > Pseudomonadota > Gammaproteobacteria > Steroidobacterales > Woeseiaceae > JAKEGN01. Next base: position 9,713 of record JAHKKM010000092.1, read on the forward strand.
TTTCACCGCCCCGATGCAATAGCTCCCTGCTTTCTAGTCGCGCAGTTTCGCGTTCCGCCGGCTGGTGGCAATGTAGACGCGCGCATCGTCGCAATCGTCGATGTCGTCGAAGATCGCCTGGCCTGCTTCCCGGCCGCCGCCATTGGCATTCAGTTCGAAGTCTGCGCCTAGCTCCGCGTAATTGGCGTAGGAAAATACAACCTTGTAATCGAACTCGGCATCGCCGCCGCCGTAGGTCGGGAACCAGTGAAAGTAGCCGGCCTTCGACCCGTTAGTGGTCAGGTATTCAGCCCATTTGACTTCCGCGGCCTGAATATCCGAATAGCGTTTGCCCTTGTTCAGTTTGCAATCCATCATGGTAATAATTCCGGAAGCCGGTGTCCCGCCCGAGGCAGGGGCCTTGTACCTCGCCGATGCCATCGTCGAATGTCCGTTGCAATCCAGGACCGTATTGAAGGCCGCCTGAATAGCCGCGCCCTTGGCAAGATACGTATCGATGCCGGCACCCAGCGCATTGCCGTCAAAAAAAGCACCCATCCAGATCATGTCGAAATCCTGTTCCGTACTGTAGTTGTAAGGAATCAAGGTCCAGGCCGCATAATTGTTGATGGCATTGTCGTCCATGAATTTGGACCAGCTGGTGACGACCTTGTCAAGGTCGCCGGCGCCTTTTCCAGCGAGGTATTTGCAGGTATAGATTTCTACCGGCAGAACTTTGCCCATGCCGTCCTTGCTCACCTGTGCAAACGAAGCGCCCGCGAGCAGTAATGCGAATACGGCCGCGACGCTCGCGACCTTCTGCATTGATTTCATTTTTTTCTCCCAAAAAGAAATTGTTATTTTCCGGCGCAAGAAAGCGCCATTGCGCAGCAGTATAGTCCCGCTGGCAAAAATTGCCGGTCCGTGTCCGGACTTGGTCTTGATCTAACGGGAAGCGCTTGATTTTGCCGGGTCAGGCCGCGTTTCTGCGCGGGAGTATCCCTTCGAGTGCCACCAGCAGGCTGTCGATTTCCGCAATCGTGTTGTAGTGTACCGGTCCCACGCGCACGGCGCCGCCCTGCTCGTAGATGCCGAGTGACTTCGCGGCTTCGACGGCGTAGTTGTGGCCGCTCCACACAAAAATATTCTTTCTTGCGAGCGCTTCCGCAATTTCTTTCGGAGCAACGTTGTCGACGATGAAAGACACGGTCGGCACACGACGTGTCATCGCGGACGGTTCGGTAATACCCTGCACGCGCACACCGGGAAGCTGTTGCAGGCCGTCGATCAGGTGCCGCGCAAGACCCTGTTCGTAGTCGTACAGATAGTCGAGAGCGGCGCGCAGGTAGCGGCGTCGCCCGGTGTAGCGTTGGTTACGCGCATGGTAATCACCGGCCAGGGTTTGGCCGATCCAGGCGAAATAGTCGACCGCGGCCGCGGTTCCCGCCATGCCTTCGTGACTTTGCGTTCCGGTCTCGAAGCAACCGGGTATTTCAGCCGGCGCCGGGCGCACCTTGTAGGGATCGAGCGATTCGAGAATCTTGCGCCTGCCCCACAATATGCCCTGGTGCGGCCCGAAAAACTTGTACGCCGAGCAGACGAGAAAGTCGCAACCCAGTTCCTGCACGTCGGTAGCCACGTGCGGTACCGACTGCACCGCGTCGATAAAGCTGAGCGCCCCGGCGTCGCGCGCCTTGTGGCAGACCGTGCGGACATCGTTGAGAGTGCCGGTCATGTTGCTGGCACCGCCGATGCAAATCAGGCGGGTCTTGTCGGTAATCAGGTCGTCGAGCTTCGACAGATCGAATTCGAAGCTACGGGTATCGAACGGCAGCCAGCGCAAGGTGAGGCCAAGATCGCGAGCCAGCAACATCCATGGCGCGACGTTCGCATCGTGATCCATGCGGGACAAGATAATCTCGTCGCCGCGTTGCATGCGGCGCCCGATCGAGCGCGACATGTGCAGCGTGAGCGTGGTCATGTTTTGTCCGAACACGATCTCACTGGCCGATGGCGCATTCAGCAGATCCGCCATTGCGACATGTGCATCGTCGGTGAGCTTTGTTGCCTGCTCCGATGTGGCGAAATACCCACCGAGGTTTGCATTGGTTTCGTACAGGCAGGCCGTCATCGCCTCGGCCACGCGCGATGAAACCTGCGTGCCCGCGGGGTTATCGAAATAAACCCTGGCCGCACCGTTGTCCGTGATGGCGAGCGCAGGAAACTGCGCCCGAATGCTGTCGATGTCGTATTTCATTGTTTTTCCCGCTTGCCGAGGCAATTCTTATTATTCTTTATCTTACTCGCTATCGAGGTAACCCCATTTCTCCCGATGCGCTGCTTCTGCCTGCTGCTGGACCGCGGCATGCCGGTTGGTCAGCAATAGCGAACTCGGGTCGCAGACGCGAGCCTTGATTATGCCGAGATCGCTTGCCGCATCGAACAGGCTCGGGTACCACCGCTCCCAGTTCGGCAACAGCTGCTCCACCTTGTCGCGCAGACTCATGTTGGGAATGTATATGAGGACGCAATTTGTGACAACGACAGTGTCACGAATTGCGGTTACTGTCACGGAATTGACGGAATTGTGGTTACTGTCACGGAATTGGTGACATGTCGTCAATCGGCTACGGTTGTGCCGATCGCTGCAGGACCCCGGCTATTTCTGTGCCAGTTTGCCGAACATGAGCGCAGCTAGCAACATGGCACTGCCAAGTACGATTACCGGAAGCTGTGGCAATTCTGCAATCGACAGTGTGCCCATATTGCCGGCCACGGTCTGCGGGATGAATTTCAGCAAACCCGAAACCGCCTCGACCAGCTGCACCAGTGGCCGGGCGGCAACTGCTGCGCCAACAACGAACGCAATCGGTAACGTAAGCCGCTGCACCCAGATCTGGCGCCTGATTCGCGACATTACGCGATTGCTGAATCCGTTGTCCGCGATCGCAGCGGATACAAACATTGCCTCGAGCCTCAGGTCGTCACGGTCTTTGAGTCTTTCAGCCATATTTATGATCTTCGATTCCAAAGCTGTCCCTGATTTTTTCCTTGCCACGAAAAATGATCGATTTCACGGTACCGACCGGCAGATTCGTGGCGTCGCCAATTTCCCTGTGCGACAGCCCGCAGGCGTAGGACATGATCATCACCGCCCGCTCCTCTGCTGTCAAAACCGCGAGAAATTTGTCGAGGTCCCCGATCTCGTCGGAGTGCGAAACCACTGACCCGGTGCTGGTGTCCGTCAACGCCTCCGCCAGCACCTCCTGCCGCACCTCCTGGTAACGGTTCGCCTTCCGCTTCGACTGCAGAAACGTGGTGTACGCCACTTTCAACAGCCAGCCAATGAATGAACCGTGCCCTATAAAAGTATGCAGCTTGTCCCAGGCATGAATGAACGCATCCTGCGCCAAGTCGTCTGCCGCATCTGCATCGCGGGTGAGCTTGCGCAGGAAATTTCGTACCTGCGACTGGTGGCGGCGCACCAGCTCTCCGAACGCCGCGGCATCCTGATGCGCAACGACTCTCGCGATAAGATAGCTGTCGTCCATTCAAAGTTGTCCGCCTCAGGCCCTCTCGCTCAGACTTCCGTAGCGCCACATGATGATGTAGGCAATACCGATGGAGAACGGGAAAGCAGCACCCGCAAGACAACCCTGCAGCGCATTGCCGGTCGGATCCGGCACCGCAAATCCGCACAGCGCGAGGCCTACGCCCATTGAAAGCCAGATCAGGCCACTGCGCAGATCCTTGTTCTTCGGCGGTTCCGGCTCGCTGATACTCTTCATCAGCTCCGGCGTGAGTTCGGCGCCTTTCTCCAGCGCCAGACGAATCGTCTGCTGCTTGTCGGCACGACTTCGGTGCCGATAGGACACGACCAGCCAAATAATCAGCGCGATCGTGCCGAAAAGTACGATCGGGATGAGGATGTCTTCTAACCCTTCCATTTGCTTGACTCCAGTGGTTCAGCAGGCCGCATCCGGCCCTGTTACCCATCAGATGCGTCCCGCATCGCCATTGGATGCAGGATTTATCGTCGGTTTTTCTCTATAATAATCAATAAATTATCGGCCGTCACCTGCGGCTCGACGCTTTGTTCCCGGATTTCTGCCGATGGTTTCCGGCCGGAGCGCCACGGCGCCGCCAAAGAGGTATAGCCTGTGCCAGTTCCGTATGACGCCGGGCAGGAAGGGCTGGGGCCGGAATCGGTGCATCAGCGTATACAAGGGCAGGCGGTGGATCATCAGGTGGCGCAGCGCCAGCAAAAATCCGCGCAGCCACTCCACGGCATCGATCGACTGCCCCGCGGCCATCTCGAGCTCATGGCGATGATAGTCCAGCCAGCGTGCGAGTTCTGCCGGTCCGCTGCCGGCCGGCAGCATGAAACAGAGAATCTCCGCGACATCGCGCTGCGGAACATCGATCGTTGCCAGTTCCCAGTCGAAGAAGACCGGCGCGAGCGTTTGGTCGCTGCCTCGCAGGACCAGGTTCCTCGGATTGCAGTCATTGTGAACCATCGTTTGCGGCATAGCCTGCATTTCCGGCCACCAGCTTCCAAGAGAGGCGATCAGTGATTGCTGCACCGGCAATAGCGATTCATCCAGCCATCGGTCAAAGTAAGGCGCGCTGTATTCGGCGAGCGCGATCCAGAAAGACGACATCTCCCGCATGCGCTCCGCTCGCGGCAGCTCCTTGAGCCAGGGCATGCTTGATAGTTTGCCTTCACGCCGAAAACCAATCGCGTGCAGCTGCGCGAGCCCGTGCAGCACAGCCTTGATCTGTTGCTCGCTCCAACTCGCCGTGCGCAAGTCCACGGTTTCCGCTTCACAGAGATACTGCATGGCAATCGACCACACGCCCTGCTCAGCATTGCACAGGGTGCCAAAGCTGCGCGGCATGTAACGCCGTAACACCGGGTCCGCCAGTTCGTAAAGTGCCAGTTCGCGCTCGTGACAGCCAGCGAGACCAAGCTCGTGTTTGAACTTCTCGCACTCGGTACCGAGTTGCGGATCGCAGAGCGACGCTACCTCGACCAGCAGCTCCTGCATCAGGGTGTCGGAAGGTTTGGCCTTCAACAATATATCGAGATGACTGTCGGCTCCGCCGTTTCCCTGTGCAATGCGAACCCTGAAGCGGCGTATGCCGACCTTGCTGCCGGCGCGTGCCGACGCGACTTCGTTGAATATTCCATTGTGCGACGACATCGAGACTTCGCTTACGTCGCGGAGACTTGCATCATTTGACCGGAGCCAGGGTCCCATGACGGCTTGCAGGGTCTTGGCCGGTTCGTTGACGCGCTGGTTTCGCCGTACCCGCTTCGCGCGCGGCAGCAATCCTGTCGACTGGTAATGCTCCAGGTAGCATTCGAGCAATCCGGCATCCAGCGCCGGTACCCTGAGATCGAGGGCGGCAACCGTTTCCTGCGTGACGGCGTTCTGCACCCGGTCCTGGCGAAACACGAGGAAGGATTCGTACGGCGCGGGCCCGGATCTTCGTGCCGACGCGGCGCCAAAAAAACGCCGATAGCCAAACAGGCTGTGATTCGCGGTCGTGCGATCGAAGCAACGATGCAACCACCTGGCATGGCTGGTCAGCTCGATCGGGTAGCCGTAAAGGTTCATCCACAGCACCACCTCGCGCCATTGCCGGCCACGCTCGTTGAACAGGTTCAGCAGTTCCCATTGCGGTCGCACGGATTCGCCAAGGCGGACCAGCACCTTCGCCACATGATCCACCGGCACACAATCCAGATGCCAGTCGGTATCGATCGCTGACCCGGACAGTACACAGCCCTGAATGAGCGCGGAGATCAGGTCGCCGGGGTTCGCGACGCCGCTCTCGCTATGGCCGGAAATCAACGCCGGCCTCACGACCGAAACCGGAACACCACGAGCGGCCGCGGCGCGGAGCAGCGATTCCGAAATGCACTTGGTTTGTGCATAGGGCAGCGGCATGTGCTCGACCTGCGGCAGCATGTCGGTGCTTTCATCGATGTCGGCCAAAGCACTGGTGGTAAAACAGACTGCAATGGTCGACGTATAGAGCACCCGCTTGCGCTGCCCGGTACAGGCGAAACGAATCACCTCCAGTGTGCCGGTAACATTGCTCGCGCGAAGCTGCCGGTAGCTGCGCGCCCAGTTGACCTCGGCAGCACAGTGAATAATGCGGCCAACCCGGTCCGCAAGACCGCGATAGTCGGCATCGCTCAAGCCGAAATGCAATTGTTCGAGAGTGGCAGCGACAGCCTGCAACCGTGACGCGTGCGCAGCAAAGTCAATTCCGGCAAGACCTAACGAGTGCGCCAGCCGCTCGCGCGCCTGCAGCGTATTTTCGGCGCGCACCAGGCAGACGATGTCGCTCGAGGAAGCGAGCAGCTGCTCACGGACGACTTGCCTGCCAAGAAAGCCGGTCGCACCGGTAACCAGCACGGCTGGGGAGTCGATCGCGCCGGCCCTTCCCGGCACGAGATCGTCCGCCAACAGCGCATCACTGTGCATGAGCTCTGTAAGCGCAGGGCGACACTCGATCCTGGCTCTAGCGGTACTCATTGTGCCACTCCAAAAATCGCTGGCGGACGCGTTCCTTGTTGCTGACCAGGTCTGCGAGCTGCCAGTCGGCTGTCTCGATTGCCGGTTTGAAATACACGTGCACTTCGCCCGGCCCGGCGCAGTACCCCATTCCCGGATCCACTTCCGCCGGTGTCGCTATATAAAAGGGTACGATCGGTGCGCGGAGCACCGTCGCGAGATGAAACGATCCCTTGTTGAAGGCGCCGACCTCCCCGGTGGTGACGCGCTTGCCTTCGGGGCTCAAGTACACGGATTCTCCGTTTCGCCTCAACACAGCTTCGGCGTTTTTGAAAATCTCCACGCGCCGCTCCGGGAAATTCTGCGGCACGGTCCAGAAAATACCGATCAGGTAACCGATCAGTCCCAGCGGCAGGAACTTGCGCAGGAAACCGCTCATGAAGAAACGCGTATTCGGCAGCGCCAGACCTATGACTGCGAACACATCGATGGTCGAGCGGTGCATCGTGCACTATCAGGCGCACGCCCCAGATCCGTAGAGTCCAGCGGCCGAGCCTCGCTGTCATTTGCTCGGCGTAAATCCGTCGCGCCTGGAATGCGGTGAGCAGCGCAACCAGCAACACGGCAAGCGAACCGACGCTCATCAGCAGGAACGAGAGCGCGAGCTTCGTGCGGCAGAAACGCCGATTGTGTTCTAGCGTCGTCATGGTGCCGATGGCGCCTTACAGATCACCGTCTGCATCGCGAGGTTCAGCTTTCGCTCGAAGAGCAGCA
>JAHKKM010000272.1 GCA_020027645.1 Pseudomonadota bacterium
GCACGGGCGCACATATGGCGAGCAACGCTTCAGCCCGTTGGCGGATATCAATGCGGACAATGCGGCGAAGCTCGGGCTTGCCTGGTACTACGACCTCGACACGAAGCGCGGACAAGAGACGACACCGATCGTCGTCGACGGTCAGATGTTTGTCAGTACTGCGTGGAGCAAGGTCAAGGCGCTGAACGCAGCCACCGGCGAATTGCTGTGGGCGTATGACCCGAAGGTTCCGGGCGAGAAAGCGATCGATGTCTGCTGCGACGTAGTGAATCGCGGCGTTGCCGTGTGGAAGGGGCGCGTTTACGTCGGCACCCTCGACGGTCGGCTGATTGCCCTGGATGCCGCAAATGGAAACCCGGTGTGGTCAGTGCAGACGACGGATCCCGGGTTGCCGTACAGCATCACCGGCGCGCCCCGTGTCTTCAACGACAAGGTCATCATCGGCAACGGCGGTGCGGAGTTCGGCGTCCGCGGTTATGTATCTGCCTACGATGCCAGCAGCGGCGAACTGGTATGGCGATTCCACACGGTTCCCGGCGATCCGTCCAAACCGTTCGAATCGAAGGCGATGGAACTTGCCGCCGGAACCTGGAAAGGTGAATGGTGGAAAATGGGCGGCGGCGGCACGGTCTGGGATGCGATCGTCTTCGATCCGGCGCTCGGTCTGGTATACATCGGCGTCGGCAACGGTTCGCCCTGGAACCAGGCCATTCGCAGCCCCGGCGGCGGCGACAATCTGTTTCTGTCGTCGATCGTTGCACTGAAGGCGGACAGCGGCGAGTACGTCTGGCATTACCAGACGACACCTGGCGAAACATGGGATTACACCGCCACACAGCCGCTCATCCTTGCCGACCTCGAAATCGAAGGCAAAGCGCGCAAAGTCATCATGCAGGCGCCGAAGAACGGTTTTTTCTACGTGCTCGATCGTGAGACCGGTGAGTTCATTTCGGCCAGATACCCGGAGTCAAAGCGCAGATCATGAGCGGTGTCAAAGGCTTTCTGCTGGCCTGGGACCCGGTCGCGCAGGTCGAGGCCTGGCGCGCGGAATATCCGGGCCCGTCGAATGGCGGCGTGCTGACTACCGCCGGCAATCTCGTGATACAGGGCACCGCCGGAGGCGAAGTTGTCGCCTATCGCGCGGACAACGGCGAGCGATTGTGGTCGACGCTGGCCCGCACCGGCGTTCTCGCGGGTCCGGTTTCCTACGAGGCCGGCGGCGAACAATACATTGCAGTCGCGGCCGGATGGGGCGGTGTGTTTTCGCTGGCCCCGGGGGAAATCGGTCTCATGTCCGGGCGGCTCGGCAATATCAGCCGCATCCTGGCCTTCAAGCTCGGCGGCGGCGCGGAGCTGCCTCCGGCTGCTCCCGTGGCCGAGCTGGCATTCAATCCGCCGAAACTCGAAGCGAACGACGACACCGTTGCACGCGGCAAATTCCTCTACCACCGGCACTGTGTCGTTTGTCACGGTGACGCCGCCGTGAGCGGCGGCGTGCTGCCGGACCTGCGCGCGAGCCCGGCGATCGCCGATCAACAGACATTTCAGCCTATCGTGCTCGACGGTGTGCGGAGCACGCTTGGCATGGTCTCCTTCGCGGCCGAACTCAACGCCGACGACGCCGAGGCCGTTCGTGCCTACCTCGTTGCCCGGGCACATGAAAGCCTGGCCCTGGCCGGGGCCGATGCGCCCTGATCAAGGACGCTCGCTGCGAACAGAGGCCCGCGGCGGGCCGCTGACATCGGGTCGGTGAATCCGGTCATGCGTACATCGACGTTCTATGGCTGGAAGCTGCTGGCTGCTTTCTGGGTAATCCTGTTCATCAACCTGGCGTTCCCGGCCTACGGTTCGAGCGTCATCAACGCCTACATGGTGAACGACCTGGCGCTGGACCGCAGGACACTGGGGCTCATGGTGTCGGTCTACATGCTGATGACCGGTCTGCCGGCGCCACTCGTCGCCATGTTCGTCAACCGCTACGGCGTGCGTGCGACGCTGGTCCTCGGCAGCACCATCCTGATGCTCGGCGCCGTTAGTATGGCGACGTTTGTCGATACGGGCGCAGAAGCCGTTGCCGTTTTTGGTTTCATCGTCGGCTTCGGCGTCATGAGCGGCGGCGCGCTCGCGGCACAGACAGGTACGGCCTTCTGGTTTGTGAGACGGCGCGCGCTGGCCATTGCGATCATCCTTTCAGCGGGTGGAATCGGCGGCTTCGTTGCGGCTCGCACCATGAACAGTCTCATAGCCTCTTTCGACGGCAACTGGCGTGCCGGCTGGTGGCTCATTGCGGGCATGGCGCTTTTCGCAGCGACGGTCGCGGCGCTGTTCGTGCGGGAGAAGCCCGCAGACCTGGGTCAGTTGCCCGATGGCCGCAACGCAGACGAAGGCGCTGGCGCAAGGCGCAAGTCGGTGCACGTGCACATCACGAATGAAGAATGGACGTTTGCCGAAGTATTGCGCACACCGACGCTATGGTTGCTCCTGTTCTGCAGTCTCGGCATGAGCGGCGGCTTTACCCAGGTGATGGCGCACGCGGTCGTGCATCTGCAGGATCTCGGCAACTCCGCAGAGGTCGCAGCCGGATCGTTTGCCGTTCTCGTCGCATCGACACTCCTCGGCAAGCTGATGCTCGGCGTTTTCGGCGACCGCATCGATCCGCGTTACCTGTGGGCGATCTCCGTTGGATTTTTCGGCATCGGCATGCTGGTTCTGCTGGATGCGACCACGGCATTCAGCCTGAACGTTTTCGCGGTGTGCATCGGCCTCGGATTCGGCGGCGGCCTGGTCTGCATGATGACCGTGCTGAGCAATTACTTCGGTTCGAAAGCGTATGCCTCGGTCATCGGGGTTACGCTTGCGGTACAGACGACAGCAGGGGCCCTCGGGTCATTCGTTGCCGGCGATCTTTACGAACGCCTGGGCAGCTATACGGGCGCTTTCATCGGTATGGCCGTGCTGTGTTTCGCCGGCAGCTTGCTGCTGCTGGTTATCCGGCCGCCGATGCGGACGCAGCGACAGGTCGCCGGCGGTATTGCGGCGCAGGCCGGGAGCTGACAGCGGTGCTCATCGCGCAACGAAATTCACGGTCGGCAAAGCCTGAGCTGTATCACTGGGAGCCCAATGCGAACTCGGGCAAGCCAATAATTGCCTTGCTCGAGAAGGGCGTCCCCTTCGAGAGTCGCTACACGGACATGCTGGAGTTCGATCACCACAAGCCCGCGTACCTGTCGATCAATCCTGACGGGACTATTCCGACGCTGGTACACGGCGATGCGATACTCACTGAATCGACGGAGATGGGCGAATACATAGACGCTGCATTCGAAGGCCCGGCGCTGCGCCCGGAGAGCGCCGAAGAGCGCTGGCGGATGCGCTGGTGGGGCAAGTACCTCGACGGTTATTTCGGCCCGTCGCTCAGCATGATCGGCTGGAGCATATTCGTGGGCCCTGCGGTCCGAAACAAAGACCCGGAGGAACTGCGACGCAATATCGAAAGAATCCCGTTGAAAGAACGGCGCGATGCCTGGACCAAAGCGATTTACAACCGCTTCGGTGAGGCCGAGCTCGCCGAGTCGAAGCGCAGGGTGCAGCACGGAATTTCCGTGTTCGAGGCTGGCCTCGGACAACGCCCCTGGTTTGCCGGCAATTCCTATTCGCTGGCAGACATCAATGCCTTCTGCATGACCTATGCCTTGCCGCTGATGCAGGCGGAGTTCGTCAATGCAGCGAAGACGCCGCTTGAGCTGTATCACTGGGAGCCGGTCGGCCATAGCTTGCGGGTGCTCATCTGCCTGCACGAGATTGGGGCCAAGTACCGCAGCCACTACGTCGACGCATTGAAGTTCGAACAATTTTCGCCCGAGTTCCTGAAGCTGAACCCGCTGGGGCAACTGCCTGTGTTGAAGAACGGCGGTGTCGCCATGTCGGAATCCTTACTGCTGAACGAATACCTGGCGGAATCCCATCCTGAATCGAAGCTGGCGCCTGCCGATCCCATCGACTGGTACAACGTGCAGGTCTGGTCGAAATTCGTCGACTACAACCTGGCGTCGTCACTCGCCACTCTGGGTTGCCGCAAATATCTCGTGCCGGTGCTCAAGGCGCAGGACCAGGCCGCACTGAAAAAGAAAATCGCATCCATCCCGGTCCCGGAACGCAAGGCCGGTTGGGAACGCGCAGCAGCGGACGACTACGACGCTGAGCTCAT
>JAHKKM010000273.1 GCA_020027645.1 Pseudomonadota bacterium
TACGTTCAACAGGTACTCCGGTGCCTGCGGGAAGGGATTGCCATCGATAATGGCAAAGTCATCGGCATCCAGCGGATCGAGCACGGTGCATTGCCCGGAACCGCAGGTTGCGGTAACCAAGTTGGAATCCTGGATCTCGGTGTCATTCCAGCTGCCGCCGAGCGTCATGCTCAGGTTGTCGGTGAACAGGATTTCCGCATCGAATTCGACACCGACGCCGACCCCCTTGTCGGCATTGACCAGTACGTTGGAATTCGTGTTACCGCCGATGGCCGATAACTGCTGGTCATCGATCGTGTAATAGAACACCGAGCCATTCAGACGCAGGCGGTCCCCCACGGTCGACTTGAAGCCGATCTCCGAGGAGAGAATCGTCTCCGAACTTGCGGTCGAGTAAGGATTGGCATCAAAAAATGCAATGTTGCGGCCCTGGATAGTCGGCGCGCGGAAGCCGCTGGCGACCCGGCCATACAGATTGAAGTCGTCGTTCACCGCGAACATCAGGCTGACATCCCAGCTTTCCTGTTCGTCAGACACGGACACCGGTGCTCCAGCCAGAATTTCCGGTGGCAGGGGGTTGAATACCGGCGTGTCCGTAACGCGCATGTCCTTGTCGTCGTCGGTGTAACGCACACCCGCGGTCAAGGTCATTCGATCTGTCAGATCGAAACTCACGTGACCGAACACCGCCCAGGACGTGTTCTCGTGTCGAACCGTGGTGGGCGGCACGAAGAACGGAACAGTCTGAACCGAGAAGTCCGAATCGAAATAGAACGCGCCGGCCTGCCAGAAGAAGCTGTCCGAGGCCTGGGATGCGAGGCGGAATTCCTGCGTGATCTGTTCCAGGTCGGTTAAGCCGTCTTGGGTGTCCGACTGGAACGGAATGAATCCCGGGCCGCCCGGATTGCCGCCGTCGATGTCGCCGAGGCTGCGATTTTCCACCGTCTCATACGCTGTAATCGAGGTCAGCGTTGTGTCAGCGCTGAAGTCGAAGTCGAGTTTCAGCGAGCCACCGGATGCTTGCGCTTCCTGCGGATTGTTGTCACCGCCGTTGAAATAGACTTCGTCACGGTGGAAATTGTTGTTCAGTTCATTGCTGCCGGTGGTCACGATATTGGCCTGGAATATCGATGCCGTGCCATTGTCCATGTCGCGGCCGTGATAATTCAGCAACGCGCTGAAGCTGTCTGTCGCTTGCCACAGCAGTTGGCCGCGCCAGGCAAACTCGTTCCAGCCTCCCAATGCGTCTTTGTCGCCGGTGAAGGCATTGTCGATCCAGTCATCGCGGTTCTGGCTCAACAGGGAGATACGACCCATCAGCGTGTTCGCCTCGTTCAGGCTGCCGCCAAGTGCACCTTCGACATTCATCGTGCCGGCAGTGCCTATCGTTCCAATGGCATAGCCGTCGAATTCTTCTGAAGGCTTGCGGGTGTCGAATTTCACGGCACCGGCCGGCGTATTGCGGCCGAACAGTGTGCCTTGCGGTCCGCGCAGCACTTCGACCCGTTCGATGTCGAACAAGGGAAAGCTCTTGAGGATCACGTTTTCCTGCACGACTTCGTCGAAAAGGACGGAAACGGATTGCGAGGCCGCCAGGTCGAAGTCGGTATTACCGAGTCCGCGCATGTAGAAGCGCGGCGCCAGGCGACCGTTCGACGATTCTGCGTACAGGCCAGGAATACGCGTTGCCAGTGCGCGTATGTCTTCACCGCCCTCGAACAGCGTTGCAAGATTTTCGCCGGACACGGCAGTCATCGAGATGGGCACTTCCTGCAGGTTTTCCTCACGACGCTGAGCCGTGACGATGATCTCTTCGAGGATCGTGCTGCCTTGTGCAAGCGCCTCACCCGATGTCAGCGGCAATGCTGCAATTGCAGCTGCCCCGAGCACGACGCCCAGTATGCCTTTGCCTGTTCTTGATCTTGTTGGATTGTAACCACGCATTGTGTATCTCCGAATTGCGAATGCCGAAGTATAGCCCTGTTGAACGCTTATTTAACCAGATTTTTGTGGCCGATTCAGTCCGTGAAACGCCGGCGCGTCTGTGGTAGCAGAACAACGGTTACCGCGCTATGGATTGTGCCTCGAATCGCCCTCGAACCGTGCCTCAATTCAGGCAGGGAATTCGCAGGCAATTTTTACTCCAACGCTTCGTAGCAAGCCGGGGTGAAACGCGGCATGCAAAGGCAATGGAAACGCAGGTCGCGCTGCCCGCTGTTCGTTATTCTTTGCGGTATACCTTTCGGGATTACCACGGTATCTCCCGGGCCGACCGCTACCGGCACCTGGCGGTCGACTTCCATGAGACCCTGGCCCTCGACGATCACGTACCATTCATCGACCGCGAGCCGATGCAGTTCCGTGGTAACGCCTGCTTCTACACGGCACTCCGCCAGCGACCATTGCGGGACCCGCGGGTCGTTGAGTATCTCGCGTATGTAGCAGCGCTCGCGGGTCAGGACTTCCCTGCCTTGATGTGGCGTCGACCGGATGACGTGGCTCATCGACATTGCTCTGTGTCATTCTTGGCCTGCATATCATAAAGGCCAGGCGATGAAAGAGCCCAATCAGCCAACATCTATCGACGGTCTACTCGATCTTTCAGGGCATCGAGCGCTTGTAACGGGGTCGAGCGGCAATATCGGCGCGGCCATTGCCCGGCGACTGGGAATGGCCGGCGCGGACATCGTGATTCACTTTCATGGCAATGCAAAAGCGGCGAATACGCTCGCAACCGAGCTTGGTAAAAAAGACATTCGCGCAATCTGCGTGCAGGCCGACCTTGCACAGGCGGACGGCGCGCAACGACTGTTTCGCGAAATCGACGCAAGCGGCGATATCGTCGACCTCATCGTCAACAATGCCGCAATCCAGGACGTGCAGGCGCTGGCCGGGATGACGCTGGTCGACTGGCAACAGGTCATGGCCGCCAATCTCGACAGTGCATTTG
>JAHKKM010000093.1 GCA_020027645.1 Pseudomonadota bacterium
GATCTCCTCCTTTTTGACCTGTCGGTCGTCGACTCCGCCTCGTGCCGCCTGCTGGAGCAGATCCGCTCGGACCCGGAGGTGGCCGCCATCCCGGTCGTGTTGCTGATCGATAAAGGCGCGGAACCTGTACTGCAGAAACTGACGGGCGAAGGCCGCGAAGGAAACATCTTCTCGCCGATCGAGCTGGATAGTTTTGTCAAGGCGATGAATTCCTTCAGGCTCGACCGCTTCGTCCACGCGGTCAAACTGATTGGCTCACTTGGCTTTGTGGTGGTGACGATGCCGGCCGGCGACAGCGGCGCCACAGTGCAGGCGCTCGCCGATTAGCTTGCGCCCGGCCTTAAGGCCGGGCCCGACTCCGGATTTAGCGCAGCTCACCGGCAATGCTTGACATTTGCCTGGCCTGGCATTATTGTGCGCCGCAACAATTGCTGCACTGCACCACGGAGACCCCCCATGAACCCGACTTTCGAGAACACCATGAGCCGCATCGCCGACAAGGCTCGCGGCCGATATGCCAGGCTGGTCAAGGGCGCACGCCAGCGGACCGAATCTGCCGCTGATCGCGTTGCACTTGGCAAAAAGCCGGTGAAGACCATCACGGGACTCGGCTTGAAACTGACCGCCATTTCGCACAAAACCGCTGACCAGGTATTGCGCCAGCAGACCCGCCTGATGGAGCACCAGATCGATGCCGTCGCCGACCGCTTGAAAGCGGCTGCGGATGCGAAGAATCTTCGGGACCTGGTTCGCACTCAACTGCGCCTGATTCCACACAACGTTTCGAGAATTGCCAGCGACGCGCGCGATACCCTGAGTATTGTGGCGAATGCAGGCATGGAAGTGCGCGATGTTGTAAAGAGCACAATTTTCGAACTGCGCGGTAAAGCGCCGTCGGCGAAGAAGGCGAGCCGCAAGAAAGCGCGAGCGCGCAAAGCGTCGCCGGGCACTGCAAAGCGCAAGGCAAAGGCGCAAAGCAATACAGCCGGCGCGACACGCGCCGCTGCGGCAGCTGGCAACACGCAGGCTGCCTGAGAAATTCTGTCCTGCCCTCCCCCGGGGCGTGGATAGCAAGGCTGACCGCCGGTCCCGAGTTCGGGCCCGGCGGTTTTTTTTGGCAGGCCTTATGTGAAAGTTCGCTTGTGGTGGACCCGGCCGGGGTGCAGTTTGCGGCCCCATGGGTATAATGGCGCCCCTCGAAACAGCCTGTCCGGAACATCGTCGATCGCCGGCGTCAGGTCGTTAGCCCAATTCAGAGAAAATCGAATGACGTCATCACTGACCGCACTTCAGGACTGGGTCGATTCCGTCGCCAGGCTGACCCAACCGGAAGACATTCACTGGTGTACCGGCAGCGACGCCGAATACAAACGATTGATCAACGAGATGACCCGCTCCGGCGACCTGGTACCGCTCGACCCGCAGAACTACCCCCATTGCTACCTGCATCGCTCCCACCCGTCGGACGTCGCAAGGGTGGAACACCTGACTTATATCTGTACCGTGAACAAGGAAGACGCGGGACCGAACAACCTGTGGATGGACCCGGCAGATGCCCACCGGAAGCTGGACGATCTCTTCGACGGTGCAATGCAGGGTCGCGTGATGTACGTCGTACCATATTGCATGGGCCCGATCGATTCGCCGTACTCACGGCTCGGCGTTGAAATAACGGACAGCCCCTACGTGGTCGTCAGCATGCGCATCATGACGCGCATGGGTGCAGCTGCACTGAAACGCATCGAGCAGGACGGCAAGTTCGTCAAGGGACTGCACTCCATCGGTGATCTGGATCCGGAACGACGGTTCATCATGCATTTTCCGGAAGAACTCTCGATTCAAAGCATAGGATCCGGTTACGGCGGCAACGCCCTGCTCGGCAAGAAGTGCCATGCCTTGCGTATCGCCAGCTGGCAGGCGCGCGAGGAAGGATGGCTGGCAGAACACATGTTGCTGGTTGGCGTGGAAAACCCGCAGGGCGAAATCCACTACATCGCCTGTGCCTTCCCGTCAGCCTGCGGCAAGACCAACCTCGCCATGCTGATTCCGCCAGCGTCGCTGCCAGGCTGGAAAATCTGGACCCTCGGTGACGATATTGCCTGGTTGCATCTGGACAAGGACGGTGTGCTGCGCGCCATCAACCCGGAGGCCGGGTATTTCGGCGTTGTGCCAGGAACAAACGCGAAGACCAACAAGAACGCCTACGACATGATCCACAGCGATACTATTTTCACCAATGTCGCACTCACCGAGGACAACCAGCCGTGGTGGGAGGACAAAAAGGTCGGCACACCTGCCCTCGACTGGCAAGGACGAAAATACGAACCGGGCAACGGACCGGCAGCGCATCCGAATTCGCGTTTTACAATCTCGGCAAAGAAAAATCCGAGCTATTCACAGCTGGCAGAAGCTCCGGAAGGCGTGCCAATTGCCGCGCTGATCTTTGGCGGGCGGCGCAAGGAACTCGCACCGCTGGTTTATGAAGCCAGGGATTGGCGACACGGGGTGCTGGTTGGCGCAGGCGTCGCCTCCGAGACCACGGCTGCCGCGACCGGTGCTGTCGGCGTGGTGCGTCGTGATCCGATGGCCATGAAGCCTTTTTGCGGCTACAACTTCGGCGATTACTGGATGCACTGGCTGTCGTTTGCCGACAAGTCGGACAAGTTGCCGCGGATCTTTCACGTGAACTGGTTCCGCCAGGACAAATCCGGAAAATTCCTGTGGCCGGGCTTCGGTGAAAATCTGCGCGTGCTGCGCTGGATCATCGACCGCTGCGAAAATCGTATTGGCGCCAGGGAAACCCCTATAGGTTTTCTGCCTCTGCGCAGCGACATCGATACCCGGGATCTCGACATCAAACCGGAAATTCTCGACGAACTGCTTTCGGTAGACGTCAGCCGATGGCAACAGGAGATGGCATCAGTGCTGGATTATCTCGAGGGCTTCGGCGATCGCCTGCCCGCGGATTTATTGAAAGCACACGAGCAGGTCGTCGAGGCGCTGCAGAAAGCGGGTTGAACAGATGCAGGTCGCCCGCGATGCGGGCTCCTACATTTGTCCAGTCGACGCCTGTAGGAGCCCGCATTGCGGGCGACCGGCTTATTCTTCGCAAACGAAGTGAATCGCGAGCGGCATACCCGCCTTGGCGGCCCGGCCCAGCCCGATGATTCCGTGCCCGACCAGCTCGGTGCTGTCGCGCCGAATGAACACTTCTTCGCCCTTTGCATTTTGCAGGAAGGTACCGTTGGTGCTCTGGTCGATCAATATGAATTTGCCGCGGCGTTTTTCGACGCGCGCGTGTATGCGGGAGATCAGGTTGCCCTTGACGACCAGGTCGTTATCATCGGCGCGGCCCATGTTGACGTTCTTCTTCTGATCCGTCACCACGACCTTCTGATCGCGGAAACTCAAGGTCAGTTTGTTGGCATTCTTGGCTTTGTTTTCCCATTCGATCGTCGGCAACATGCTGGTCGCTTCTTCCGGTTGCCAGAGCAATTCGAACAAGGCGACTTCGTCCAGTCGCCCGCGCACCGTTGCGACATCGATTTGCCGGGTTTGCGTGCGCCATTCATCGCTCATGCGTTCGACAGAGCTTCCTGAAATTACTATTTGCCTTGCTTTGGCCTGCGATGTCATGCGGTTTGCGGTATGTACCGCGGCGCCAAAAATATCGTTCTGTTCCTGAACGACCGGTCCGAAATGGCAGCCGATGCGAATCGACACTGGAATGTGCGTGCCACTTCGATCTGCGTCACTGCTGATCCTGCTTTGCATCTGGCTCGCGGCACCCATGGCATCGTCGACGGTCGGAAAGGTTGCCATGATTTCGTCGCCAATGGTCTTGATGACCTTGCCACTAAACTGGCGCGTGGCGTCTTTCATGACGTCCAGGCAAAGGGCCACAGTCTCACTGGCCTTGGTGTCGCCGAACTGATCGTACAACTGGGTGCTTCCGACGACATCGGCGAAAAGAATCGCGACTTCCAGGTCTTTTGCCATTCTCGCCTTGTTCAACCTCTCGAATCGTCGGTATTGCAAAAATTCCGGGCAACGCTTCGGCCGCGGGGTCAGCCGCGATTATAAGCGCTCAGCGGCGCAAGTCGCTTGCATTATGTCCAATGACAGATTGTTAGACCGACTTTCAGTAAGCGAAGCAAGCCACTAAATTTACAACTATTTTTCGGCGACAATATACGCTATCCACGCGAGATCCGCCTCACCCTTTTCGTCCGGCGTGAACACCCCATTGCCCTCGCCATCCTCGTCCTCACCTTCCCAGTATAAGGTCGCCTTGTTGAATCCGGCCTCGATCAATACCTCACGAAGCTCCGCTGCCGACCACAGCCGCCATTCGTAAGTGAACGCTTTCTTGATCTTCGATCCATCGCGGAATTTGAAATGAATATGGCAGCGAATGTAATTCGTCACCGGGTGAAATTCCGCTTGATCCCAGATGTAGGTAAAGCCCTTGTGTTTGGTCTTCTCCTTGGTTTCCTCCTGCGCCTCCGGGCCGCCAAACAGGTCGATGAAGAACAAGCCGTCATCTTTCAGGGCTGCATAGGCCTGCCGGAAATAGTTGCGCAGCTGGTCCCGGGTCTTGAAGGTGAAATAGCTGAAGTTGAAGGCGATCAGCATGTCAACCGGGGCGGCCTCGACCGTCATTACGTCGGATTCGAGCAGTTGCACCCGGGCCTGATCCGCTGCAGGCAAGCGGCTGAGGCGATGGCGTCGACCCCAGTCCAATACTGCCGGATCGATATCGACACCGATAGCCTGAAACTGCTTGCCCTGACGAACCCACTGGCACGAAGCACTTGCTGTACCGCAAAAATCCTCGCGTAGTCGATAGGCCTTGCGTCCGCGTATGCTCTCAAAGGTGGCCTGCAGAAACTCCACTTCGTGTTCCACGTTTTGCACGGCCTTTTCGTACAAGTCGTGGATGTCGGCTTCCTCGGCCATGCTCGGCCTGCGGGCAGATGCGTTCTCTACAGTCATTTTGTTCGCTGTCTCCTCGTGAGCATGCGTATTTTTTCAAACGGGACAGGGATTGTACCGGGTATTGAACCGATTTGGGCAACGTGGTCCGGCCGGCAGGGAACAGCAGCAAAGATTTACGCGACCTTCGGCAGCTTCCCCAGCGCCGAATACAGCACGTCGATTCCGGCGCCCGGGCGATGTGCATTTTCGCTTAGATAGCGACGCCATAACCTGGCTCCAGGCTGTCCGTTGAATAAGCCAAGCAGGTGGCGCGTCATGTGCTTCAGCGCAACGCCCTGGGCGAGTTCGTGCTCGATGTATACGGCCATTTGCTCGATGACTTCGTGACGTCCGGGTACTGGCGTGGCGTGGAATACCTGTTCGATCTCGGTCAGAAACCACGGATCCTGATAGGCCTGTCGCCCGATCATCACGGCATCCACGTGGCTTAGGTGTTCCCGTACCTGATCAATCGTCGTAATACCGCCGTTCAACACGATGGTCAGGTCAGGACGCTCCTGCTTGAGCCGATAGACGCGCGAATAGTCAAGTCGCGGAACGCTGCGATTGTCCTTCGGGCTGAGTCCTTCGAGGATGGCTTTCCGCGCATGCACGATGAAAGTCTCGCAACCAGCGGCAGCAACTGCATCGATAAAGTGGCGCAGGAATTCATAGCTGTCGTGGTCATCGATACCGATCCGGGTCTTTATTGTTACCGGAATGGTGACCACGTCGCGCATCGCGGCCACGCAAGCTGCGACAAGCTCGGGCTGCCCCATGAGACAGGCACCGAATTGACCACTTTGAACCCGGTCACTCGGGCAACCGACATTGATATTGATTTCATCGTAACCCTGCAACTCGCCGAGGCGGGAAGCGCGGGACATCATCCCTGGATCACAGCCACCGAGCTGCAATGCCACCGGATGCTCTTCTTTATTGAATTGCAACAGCCTCGCTGCGTCACCGTGAATCAGGGACGCCGCTGTGAGCATTTCCGTGTATAAGCGCGCGTGCGGACTGAGCAGCCGCAGGAAGTACCTGCAGTGCCGGTCGGTCCAATCCATCATTGGCGCGATACAGATCGTGTCAATCATGATTCATACAAATAGGTTCCCCAAACAGTGCATTCAAAGGCCGGCATTTCGCGCCAGCATACGCAACAGGTCGTACTCTTTTCCGATCAGGGATAAGGCACATTGCCGCTGTCCGAACCAGCCTGGATGTGCATGGATCTCATCTCGGGTCAGTGCCAGTGTTGCAGCCGATATAAGGAATAGGTAAAGATGCTACGAACTATTTAGGTGCGCACAATCTTCGAATGCAGGAGAATCATCAGATCATTATCCCGGTTCATCATCAACCCGCCGTTTATAGAACATTGACCCAATGCGTAACGCCTTAGTTAAAGTCCTCGGACTATTATGCGTCATATACGGCATCAGCATGTTACCGCCGATAGCCGTATCGTTGATTTATGCGGATGGATGCGCCGTGCAGTTCCTCAGCATTGGCTTGGCCGCGGTTGTGTTCGGCTCAATCATGGTGCTTGTCGGCCCGCCGACAGATCCGCATCTCCCGAGTCGAGGTGGATTCCTGATTGTCGCCGCTGCGTGGTTCTTTCTCAGCCTGGTCGGCGCCGTGCCTTTTATGCTGATCGGCAAGCTGGACGTCGCATCCGCCATATTTGAAACGGCATCGGGATTTACTACCACCGGCGCCACTGCGATCGTGGGCCTCGACTATCTTCCGCGGTCGCTGCTGTTTTACCGACAACAGATCCAGTGGCTTGGCGGTATTGGTGTCGTCGTCGCAGCGATCGCCCTTATGCCGATGCTCGGCATCGGCGGCATGCAGCTCATGAAAGCCGAGACCACCGGGCCGGCCAAGAGCGACAAATTGCGCCCACGAATCATGCATACGGCACAGGCACTGTGGCGTCTGTACCTGTTCCTCACGATTGCCTGCGCCTTGTGCTTCTGGCTTGCAGGCATGCCGGCCTTCGATTCGATAGCACACAGTTTTGCAACCGTGTCCACGGGCGGATTCGCGATTTACGACGCGAGTTTCCAATATTATCAAAGCCCCCAGATCGAAGCCGTCGCCATAGTGTTCATGTTGCTCGGTTCACTGAACTTTGCATTGCACTTTCGTGCCTGGAGCCAGCTGTCGGTCGAGCCATACACTTCAAACTCTGAGGCACGAGCATTTCTGCTCACTGTTTTTGCAGTGACGGTGTTCGTCACGGCGGAACTATTTCTTGAGACTGACGTGACCCTGAGCCACGCATTCAGGGTATCGATCTTTGAAGTTGTCTCGGTTATCACGACCACAGGCTTCACCCTGGATGACTTTTCAGTGTGGCCTACCCTGCTTCCGGTACTTCTCATCTTCATTAGCTTTATCGGTGGTTGCGCAGGCTCGACCGCCGGCGGAATGAAAGTCATTCGCTTCCAGATAATGACCCGCCAGGCGGGCATCGAAATGCAACGACTGATCCACCCGAGGCTGGTACGCCCGTTGCGTATCGGCCCGGATATCGTCGACGATTCCGTGGTGCGGGCTGTCTGGGCATTCTTTACTGTTTATACGTTTGTTTTCGTCGTCCTGATGTTGGCCATGATGTGGTTCGGACTTGACCAGATAAGTGCGTTCTCGGCCGTAGCAACCTGCATCAATAATATGGGTCCGGGCCTGGGTGAGGTCGCATGGAACTTTGACACGGTCAGTGATCCGATCAAATATATCGGCGCATTTGCCTGCATACTGGGGCGCCTGGAAGTACTCACCATTTTCCTGCTATTTACACCGGATTTCTGGCGCGGCTGACCGCAAATAAAGATGTCAAAGTAATGGTGTCAGGTTTATTTTTGCGGTGCAAAAATAAACCTGACACCTTTATTGGACACTTTTATTGCCTGGCTAGAGTGCTCATTTGAACAACTTCAGTGGGCCAAGCAGCAACGGCACGCTGCTCATGGTGACGATGAGGAGCCAGCCACTTGCCGACGGCGCGGTCAGGCTCAGCAATTGCTGCAATCCAGGCAGGGAAACCGCAGCTAACACCAGCAACAGACAAACGACCAGTGCCGCCCATACCCACGGATTGCTGACGATCTCGTTGCGCAGCAAGCGGCTGTCTGTTGCACGCATATTGAACACATGCCACAACTGGCCCATTGCGAGTGTGGTAAACGATACCGTCACCGCTTGCTCGTAGTTGAAACCAAGACCCTGCACGGCGATTGCCATCGCCGCCAGCACACAGACCGACATCACCGCACCGTACAGCAGGATTCCTGCCCAGTGATCGCGGGTCAGGATCGGCTCTCTGGCAGGCCTCGGTTTCTCATTCATGAGTTGATCTGACCCCTGGCCCACACCCAGTGCCAAAGCGGGAAAGACGTCGGTAACCAGGTTCAGAAACAGGATCTGCAATGGCAGCAACGGCAGCGGCGCGCCCGCAATCGTAGCCACGCTCACAATCATGATCTCGCTGATGTTGCAAGAGAGCAGGTAGACGACGAATTTTCGAATGTTGGCATAGATCGCTCGCCCCTGTGACACCGCTTCGACAATCGTGCCGAACTCGTCATCCTGAAGAATCATGTGCGCCGCTTCTTTGGCAACGGCGGTACCCCGCAAACCCATTGCCACGCCGATGTCCGCCTTCCGCAGGGCCGGTGCATCGTTGACGCCGTCACCGGTCATGGCAACGACGTGACCAAGCTGTTGATAACGCGCGATCAGGTCGAATTTCTGCTCGGGCGTTGCACGAGAAATGACTGTCGCACGCATCAGGTCGATGTCGAGTTCCGCCTTGGACTTGAGCCGCGTACGTGCATCGATGAAACTGCCGGGTGCAGCGTCAGCGGTCACCATGCCGAGCTCGTACGCAATGTGCCGCGCCGTTGCAGCATGGTCACCGGTTACAATTACCACGCGTATGCCCGCATTGCGGCAGCGCTCTATGGCCAACCGGACACCGCGTCTCGGCGGATCCTCGAGCCCCGCTATGCCAAGCAAGGTCAGGCCGCCGTACGGTCCATCGGACATGTCCGCAACCGTTTTGCCGGCGACCGCCAGTGTGCGTAGCCCCTGGGCACCGAGCGCGGCGGCGCGATCCTGCCATTCGCGCCGGTCCAGGTCGGTCAGCACACGACTGCCGGATCGAGTGCTTACCATGGTGCAAGCATCGAGTACGACCTCCGGTGCACCTTTGACGGCCACCAGTACGTCCGTCGGCCGGCGATGATAGGTCGCCATGTATTTGGTC
>JAHKKM010000274.1 GCA_020027645.1 Pseudomonadota bacterium
AACGAAGAGGCAGAATCGCGGTCCGCTGCCAGCCGCGGTCCATTGCAGCATTTGCAGGTCCCCGTCCGAGTTGCCGAAGGCGGCGATCGGACGGCGCCCGATGTGCCGCTGGATGCCGACCGGCTTTCCTTCCTTGTCGTCGTTGAGGACGAGCTCCGCAAGTTTGACGATCACCGGCTCCCCATCACGTACTTCATACCGCAGCCCGCCGCTCGATCCGATCACCTGTTCGGGCGGGATGCCGTAGACCTTCTCGGTCCAGGGACGCATGAACTCGATGCCGCCACCGGAAACAATAAAGGTCTTGAAGTCGTTGGCACGTAGATAAGCCAGCAATTCGAGCATCGGCTGGTAGACCATTTCTGTAAAGGGCCGGCCGCTGGTCGGATGCTTTGCCGAAGCGATCCAGTCGCTGACGGCCTGGTCAAATTCCGCCGTCGTCATTCCTGCGTGCGTGGCAGCAAGCAATGCCGCGAGGCCCTGCTCACCTAATGCCGCCACGCCCGCCATGTCGCCTTCGAGAAGAGAGGCGAACGGCTCTGTGCTCGCCCATTCCGGATTTTGCGGCGCAAGTACTTTCACGCGATCCGCGACGAAGTAAAGCTGGAAGTACATCGGCTGCTCCGACCAGAGCGTGCCATCATTGTCGAACGTCGCGATGCGCTCCGCCGGCGGAACGAAGTCTGCCGACCCCTCTCTTGTTACCTTTTCGACAAAGTCGATGATCGCCTGTTTGGGCGCGGTGTCATTCCACGAGGGCAAAGGGTCAGCGACGCAACCGGCGCTCGTAACAAGAATCGCAACAATTGCAATCAGTGAATGCTTCATCGTTCCCCCTCGTCAGGATATAGCTAACGCAATCTGACTCTACGTGTATAGCTTCGCGAACCAGGCAGAAATACTCAACCACGTTTCGCTGTCCCGCAGCGGGGTGCGCAACCTGACCATCGCCAGGGTGACCATGCCGAGCAGATACACCGGGTGGACGATCCTGCGCTTGAACCAATCGTACAGCATCGCCAAGTAGATCGGAGACAGCCACACAGCCAGGTACAGCGGATAGTCTGATACCGTCAGCCCGTCACGGAAAGGCGGCATGCGGCTGACCGCCGCAATCAGCAGCATCGTGGTGGCAACGGTGATCAGGCGTTTATGAATCTCAGGTTTGCGCCGATAGATCCAGGCCGCGGCGAGAAACGGCGCGAATACAAGCATGTCGGTGAACGGGCCGAACAGCGCGCATTGTGCCTCGGCCAGATTGCCCGCCTCGATGCGAGTGCCGAACTGGCTGAAGGCGGTGGCCAGGCCTAAAATGATCACCAGCACGCCGTACAACATGCCGATCCTGCCAAACTTCATGTGTAGCGCGATGCGTCCACGCGCTGCGAGCACCGCCTGTGTGATGAAGAGCGCGAGCCAGCCCGAATAAACCGCCGCATGCAGATGGATGATCGGTACCTTTTGCACCGTGCCAGAGACGAGTGGACCGAAATAGCTTGGCCAAAAGCCGACAAGGGCAATCAGTGTTGCCAGAACTCCGACAGGGATGTAAACCCGCTTCATGGAAGATGGCTTCAAGTTACCCACCGCATATCAATGGTTTATCGAATCACGGCCGGTTGCAAGGATTCCCTGGTGTCCGCCAGTCGCCATCACTGGTACGGAACTGTGGTGACAGTTACCGCATTTCGCCTGCAGCAGGATGACTGTAACCCTGAGCTGTCAAGCAGACCAGACTACGTATTTCCCCGCGGTGCATCCCGTGTTCCTTGCTGTAAAATTTCCTGACCTTCAGAGGTAATCATCGTGCGCCCGACGCTGAACGTCCTGAGCAACGACCTTATCGAGAGAATCCTGGACAACGCCAAGCGGCTCATGGCCGAAATCGGCATGGAGATCCGCGGGCCGCAGATGAAAAAACGCCTGCAGGAGCAGGGACTCAAAACCGACGCGAGCGGTGAGCGCATTCTGTTTCCCCGCGAGGTGGTCGAGACGGCGGTCGCCAATGCGCCCTCCGCGTTCACGCTCTACACCCGCGATGGCGATCCATACACTGAAATCGGCGGCAACAACGTGCATTACGTGCCCGGTTCGAGCGGCCTCAAGATTCTCGACCACCGCAGTGGTGAAACCAGGCTCGCCAATTCGACAGACTTCATCGAGTACGCGCGTATCTGCGACGGGCTGGAGCACATCGCCTATCTCGCGACGGCGTTCTCGACCAACAAGGACATCGAATCGCAGGTCTCGGACGCCTGGCGTTTGTACATGACGCTGACGATTTCGAAGAAACCGGTCGTCTCCGGCGCCTTCAGCGAACACGGCGTGCCGCGGATGGCGCAGATGATGCAGATGTTCCGCAGGAGCCACGAGGACCTGGTTGCCAGGCCGATGTCGATCTTCACAATTACCGCAACAGGCAACTTCCGTTACGGAGAAGACTCCTGCCAGAATATGCTCGATTGTATCGATGCCGGCATTCCCATCGAGATCGTTCCGGTGACCTTGATGGGCCTGATTGCACCGGTGACGCTGGTCGGCGCACTGGTGTTCCATTGCGTCGACGTACTCACTGGCATCACGATGGCACAGGTAATACGGCCCGGCACGCCAGTACTATTCGGCGGCGCACCGGCTACCTTTCACATGAGAGCGGCCAGTTCACCTATGGCGGCCATCGAGGCGCAACACCTCAACGTCGCCTACGTCGCGATCGCAAAGCACCTTAAGCTTCCGACACAGGCGTACATGGCGTTGTCGGATGGAAAGTTCCTGGATGCGCAAAGCGGCGGCGAAACCTTCGCGAGCGCGTTACTGGCGGCTCTTGCTGGCGTGAATTCCGTTTCCGGCCCGGGCATGCTCGATTTCGTTCTGACCTTCAGTCTTGCGAAACTCGTATTCGACAACGAGATCTGCGGCCAGTGTCTGCATTTCCTGCGAAGCACTGGCCGACGGAACTTTACCTGACGGGACCGACCATCGATCGCGAGAATCGCGAGACCTGGCAGGAGTCCGGTTCGAAAGACCTGATCCGACGCGCCACGGAAGAAGTCGAGCGGCGGCTCGCGGCATACCAGCCGATCGAAACCGATGCCGCCATCGACAAGGCAATGCGCGAACTCATCATCGCAGGAATGAACGAACAGACTTCGCTGCCGGAAATACCGCCGGCGCCCGAGCCAACCGTTGCGGAGGTGAAGGGGCGACGCACCAGCGGCCGTCGCAGAAGGCAGGCGTGACCATCAGTTGGAGGGGTTCGCAGCACTCTCGCCGGTAAGGCCATCGCGTGCCGTGGACAGCGGAATCAGGCCCGGCCTGCTTTTTTTCACGGGATCCCTGTTATCCCGGCAAAACCCGCAAACTGTCAGGTCAATCTTCGGTATAAACTCTGCTACGCGTATCCGCAAAGAATGGCGCGCCGGATACGCGGAAACCTGAGAGGACGAAAATACAATGAAGAATGTTGTTTCAGAACTCCGTGCTGGATGCGTACGGATATCGGCAATTCGCGTAATCCTGCTTGCGTTTTCTTTCGCATGTCCGGTCGCCGCCCAGGCCATCGACTGGCCGCAAGAGATCGAAGCAACCGAAGGAACGATCGTCGTCTATCAACCGCAACCAGAAGGCCTCAAAGGCAATGTCCTGAAAGGCCGTGCTGCGATGTCTTTCGAATCAAAGGACGGGGGCGAACCCACTTTCGGCGTTTTCTGGTTCGATTCGATTATCGACACCGACAAGGAAGGGGGCACGGTGATCATTCGCGATATCAAGCTGACGAATGTCCGTTGGCCGGACTCGACGGATGCCAATGAACAGCGTTTCACCGCGATTGTCGAGGCGGCGATTCCGGAAACGGGTTTCCAGGTATCGCTGGAAGCACTATCGGCCAGCCTCGAGTCTGCAGAGCTTGAGAAGAAGAGCCTCGCCGAGCTCAAGAACGATCCACCCGAAATCGTCTTTCGAGAGGAACTTGCCGTGTTGTTGCTGTACGACGGCGAGCCCCGCTATGCCGATGTCGAGAACAGCGACTACGAACGTGTTCTGAATACACCGATGGCCGTTGTGCGCAGGAAGCGCGGCAAGGATCACTACCTGTACGGCGGCAAGTTCTGGTACCAGGCAAAGGACCCGCTGGGTCCGTGGACCGCGACCGATACGCCGCCGGCCGACCTGGCGAAAATGCTGCAAGAGGTCAAGGTCGACGAAACACAACCCGATTCTCCCCCCGCCATTGTTGCGGCAAACAAGCCCACGGAACTGATCGTCACGCAGGGCACGCCCTCGTGGAAGTTGATAGCCGGCGAGCAACTGCTGTACGTACAGAACACCGAATCGCCCTGGTTGCGGGAGATCGCGACCGGCAACATGTACCTGTTGTTGTCGGGCCGCTGGTATCGCGCGAAATCGACCTATGGTCCGTGGATCTTCGTCCGCGCCGACGAACTGCCGGCGAGCTTCAAGGACATACCACCGGCGTCCGATATCGGCGGCCTGCGCGCATCGATTGCGGGAACCGAGGAAGCTGAAGATGCGATGCTGGATGCGCAGATTCCACAGACGGCAGCGATCAAGCGCAGCGAAACCAAACTCACCGTTGAATACGACGGTGAGCCGAAGTTCGAAAAGATTTCCGGCACCGAAGTGTCTTATGCAGTGAACACGGGTGCGCAGGTCCTGCAGATTGACACATCTTATTACGCTGTCGACAACGGCGTGTGGTTTACGTCGGCGTCGGCAAACGGCCCCTGGGCGGTCGCCGATTCGATCCCGGAAGACGAAATCCAGAAAATTCCACCGAGTTCGCCGGTCTACAACACCACCCACGTACACATCTACGAATCGACACCGGAGGTCGTGTATGTGGGATACACGCCGGGATACATGTGGTCGTTCCCGTATTACGGGGTGCCCGTATACGGCACCGGCTGGTATTACCCGCCGTACTACGGCCACTACTATTATCCGCGCCCGCCGACGTGGGGATTCAACGTCGGTTATAACCCCTGGACCGGC
>JAHKKM010000094.1 GCA_020027645.1 Pseudomonadota bacterium
GGCGGTCGGGCCAAGGATGCGAAAGTCCGGATCGCGGAGTGCCGCAGTTCGCAGCCAGTACCATTGGCCCGCGTCATGGTACGTCGGCTCGAGATCCTGGGTGCGCGTGTGCGCATGCTCCGGCTGCAGCATTTGCAACTTGCCGTTGCGTACAGCAAGTGCCCGCTGCGTTGGGTGTTCGAAAGGTACAATGCCGAGCACGCATGCGGCATCCGGATTTTTCTGTAATAGCTCGCAGCCGGATCGCAGTGTCGCCGGACGCGTGAGAACGGCTGTCGGGTAAATGCAGCACAGGGCATCGAACTCTCGCCCGACATGGCGATAAGCGGCGACGACCTCACGCAGGACATCCAGGGTAGTGGCGTTGTCACCGGCAGTCGCAACGGAACGCATGAACGGAATACTGGCGCCATATTTCCTGGCGATTCCTGCAATCTCCTCGTCCTCGGTGGAGACCATCACCTCGGCAAACACACTGCATTCGCGCGCAGTCCGGATCACGTGACTGATAATCGGTTGACCTTGGAACGGCCGGATATTTTTCCTTGGAATGCGTTTCGACCCGCCGCGAGCAGGAATAATCGCCAGGTTCGTCATCGGGCCTTGGCGTTGGCTGGCCGGGCCAGCAGCGACCAGTCGACCGGCGTGCCGGCCGCGATGTCACATGCCGCCGTCGCGCCGAGCACCTCGTCCAGGTGCCTTGAATGAAGGCCGTGGCCTGGCCGAATGCAGCGGATGTTTTCACTCGTGAATCGCTCACCCGCCCTGACCGGCTGCACGACAAACAGGGAGCGCCTCAGCGCACGGCTGGCAGCCTCTTTGGCCGAAGGCGTGTAGCTGATGCGGCCCAGCGCCTGTTCGGCATCGCGGATCGCATCAACCAGTGCACGGAACTCATCCGGCTCCATGGAGAAGGCGGAATCGGGGCCGGGTTGCGCTCGCGACAGTGTGAAATGTTTCTCCACGATGCAGGCGCCGAGTGCAACTGCTACCACGGCCGCGGTGTGCCCCGGCGTGTGATCGCTGAGCCCGATCGGAACGCCAAAGCGCCGGGCCATGTCCGGAATTGTCCGCAGATGCATTTCATTGACTGGCGCCGGGTAGGCGCTGGTGCACTTCAACAGTGCAACAGGACCTGATCGCGCTGCACGGAGCGTCTCCAGTGCTTCGTCGATCTCTTCCAGCGTTGCCATCCCGGTGGACATGATGACCGGCTTGCCGGTGGCCGCGACCTGACGCAGCAGCGGCAGATCAACCAGTTCGAAGGACGCGATCTTGTGTGCCGGCACGTGCATGTCTTCCAGAAAGTTCACTGCAGCCGCATCGAAAGGCGTAGAGAAGAAATCGAGGCCGAGCTCCTGTGCCAGTTGCTGCAGTCGCGGCTGCCATTCCCAGGGCATCGAAGCTTCCTGGTACAGCTCGTAAAGTGTGCGGCCGTCCCAGAGCGTGCCGCCGCCAACGACGAAAGGTTCGCGGCGGCTGTCGATCGTGAGCGAATCAGCAGTGTAAGTCTGGACCTTGACCGCGTCCGCGCCGGCCTTGTGCATGGCGCGAACCAAAGCTACTGACTGGTCGAAGTCCTGACCGTGATTGGCAGACAGTTCCGCCACGATGTAGCAGGGATGGCCTGGGCCGATGTTGCGATTACCGATTTTCATGGAAGGCTGAACAACAAAGCATCACCCTGTGATCGCTCGGGCCGGGCCTGATCCTGCGGAACCCCACGCTCGGTGAAGCCTGCGCGCCGGAATGCGGCCAATGAAGGGACGTTCTCGGGCCGGACCCACGCATCGACGTGCTGACACCACCCGGCCAACAGCGAGTCTACCGCAGCCAACCTGACCAGTCTCGCGGCAAACCCCTTTCCCCTGGCCGTCGGCGCGAGGCCGAAACTCAACGTCGCACTCGATCCGGCGCGGTCGAGGCGTGCCTGTCCGAGCGGCTGTCCGTCATTGTCCTGCACCACGCAAAACCGGCAGTCCTCATCGTCAAGCCGCCGCTTGAGCCATTCGACATGGCTTTCCCAGGGGATCATTTCACTGGAGAAAGACATGCGACGCGTCAGCGGATCGTTGGCCCATTCATGGAGTATCGCGGCGTCCGCCGCGGTAACAGCGCGCAGCTGCAAGGGATAGGTCGCCATGCGCTCGGCCACGCGGGCCGAGCCGCGGCCGTCGATCAAAGCGCGCGCATCTTCGGCAAGACGCCGGAGCAGCTCAGGCTTTTCAAATAGAGTGCGAAGCTGTGGAAGCACCGCGTTCGCCTTTAGTTCCTTGTGCCAACCGAGGAGCACCGCCGTTCCGCTTTTCGCCAGCGCCTCGGCGCCGGCCCGCTGATTGTCCGCCAGCACAACGATTGCCAGCGGCACACCGAGGCTGGCCAGCTCCCAGCAAGTAGTGCTCGCGGCCGAGATGGCCAGGTCGGACCGCGCAAACACGACAGACAGTTCGGGCGGATCCACCAGCAGCTCGACCTCGTGCTTGCGGCGCAGAGTTTTGAGCACAGGCTCCAGGCTCTCACGATGCGTGTTCGCGGGACCGAGGATGACGGACAGGTGAAGTCGCCGATCGTCAAAGCCGGAGAGGATTTCCAGCACCCGGCCGGTGGCGTTCGGCGGATCGCTGCCACCCATGGTTATGACTACGCGACCTGGCAGTTTTCGCCGGGCTGCTGTGCTTTGTCCGGCGGCACTGACCTGGAACTCACGACGCAACAGAGCAAAGCGGCTTCCGGCCAACACCCGATCAGCGCCGTTATCGCGTGCGTACAATTCTGGCGTAGCCTGAACATTCGGATTGACGATCAGCTGGGCCGCTGCGAAATCCTGTGTGGCCTGATCGTCGATGACCATCAGCTGTACGCCGTCGTTCCGCAAGGCCTGCAGATAGGTGGGCCCAAAAGGGTAACCGTCAACAACGATCCAGCTTGCGCCACGGCTTTCGGCGGCAGCAGCGGTTTCTGCAGCATCGGCCGGGCTTGCGGGTTCGGCCTGCAATCGATGCACGGCAAAACCCTCCGACTCCAGCCGCTTGAGGAGCGCGGATGATTCTGTCGCTGTGACAAACGTTGCCGTGCCGCCCCGGTCCTGCCAGGCCTGCGCCAGCGCGAGGCAACGCATCAAATGCCCGATTCCAACGTCCGGCCGCGCATCCGCGCGTATGCACAGCTCGCCGAACAGCTTGCTCGCGGTCATCTCAGCCGGCAAAAAGCGCCTGCAGGGCCGCGACGACCCGCGTCTGCCCCTCGTCCGTGAGGTCCGGATACAGGGGCAGGCTCAAAGCGCCGGAATAGTAGTGTTCCGCGACCGGGAAATCCCCGGGTTTGAAGCCCAGGTCCCGGTACCAGGGCTGGGTGTGTACCGGAATGTAGTGCACTTGTGCATGGATCTGCCGCTCCCGCAGACCGTGATAGAGGCGCAAGCGATTGACCCGGGTCCGCGTCGGATCCGGCTGCACGACGTACAAATGCCAGGACGAATTGGTGTCCGGGTGCTGCCAGGGAAGAATCAGCGGCAGCGTCGCCAGCAGCTTGTTGTAACGGGTAACCAGTGCACGGCGGCGCTCGAGGAAAGCGGCCAGCCGATTCATCTGGCTGGCACCGAGTGCGGCCTGCAGGTCGGTCATGCGGTAGTTGAATCCGAGGTCGACCTGGGCATAGCTCCAGGGACCGGCGCCGGGTTCTGCCATCACCTGTTCGTCACGGGTGATGCCGTGACTTCTCAGGCGCAGCAGCCGCGCATGCAGTTCGCTGTCATTAGTCAGCAGCATCCCGCCCTCGCCGGTGGTGATGATCTTGACCGGGTGAAAGCTGAATACCGCGAGCTCGGAGTGCAGGCAGTTACCGACCGGCTGGCCCTGGTACAGCGCGCCAACCGCGTGCGAAGCATCCTCCATGATGCGCACGCCGTATTTTTCACACAAAGCCGCAATCGGCTGCATCTCGCAGGATTGCCCGGCGAAATGCACCGGCACCAGTACCTTCGGCAGGGTTCCGCTGGCCGATGCCGACTCAAGCTTTGCCGCGAGCAACGCGACACTTAAGTTGTAGCTGCGTGCATCGATATCGACGAAGTCGACCTGCGCTCCGCAATACAGCGCGCAGTTTGCCGACGCCACGAAAGTATTGGGTGAAGTCCACAGCCGGTCGCCCGGCCCAAGGCCGAGCGCCAATGCGCCGATATGCAGGGCCGCGGTCGCACTGGACACGGCGACTGCGTATCGCGCTCCGCAGAATTCGGCCACGCGCTGTTCAAATCTCGCGATGGTCGGGCCTTGCGTTATGAAGTCCGACCGCAACACCGCCACCACGGCCGCAATATCGTCTTCATTAATGCACTGCCGGCCGTAAGGCAACGGCGGCGGTGTTCGCCGGTCGTTCATGCGCTTACTGAAAAATTGCTGTCGACATGGCGGCGAATCAGTTCCCGGATCTGTGCAACGCTCAGCCACTCGGTGTTTTCACCGGACGAATAAGAGAATCCGCGCGGGACCGGTTTGCCGTCATGATGCTTGCAGAACTCCCGCAGCACCTCGTCGGGTTTGCGCTGGGCCAGTACCGGGAGAATGAGATAGCGCCGCGCCGTCTCGATGGTCTGCAAGGCATCTGTCTCCGTGATCATTTCCTCATGCACCTTCTCACCGGGCCGTATGCCGACCACAGGCTTCTTGCATTTCGGGCCGATGGCCTCGGCGACGTCGGTGATGCGATAACTGGGGATCTTCGGTACGTAGATTTCGCCGCCGCGAGCGGTCCTCAATGCGTCCATGACAAGGTGTATGCCTTCGTCGAGCGTGATGTTGAAGCGCGTCATCTCCGGATCCGTTATTGGCAGCACTCCGGATTTGCGTTGCGCCAGGAAGTAAGGGATCACGGAACCGCGCGAGCCCATTACATTGCCGTAACGCACCACGGAAAAAGACAGGTCGCGATGACCCCGCAGGTTGTTGGCAGCAATGAACAACTTGTCCGAGCACAGCTTGGTGGCGCCGTAAAGATTGATGGGCGCTGCCGCCTTGTCGGTGGACAGGGCAACCACGCGGCGCACCTTGCTGTCCAGCACGGCCTCGATCAGATTCTGCGCGCCGAGCACGTTGGTCTTGATGAATTCAAACGGGTTGTACTCGGCCATTGGCACTTGCTTCAATGCCGCTGCATGCACCACGGTATCGATGCCCTCCAGCGCGCGACGCAAACGTGGCAGGTCGCGGACATCGCCGAGGAAATATCGCAGGCACGGGTATTTTTCCGACGACAACTCCTGCGACATTTCGAATTGCTTCAGTTCGTCACGGGAAAAGATGACCAGACGCTGCAGGTCCGGCAGCTCTTTGAGCAGCGTGGTAATGAACGCCTTGCCAAAGGAACCGGTACCCCCGGTCACCAATATGCTGCGTAGCGGGTTTGCGTTATCCATTTCGGTTAAAGGTCTCTGGTGAGGCGATCAGGCGTTTGAGAATGACGGTGTAGTTTTCGATCGACTGCTGCTCGGAAAGATCGGAGTCCCGAAGGAAGACCTTGTCTACGATGCCCTCGTAGGAGCAGCGGTCCAAAGCCGCCAGGTAGCGGAGGATGTCTTCGGTTGCACGTGTCGGGAACACTCCGCGGTTGATTTCGTCGAGGCGAATTGCGAGCTCGCCCGGATCGTTAACGCTCACGGTACCCGGCGCGCCCCGGTAATAAGCATTGCCGAATACTATGACAGGCCTGCCAGCGAAGATCGCCTCCCAGCCCGGCGTGCCGGTAATACTGGCCACGGCCCGGCTGTTTTCGGTGAGCGTAAAGGTATCCTCGTCGCGGCTTACGAGATGCACGTTGGATATGCGGCCAAGGCGCGAGTAGAAACGGTAGTCGCGCTTGGCCATGCGCTGTGCCGGATGTTCCTTCAGTACCACTACCCAACCGGCGGGCAGGGCACGGGCCAGCATCTCGACCGCCACATACTGGTCAACAAAAATGTCTCCCATCGGCAGCGTCGTCGCCTCCGGTTGCAGGTGCAACGGAAAATAAACGTACGGAGTACCTGCGGCAGGCATGGGCTTGCACGCACGCCAATAGGCAAAACCGTTCCGCAGGCTGCGATGCGGTCGCAGGTTGGTGTCGATGCGAAAGGTCCACTTGGCCCAGTCCGCGATTCGACGTGTCCACGGGAGATCGCGGCGGCTCATGTAGAACGGTTTGTGCTTCTTGCCGGAGCGTCGGTCAAATTCCTTCTGCAGCCGGGGGCTGAGCGGCGGCAACTCGCCGGCAGCTTTCAGTCTCTGGTACTCCGTTCGCACCGGCGCGAACATGTCGTCAATGCTGCGCGAGATGATGAAGGTGTCCTTGATCGGGATCTGCAGCAGGAAAAAAACATCTTTGTTCAGCGCCCGCGCCACGCTGTAAAGAATGTAGGCGAATGGCGTGTGCGGGATATCGGACAAAATAACGGTGTCGAATTCGAGATCCTGGATGATGCCGTAGACCCAGGTCACCTGCTCCAGGTAGAGGCGCTTGCGTATCTCGTAGCTTTGGCCCGCGCTGAATTTCCGGTAGATCCGGTCGAACATTCGCAGCACCACCACTTCCGACGTTTGCTGGCCGCGCAGGAATTCCGCCGACGGGAATGCCTTGAACGGGTTGCTGTCGAAGGTGCAGGCGCGAAATCCGTGTTTCGCCGAAAGATAGTAATCCGCCCGGTCGCCGAGACAGTTGGATCGCGAAATCAGTCCCACGCGGCCGACCTTGCTGCCGGCCAGCGCTTGCCGCAAAGCCTGCTGGTTCAGCGGACGACGGAAGCCGAAGAACAGCACATTGGGCGCGCGGGTCTCAATCATGCGGGCAGCGATGAGCTGTCCCCGGCCCGGAACTTCGTCGCCAGGATGGCGTTGTTCTCAAGCAGGCAGGGGACACCGCGCAGCACCGGGTAAGCCAGGAAGCTTTTGGGCGCGTACCAGGCATCGGGTCCGGCTTCCAGCGGCGCGCCGGAGACCGGGCACTGGAAACTGAAAACTTTGGCTCGGTCCGAAGTCGACCCGATTTTTACCAGGTACAGGCCGGTCGGATTCAGCGGATTGGCACAGACGGGGAACAGGCGATGGTCCACCAGCGTCAGTCCGAGTGAACGAATGGTTGTTGCGAGGTTTTGCACGTAACCGTGACTTTCCATGCGCCGACGCGCCTCTTCGCCGGCCAGATCGTGGGCAGGCTCGAGCAAGACCAGCCAGTTGCGGGCCACCCGGGCGAGCTCACGGATCGCCTCACGCTCGCGGCCACCGTTGGGCTCGATGCTGTGGGAGGTATACACGACGTCCACACTGCGGTCCGCCAGGGGAATCTGGAACAGGTCTGCACAGAACAGGGTGGGGGAGAGTGCGTGGCTGCCGGCGAAGGCCTGGCCGAGCTTGACGCGCGACCAGGAAATATCAAAGCCGCCGAGCGCCGGGCGGGCCTGCATGCCGCCGGCAAGTATGCTGAGTGTGGTCGCCTCGCCGCAGCCCGCCTCCAGCAGGGTGTCGATCGGACCGAGCTGGCCCAGTACCTTGCGCAGCTCCGCTGTGTAGCGATCCAGGTAGGCGGGGTCTTGCTCGTAGCTCCTGATGTAGCTGCCGGCCTGGAAGTCGTAGCTGATCATGATGTCTTCGACAGTATTCAGGCCGTTCGCGCCGGTACCGCCCGCAAGACTCCGCAGATTCGCCATTACGTTCTCGCCTCTTGCGTAGAGCTCGGCGATATGGCGGGTCAGTGCGAGTTTGGAAGTCATGAAGCGGCGAAAATACTCCTACGGGCAGACCGCGCACAAGTCGCGGCCTTGGCTCCGGCGTTATTGCCCGCTCTGGCCAGTCCGCAGATCGGTCGTGCCGGGATCCAGTCAAAAAACCGCCACTGAACCCCAGCAGCACGGTTTGGCCTTAGACTTTGTTGTTATAAATGCCGTTGCCGGACGGTAATGCTGCCCCGCACAAGTCAGGCTGATCGCCCGGTTTTCCTTCGAACGCCGGCCGACAACCCGCCATACCCGGCCAGCGCTGAGGGATCGCAGCCATGCCGGCCCGGAATATAGGCGCATCATTTTCGTTGCGCAGAAGCAACACACTGTTCCTGATCTAATGGCTGCGCGAGCCATTTCCACTGAAATCGCGGCTTTACTGAGCACTCCCGCGGTGTTATAAATGCGCCACACGTTGTCCGTTAGAGACAGCGAAATTACCAGACTGCATAAGGGAAAACTCATGTCTACCAGTAACAGACTGCAGAAGGCTGTTCGACTTGCGCTTGGCGTAAGTGCGGGCACGCTGGCTGCGTCCTTTGCGGCCAGTGCTCTCGCACAGGCTCCCGCTCCGGACGAAACCATTGAAGAAATTGTAACTACAGGATCGCGCATCAAGCGTGCGGATCTCGACAGTGCCAGCCCGGTCACGGTGCTGCAGCGAGCCGACATTCTCGCAACTGGCCTTACCGACGTCGGCAACCTGATACAGAGTATGCCGTCGATGTCAGGATCGCCGATCGGCACCACCACTAACAACGGTGGTAACGGATCGGTGCAGATCGACCTGCGCGGCATGGGGTCGGATCGCACCATTACGCTGGTGAACGGTCAGCGCACGGTTGACGCCGGAGACTATCAGACGATCCCCGCAAATATGATCGAACGGGTCGAAGTGCTGAAAGATGGCGCTTCTGCTGTCTACGGTGCTGACGCTGTGGCCGGTGTGGTAAACATCATTACGCGCCGCAATTTCGAAGGCGTCGAAGTCAGCGCCCAGACTGCCGACTTCTTTGATATGAAGGACGGCGCGCAATCCAGCATAGGCCTAGTGGTCGGCAAGCAATTCGACACGGGCAGCGTGGTCTTCGGCGCCGAGTTCGTCGATCAGAACCAGGCCTACCAGTCGGATGCACCGTGGGAGTTCTTCCAGAACTCGTACTATGTGTATCCAACCGGTTGCGAAACCCATGTCACGGACCCTTATGACGGCACGGGCGACCCAGCTACAAGCGGCTGCTACGTCGCAGGCTCTTCACGCGTCCCGCAGAGTCGCCTGCCCTTTTTCTCGGCTCGCGTGCTGCAGCGGAATCCTGATGGCACTCTCTTTTTAGATGGCAGTGGACATGTCGTACCGCTGCCGGGCGATTATCCCGGCAATGGGCCGTGCTCGCTAACAACTGGGGCTTGTAATCCGTTCCGTATCGGCACACCAGCGACCGGACCGTATGAGGCG
>JAHKKM010000095.1 GCA_020027645.1 Pseudomonadota bacterium
AGTTCCCTGATTATCTGGCTGCACGTACTCGCAGGTATTGCGTGGATCGGCTTGCTTTACTACTTCAATTTTGTGCAGGTTCCGGCTCTTGGCGCTGCCGCCAGCGATCAGGGCGGCCCGGGCGGCGCGGGCATCACCAAGTACGTTGCACCACGAGCACTGCTGTGGTTTCGCTGGGGAGCGGTCGCAACTTGGCTAACCGGCGCGAGTTACCTGTTGCACATTGGCCAGCTCGACGATGCATTTGCACTCGGAATGCTCGGTACGCCCGTCAACAGTTACGCACTGACCATTGGTATCGGTGCATGGCTCGGTAGCATAATGCTGTTCAATGTCTGGGTACTTATCTGGCCGAATCAGAAAAAAGTGCTGGGAATCGTCAAGGCCAGCGCCGAGGAAATTGCCAAAGCCAAGCGCGTCGCATTTCTGGCTTCGCGCACCAACACGGTGCTGTCGATCCCGATGGTCATGAGCATGGTTGGAGCGCATCACGGATTCATCATGTAATTCGGATGAAATGCAAAGAAACCGAAGCCCGGCCGAGCGCCGGGCTTCTTGTTTGCAGCACGGGCAGCGATGAGCATTACTGATAACGAACTTCAACCCATCATAGAGATGCACGTTGCGTCCGCCCTGCTAGAGGACCTTGGCGGCGGTGACCTGACGGCTGCGTTGCTGTCACCCAATCTGGCAGCGTCTGCCACCGTCATCACCCGCGAAGCCATGGTGCTCGCCGGGCGACCGTGGTTTGACGAGGTTTACCGCCAGATCGATCCGGAGGTCCGAATTAACTGGCACAGTGCAGACGGCGACAAGGTCGAGCCGACGCGCAATATCTGCCAGCTGCGCGGCCGGGCGCGATCGCTGGTCAGCGGCGAACGCTGCGCGCTGAACTTCCTGCAATTGATGTGCGGCACCGCAACCGTTACCGAAGCCTATGTCGCTGCGATCGTCGGCACCGGCGCGCGCATACTGGACACGCGAAAGACCGTGCCCGGACTGCGGCTCGCTCAGAAGTACGCGGTGCTCTGTGGCAGCGGTGTCAATCACAGGTTCGGTTTGTTTGACGCCATATTGATCAAGGAGAACCACATACTGGCCTGCGGCGGCATCGAACCGGCCGTTTCCACTGCGCGCAGAATACACACGGATTTGCCGGTCGAGGTCGAGGTGGAATCCATCGATGAACTGAGGCAGGCACTGGCCGTCCGCTGTGAGCGCGTCCTGCTCGACAACTTCTCACTCGATGATCTCCACGATGCAGTACGCATCAACCGGACCGAAGGCAATCCGCCGGCAGCCCTGGAGGCGTCCGGTGGCGTCACGCTGGAATCCGTCAGGAGCGTTGCACAGACCGGGGTTGATTACATTTCGGTGGGTGCCATAACCAAGCACGTGCGGGCCATCGACCTGTCGATGCGGTTTGACTGAAGGGCGACCAAGGCCGGAAATTGCCGCCAACGCGGACTTAAGCGACGGCCCTGGTTACTCGCTGCGGTTCCGACACGCCGTAACCCTGTGCGTAATCGATGCCCATGCCGCGCAGCATGGTGATGATCTCGGCGTTTTCCGCAAATTCTGCAATGGTCTTTTTCCCGGTCAGATGACCGATTTCATTGATCGAGCGAACCATCTCCCGATCGATCGGGTCGTGCAGGATTTCCTTGACGAAGCTGCCGTCGATTTTCAGAAAATCGACCGGGAAATGCTTGAGATAACCGAATGAGGACAGGCCGGTACCAAAATCATCGAGAGCGAATTTGCAGCCCAGTTCTTTCAATGCGTTGATGAAGCGGTTCGCCTGAGAGTAGCTGGCGATCGCTGCGGTTTCTGTAATCTCGAAGCAGATCTTGGTCGCGTCGAGGCCACTCCTCTGGAACTGTTCAATCACGTACGGCAGGAACTTCTCGTCGCCCAGGCTCTGCCCCGAAAGATTGATCGAACAAAGTGACAGGCGCTCGCGTTCGTCCGCTTCCGACACCAGCCAGCGGAACGCGTTCTGGATTACCCAGCGATCGATATTTGGCGTGATGCCATAGCGCTCGGCCGCTTCGATAAACAGGCCGGGTGCAATAATGCTGCCGCTTTCGTCACGCATGCGCAGCAACAATTCGTAGTGAGCGCCCTCGCCCTCCGACTGCAGCGGCAGAATTGTCTGGCGGAAGAGTTCGAACCGGTCCTCTTCGAGCGCGTTATTGATGCGGGCCGCCCATTGCATCTCGCGCCGGCGACGCATGAGATCGATGTCGTTTTCCTGAAAGCTGTGTATGCGGTTGCGGCCTGCTTCCTTGGCGGCAGAGCAAGCACTGTCGGCAGCACTCAGCAGCGCCTGCACGTCCTCGTTATCAGCCGTAATCGGCACCACTCCAATGCTCACTCCCAGGCGAAAACTTCGATCGTCCCACATGAATTTGAATTCGCTGATCGCAAGACGCAGCACCTCCGCGGTCTGCATTGCCTCGTCCAGACTGCAGCTTTCGAGAAGAATGCCAAACTCATCTCCGCCGAGACGCGCCAGCGTGTCTCGCCAACGGATCTTCGACTTCAGCAAAGCACCCAATTGACCGAGCAAGGCGTCGCCCGCACTGTGGCCGCAGGAATCGTTAACGATCTTGAACTGGTCGAGATCGAGATAACAAAGCGCGTAGGACGTCTCGCGGGCGCGTGCACTTTTCAAGGCACGTTCGAGGCGCGATTCGAATTCGCGACGATTTACCAAGCCAGTCAGGATATCGTGACTGGCGTGATAACTGAGACGCCGGTTCAGTTCGCGGGACTCGCTGACATCGTGGAAAACCAGCACGCCGCCTGTAACGTCGCCCTTGCCGTCGCGAATCGGCGAAGCGGTACTCTCGATATAAAGCTCGTTGCCGTCGCGGCGAATAAGCAGTGTCGGCCGCACCGATTTGATCGCGCGATTACGCCGAATGGAAACCGACAGCGGGTTCTCCAGGGGTTCGCAGGTCTCTTCATGAAAGCCGCGAAATATCTCGTCTACCGAGCGGCCGCTCGCGTCATCGACCTTCCAGCCGGTCAGCTCCTCGGCAACCGGGTTGATGTACTCGACGTTGCAGCTTGCATCGGTGGTAATTACACCGTCACCGATCGAACGCAAGGTAATCTGTGCGCTTTCCTTCTGCCGGAACAGCGCTTCCTCATAGAGTTTGCGCTCGGTGATGTCGACTTCGACTCCGAGAAGCCGCTGCAACCTGCCGCGGTCATCCTGTCGTGCCTTTGCCCGGCTTGTCATCCACCGCCATTCACCATTCTGATGTTTCATGCGATGGACGCTTTCGAAAAACTCGGTCTTGCCCTCGAGATGCTCGCGCATCTTTGCCTGCACTCGGATCATGTCGTCGGGATGCACCAGGCGATACCAGTCCGGCAACAGGTCTTCGCGGTTCACGTCGTACCCGAGCATCGATTTCCAGCGTCGTGACAGGCGCAGGCGCTTGGTTGCACCATCAAAATCCCAGATGCCGTCATTGGCTGTCAGGCTGACGAGTTGATTGCGCTCCTCCATCTCCGCAAGGATTCCCAGGGTCCGCATGCGTTCGATGCCCGAGGCCAGCGATGCACCGATCAGTTTCATCAGCAGATGCAGATTGGCGTCCCAGCCTTCGACCGGGCTTTCGTTAGCCAACGCCAGAAAACCGGCGACGTCATTACGCACCGTGAATCCAATGATCAGGATCGAGCCGATGTGCAGCTCTGCAAATCGCTCCATTTCAGCCGTGGCGCCCTTTGGCGCCTTCTCGGTGTCCGAGACTTCTATCAAACGAAGATGGCCGAGGTTTTTGGCAAGCCACGGCCAGTTGCCCAGTGATTCGCCCTCGAGCGCCGCCGGGTTGCAGCTGCTGAACACGGAACCCGAGGCAAATACGGTCTCGATTGCGGACGCATCGGACCGGAACAACGCAAGAAATGCCGAATCACAACCTGTGGCGTCCGGCAGTTCACCGATATTGTCGCGGAGTTGTTCGTGAAACCGGCTTGGGTCGAGCTGCTGAACATTGACAGCGATTTTTGTCTGCAGCGCATCCACTGCACCACGATTGCGCTCGCCGGCTCTGGGCCGTCGATGCCTCACTGGCACGGGTATTGGTGCTTTACTGCCGGATGTTGTTGTCATTCAGTCGCCGATCGTTGCAACCGTTTCCGTTGTGTCAGTCTAGCCGACCGGCCAAATCCGCGCGCAAGCATGACGCGATATTCGACGGCCGAAGCTGCATTTGCTAACGATCGCATTTTGACACGTTAGCAAAGGAATACAAGATAAGTGCATGTATTTTTGTGGTTTATTCCTTTTACTTAGGCATCGGCCCTTGCCCAACGCGAAACCGGCCCGATTCATCGTCAACCGGCTGTGAGGTTACGCGTTAAAGCCCATATCGAAAGCGCTCTGGACAAGGAGATCGAAATGAAGCCTTCGAACAATTGTTTACCCGGCACCGCCGCTCATATAACCACCTGGATGTGGGCCGCACTGATGTGGTCTTTGATGACACTGGCCGCCTGCAGCAGCGGCGGCAACAACGCCGAGGCCCCTGCTCCGCTCGCCGCCTGTGATCCGAACGATCCGGCCACCTCGAATGAATGCGGTACGGTACTGGTCGGATTCACTGACGCCGATGGTGATTTTCTCAACTACACGGTCGACGTACTGTCGCTCAAACTGCAGACGGCAGGTGGCGTTGTGGTCGAAACCTTGCCTCTCAAGACGCGAATCAATTTTACCGATTACGTCGATCTTACCGAGTTCGTAACGGCGGCATCGATTCCACCCGGCATTTATGTTTCCGGTTCGATCAGGCTGGACTTCCGCAATGCTGAAGTCCTGGTGGAAGCCGGTGGAGAACCCAAGCCTGCGCTGGTCGTCGACGCCGACGGCAATACGCTGACCGAGGCCGAGTACAGGATCATCCTGTCCAATCGCGATCGACTGGTCATTACTCGCGGTCGCCCTTCTCTCTTGACCGTCGATTTTGACCTGGACGCGTCACATACAGTGGACGTGCTCAGTACGCCCGCACTCGCCACGGCCGAACCGTTTATCGTTGCCGAGATCGATCCGGTCGATACCAAGGACATTCGTGTTCGCGGCCGGCTCATCGATGTCAACGAAGCCGACATGTACTACACAGTCGCGATCCGTCCGTTTCATGACCTGATTGGCGACTTCGGTCGCATGCAGGTCAATGTGCGGGACAATACCGCGTTCGAAGTCAATGGCGTGGAGTACGCCGGTATTGCCGGCCTGCGTGCATTGAATGCCGCTGGCCAGGGAACCCTGAGCATTGCACAAGGCACGCTGGACGTTGACCTTCGGGAATTCTCCGCAAACCTGGTGCTTGCCGGAAGCAGTGTTCCGGGGACCGACAGGGATGCGGTCCGGGGCAATGTCATTTCGCGCAGCGGCAACGACCTTACGGTGCGCGGCGCCACGATTATCCGCCCCGGGCTCGGCGCCTGGTTCTGCGATGACGTGGTCGTGAAAATCGGACCGGACACCAAAGTATTCAAGACCGGTCACCCCAACGCAGGTCTGGACATCAGCGCAATCTCTGTCGGCCAGCGGGTCACAATTTACGGTGACATCACAGCAAGTGACAGTGCACGTGTGCATCTGGATGCAACTGCCGGTGCCGTGCGCATGCATGTCACGCACCTTGCCGGACTCGTGAACTCGATAGTGCCGGGACAAACCGACATCAATCTGCAGGCCATCGACCGGCGTCGTGTACAGATCTTCGATTTCAGTGGTACGGGCACGGGTCCCGACACGGACGCCGATCCGGAAAACTACGAAGTGGCGACCGGCAACCTGTTCATGAACCCCCTCGCTACCGGTCGGCCGGTCGTAGTCTACGGCTTCCCGAACGCTTTCGGCGCCGCACCGCCGGATTTCGAAGGCCGCACCATCGTCGATTTTTCGGACGTTCGCAGCACACTGGGAATCGGCTGGGGCATTGAAGGTACTCTTGCACCTTTCCTGAGCATCGGCACCGATGGACTCGTGCTGGACAACCAAAATCCGGACATCGATGTGCGGCATCACATCAAGCAGGGTCCGGTGCTCATTGATCTCACGACGCTGCCCTCAGGCACTGTCATCAAGCCGCGCGAGCCTGGGCGAAACCTGTTTGTGGTGAAGACGACCGACAGCCTGCAGCTCTATTCGGACTTTGACGACTTTGTTACTGCGCTGCTCAACGAGCTCGACGGCGTGACGACGGCGCGATCGATGTTCGCCCGCGGACACTACGACGCGGATACGAATGAGTTCACCGCTTACAAGATTGGCGTCTATCTCCTCGAGCCGTAATCAAACGTGCCGGGTCTCACCCCCACGACCCGGCGTGCCTGGCTCTGCCCCCGCGGTGAACACCGCGGGGGTATTTTTATGCGGGCACGAGCAAGCGCGCTGACTCAACCGGAGCATTTCGCCCGTAATTCATTGTAATCACGCAATAACACTGTTCTGTAAACACGGCGCAAATACGGCTGCGGGCTGTACCTATTTTCTTGCTGCAAAATTGAGCACACAATAATCAAGGGCCCCGCAAGGGGCAATGGAGGGTGACACAATGGCAACTGAACGGAGAATGACCGCCGAGCAGCGCCAGCAGATGATCTCCGAGGCTGCTTATTATCGCGCCGAGGGCCGCGGCTTCGCCGACGGCGACGCTTTCCTCGACTGGCTGGACGCGGAACGCGAGATCGACGCGCTGCTGAACATGCCAAAGGCGGAAGGCTGGCTGAAGCAACTCGAGTCGCAGCTCTCGTCCGGAAGGGACCGGCTCAGGACGCTTAAGCAGGGAATCACCAGCAAGGGCAAGTCGGCACGAGCGGAACTGAAAAAGGATCTCGAGAAGCTCGACGAAAAGCTCGACTCATTTGAAACGAAAC
Source organism: Pseudomonadota bacterium (assembly GCA_020027645.1). Lineage (GTDB taxonomy): Bacteria > Pseudomonadota > Gammaproteobacteria > Steroidobacterales > Woeseiaceae > JAKEGN01. The sequence continues at coordinate 6,910 of JAHKKM010000095.1, forward strand.
TCAAGGAACTGCGCGAGCGCGGCGAGAAAGTCACACAACGCGCAAGACAGCAGGCGGAAAAAGCCTGGGATGAAATCTCGGAACTTTCGCATCGCCTCGGTGGAAGCGACAAGTAACGACTCGTGCAGGTGGTCCACAATCATGCAGCGCGCTGAATGCCAGAGCGCCAGCGGCTGCAGTCCGGCACTTCAATCGCCGGCTAAAGGCGTTCGAAGCTCAGGCCGAGCGATGCGGTCATACCGGGCTGCGGGAGACCGAGCTGTGGCAGCACAATTTCATTGCCGGCATTTTCCACACCGGCATAGGCGCGCCAACGTCCGGAAGCACCGTGATGCAGGGTCTTGAACAGACGGACATTCACTTCAGTTGAAGTTGGCAGTTTTACTATCGTGCCATCCTCGTCCTCATCGAGCGCCGTACCCAGCTGACGGATTTCAAAATACAGGTCCCAGCTCTCGGCGAATATCCAGTCCACAATCAGGGAAGCCTGAAATTCCGGTCGCAGCAAAAGTTCCGGCCGGGTGCCGTCCTCCGCGACACGCGCTTCGAGGTCCTGCCAGTTGCCATGCAAGCGAACCTGGACGTGATCGTCGACCATCCAGTCCACGCCTGCTTCGACACCATAGCCATCGGATCCCTGCAGGTTGTAACGCTGGCGCAGCCGGACTCCGTCGACCGTAATGTTGCGCTGCGACAGGGTATCGTCGATGTGCAGGGTCCACGGCGTGATTCGCATATGAACCTGGCCATCCTGAGAACTTCGTTCGAACGTTATATCGCCGAGCAGTGCGGTTTCAGGACGCAAATCGGGATTCACCAGGAACTGGCCTAATGCCACGCCGTACATCTCGCGCAAGGATGGAAAACGCGTCCGTTGACCCAGCGAGCCGGTGACCTGCCATGCGTCCCCGGGATTCCAGCGAACCGCGATGCTCGCCGCCCAGTCTGACAGGTCTTGCTGCGGATCCCGGCCGCCGGTTTCTGGCGTTGTCGTCATGTCATAGGACAGCGCGGTGGACACAACAAAGTTGTCGAGCACCGCGGTATCGACCTCAGCGCCAACGCTGAAGATGTTCTGTTGGTAACTTTGCAATGGGCCCTGGATACCCGTTGCGTGATCGGTATCGACCTGGTCGTGCGTTGTCGTCTGTGCATTTCCAATGAGGCGCAGATCGAACAGGTCCTGCGGCCGCTCGAGCACCAGGCGCAGGCCGAGCGTCCGGTCCTTGTCATCCTCGCTGCTATCGAGCAGTGAGTAACTGTCATCGGTGTATTGATCGATCGTTTGTTCGAATTGCTGGAACCAGAGTGTGGAACGCAGACCCATGCTCGCTCCGAGATTGGCGGCACCGTTCAGCGTCAGCTGATCGAAGCGCCAGCGCGGATAACGCCAGTAACGCGGCGACCCGAGCTCGGGATCGATATGACCTTGATTGGCAATGCCCCGCTCGGCGCCCACGGAAAACAGCGACAGGCGTGCGGAGCCTTGTGCGAAATCCCTGCCGGCGGCGACGAACAGGCTGGCGCTTTCCAGATCGGTGTTGATCCGCGCGCCATCCTGTACCGGGCCGTAGGGAATCACCGAAGTGCTGGCGACCGCTTCGCCGCCGATGCGGCGATAACCGCCACCAAATAACCAGTCCAAGCCAGCGGCGTTTGCACCAGCAGAGGCACTCAGCGAGCCTGACTCCTCGGTTCCCGCCTCGGCCTGAAGGCTGAGCAAACCCGGCTGCGGCGAAACCGGCGTCTGGATATCAACCACGCCGAGGACTGAATTGGGGCCGTACTCGATTGGCGCAGCGCTGGCAGTAACCCGAACCTGCTCCACGATTCCGGCCGGCAGTGCACTGAGATCGACACGGCCATCCCATGGAACGCTGAGCGGTGCTCCATCAAGGAAGATTCCGGTCTGGCGCTCTTCAGAACCCCGCAAACGGAGCACGGCCTCACCGCGCGAGTTTGTCCGTATGCCAACCGATGGAATGGTTTTGAATATATCAGTCAGTGCGACCGCGGCGATTTCAGCAATTCGAGTCCTGTCGAGCTCGACAGCGGGTGCCAGTGCCCGTTTTTCCCGCGCGGGCGCAGCGACGGTGATTTCCTCGATCGGCGGCTGCGGTGACGCAAATGTCACCGACCCAAACAGGAGGAGGAGCAGCGTCAGCGACGCGGCATCACGCTTCCTGTCAGTCACAACTATCATCAATTGGTCGCTCTTTGGGCCGCTGTTATGCCAGCTTCGAAATATCGCAATGGTT
>JAHKKM010000096.1 GCA_020027645.1 Pseudomonadota bacterium
ATTTTCCGGCAACACCCGAATGAGCAGCGATGCCGCGCCCGGTGTTTGCCCTCCGCCCCCTGCAAATACCTGCGGTTCTATGGCGTCTGCCGGTCGTGGCGGGGCCTGGTTGAGGTTGTTGATGACATCGAGTTTGGCGGTCTGGATGTCGGTGCCAACAGCGAAGGTCAGGTTGATGAATCCGGCGCCGCGGCTGACGAAGGAATTGATATTGGTCAGCCCGGGCGTGTTTTTCAGCACGTTCTCCTGTGGCTCGATGATGCTCGCCTCCATCTCTTCCGGCGCTGCTGCCCGCCAGAAATTGGCGATACTGATTTGTGGTTCCTCGATATTGGGCAACAACTGTATCGGCAAGCGGCTTATCGACAGCGCGCCAAACAGGACAACCAGAGCAACCACGACAGCAACGGACGGCCAGTGCCGCGTGCTGAGATCTGTGAGATTCATGTTCTTGTGCGACTCCCCCGAGACAATGCTGAGACTAAGGGGATGCCTGCGAGTTCATGCAAGGTCGCAGCGGGCATGTAATTTGGATTCATTCCAGCCCTGCGCAGCCAGGCATTATGTTGTCCGTATGGCTGGGCAACGGCTTCCTGCCAATGCATAATGCGCCGGGGAAAACCTCATAAAAGGATGTATAAACAATGAGTTACGGATGGCATGATCTGGTCGGCAACATCGGGGTCGTGATGGTGTTAGTGCTGTACTTCCTGCTGCAGTCGGAGCGCATGCAGGCAACCTCGCCGTTGTTTTCAGCCGCGAACGGACTCGGTGCTGTTCTCATAATCGTGTCGCTGACCCAGCAGTTCAACCTGTCAGCGTTCGTCGTAGAGTTCGCCTGGTTGCTGATCAGCCTTTACGGCCTGGTCAGGAACATGCGCAGAGCTCGATAACGAACAAGAATGTTCCCGGCATTGCACGTGATATTCAATCTGACCGATCGGCGACACGACGGGGACGTCTTCGAGCGAATTCCGGTTTTCTGAGTGCGAAGACGTCGCCGTTGGGGCGCCGATGAGTCAACTCAATGAAAGCAGGTTGGAGATTCGCCTCAGCGCACGCTTCGCGGTATTGCCTCATCGAGCATAAGCGCACGCACGTACTTGACCGACGGTGACCCATAGGAAAGGGCCTGGTCATGATAGCGGCGCAAGGTAAATTCATCGCCCCAGGCATTCTCTACGGCACGTCGCATGTCGATGTGTTCCTGGTAACCGACGAAATAGGTCGACAGCTGCGTCGAAGAGAGTTGTGCCCTGACCCATTTGCCGGCAGCCTCGCGTTCTTCCTGGAAGCCGCCCTCGATCATCAGCTTCATGGCGGCCTCACGCGTCATACCGTCGACGTGTATTGCCTGGTCGATGATTGCGTTAGTTATGGCACGCAGGTACCACTTCAGATTGATAAGGCGCATCAGCGGATTCGCTTCAAGATAGCCCTCGTCGATCATTACCCTTTCCGCATAAACGCCCCAGCCTTCGACAAACGGACCTGACCAGAGCACTGACCTCAAAACCGACGGATACCGGTTGCTCAGTGCGAGTTGCAGGTAATGACCCGGCATCGCCTCATGCATGGTCAGATCCTGAATCGACAGGAGGTTGTATTCGCGAAGAAAGGACTTTACCTGCTCGTCATCCCATTCGTTCGGCAGCGGTGCGACCGCATAAAAAGTCTTCTGGCCCCGATCCAGTGGTCCTGGTGGATCGAGATACGCCACTGATACGCCGCGCTGGAACTCCGGCATTATGATGATCTCGATCGGTTCATCGGGTACCGTCACGATATTCCTTTCCCTGACGAAATCCGTAGCCTGAGCAAGATATTGCTTGGCGACTTCGACTATTCCGTCGCGCTCGGGAAGCTGTTGGTATGCCTGTTCCAGCGCCGCGCGAATAATGACCTGTTTGTACGCTTCATCCGGCTGATCGGGAAAACTGGAATAGGGATGCTGTGCCGCGTAAATCTCCCTGGCAATCGCGTACATCTCGTTGCGCACGACATCGTATTCATTCTCCGCCCGAAGCCGGATCTCACGGCGGCTGAGTGGTGAATTCAACGTGAACTTGAGTTTCTGGTCGAAAAGGCTGGCACCAATGCGGAATTCACCGGTTGCTCGAGGAAGAAGCTCCTCTTCGAGCCAATTCTGATGTTCTGCAACGGCATTCCGGGCCGTCTCGATGGCTGCTTCGAGTCTTGCGCGTGCCGGCGGGGCGAGCGCACCGAGATTCGGCACGAGCATGGTGTCAATAATTGAAGTCAATCCTGGATTCTGCTGAATAGCAGTTTCCACATGAATCTTGGGCACGCGTGCGGGATCAATGGCACCACGAGCCTGACGGAAAAATCGTGGCAATTCTTCAAGGCGCGCCGCAGCGTTCTCGAGACGCGTGGCAATGGGCGCAAAATCCCGCGCCATCAGCCCGTAAATCGAGCTGCCGGCGAGGTTGACGTAGATCATGGGGTTCCAGGCCCACTCGGCAAAAGTCTCCATGTTCCACAGGCTGGATTCGACATCGAGCAGCAGCAGGTCGGCATCGATCTGGTTGGCGCGTGACAAGGTGTCCCAGTCAAGCTTGCCAAGCCGGCGGCGAAAATCCATGTAAGTGTCTCTTCGACTCTCGCGGCCAACGCGGTTCACCTGGTCCAGGCGATCGTCATAGCGGTGATCACCAATCAACGTTGCGCTGACCGGTGACAGCCCCGGTAGTGCTTCCAGGTAGTCGGCGGCGAGCCTGTCAAACGCAGCATCCGCAGAGGTCTCGGCAAGGCCCGCCGTACTGTTCAATAACAACAGGAGAATGGCCGGGATGGTCACGAATCCACACCGTTGGCGTACCGAGCCTCTTGTCCGCATGGAGTACTCCTCGTCCCCGAGATTTCATTTTTGCAAACCTTATCATGGAGGTGGTCACCGGGCAGCTGTAATATTCGCCGCTGGTCCGGGAGCGAGAATCGGAATGCAGGGTCAGCACAGGATTTCTGCCGGTGATTGCATGCACAGCATGTTGGCGCTGCTGTGCCTGTCCGTTACCCCGGCGGGAGCCGACTCAATCGCGACAACAAGCCATGCCGATCGCATGCCGGCGTATCTGCTGGAGGTGCCGGAATCGGTAAGCAATGTGCTGGTTGCCGACGCTACTGCAGCCACCCTGTATCGGTTCACCGTAACGGACAATCGAATTGTCTCGCAGGACCAGCGTTACATGTCCATCGGCCAGAACGGCGTTGGAAAGGAACGTGCCTGGGACCGGAAAACGCCCCTTGGCGTCTATTTCATCACCAAAAGGCTGGACACGAGCAAACTGGACGCGAAGTACGGAGTGGCTGCGTTTCCGCTGGATTATCCGAATGCCTGGGACCAATACCGCGAACGCACGGGTAATGGCATCTGGCTGCACGGTGTCGATCGAAGTCTGCCGCGCCGACCCGCCATGGACACGGACGGTTGTCTTGCATTACCAAACGATGAACTGCTGACCCTTGCCGGGCATCTTCAGCCGATGGAGACGCCGGTGATCGTGGCGCGTGAACTGCACTGGCTGGATCCTGCCGAAGTTGAGCGCAATCGTCTCGAATTCCGCATCGTGCTGGACATGTGGCGCCAGAGCATGGAACAGCAGGACCTGGTGGCATACCTGTCGCTCTATGACGATGGGTTCCGGCACCGCGGAATGGACAAGGACACGTGGTCCGCGTTCCGCCTCGGCGCGTTCTCCGCACGGCCGCTGACGTCAGTCAAAATCAGCGACGTGTTGCTGCTCGCGGATCCGGAAGAGCCGGATCTCTACCTGAGCCGGTTTACCCAGGTACTGACGGGTAGCAGCGGGTCGATCAAAACGACAAAACGCCTGTATTGGAAGCGTAGCCCGGATGCGCAATGGCGCATCGTTTCCGAGGACAACGGCTGACGCTTGACCTGTCCTATCGAAGCGTTTCGCGCTCCACAAGTTCGTTGATCAGCTCGAGCAATTTCGGATATCCACCGGCCTCGGCTGCGCCAGTACGATATTTTCCATTGACAACGATGGACGGAACACCGGTGATCGAGTAACGCCGGGCCAGGTCCTGCGCGACTCGCAGTTTCTGCGCGACCTCGAAAGACTTCCAGGTATTGGTGAAATCATCGGCGCTTACACCCTGTCGCGTGAATACGCTTTGAATCGCGGCTTCTGTCGTCATTCGATTTCCGCGCTTGTGATATTCCTCGAATACATTGGCGCGGAACTCTTCGGGATTCGCAATCTTGCCGTTTTTAACCAACACTTCTTCGGTGTAATAGAGTTGCGCGTGCAGCATCACCAGGGGATTCCAGGTTGCGGGAATTCGCACAAAACGCACGTTGGATGGCTTGCTTTCGGACCACCGATTGATGTGTGGCTCGAAGTCATAGCAATGAGCACAGCCGTACCAGAAGAACTCAGCGACCTCGATCTTGTCCGCCCCACCTACCGTGGGTTGGGTGGGCACCATCCGAGTGTAGTGTTGGTTTTCGGTGAACTGCCAGTTTCGGCTCACCGGCTCGGTATCGGCCTGAGCGAGAAGCAGCGGCTCGTCCGAAGTCTCTTCCACGACCTCTGCAGACGACTCTTCAACGAGTTCAGCGGGTTTGCCGGTTGCTGATTCTTCAGGCCTTGCTTCCGCGGCCTCTTCGATAACTGCCTCTTCCTCAACGGTAGTTGAATCGCTGGCAGCCGGCTCGGGCTCGTCACCTGAACACCCTCCAAGCGGAAGGCAAAAGGCAAGTGCAAGAACAAGTGCAATGCTCGTGATGTGTTTCATGCTGTCACTTCCAGGTATGTACGGGTTCTGACCGGCCGGCAGGAAAATGGTTTAACCGCTATTGCCGCGAGAGAGACTGTCTGCGGCTATCGCAGGCCTTGTATGTAAGAAGCGAGATCGACAATGTCCTTCTCACTTAAGCGCTGCGCGATATCGCGCATCACTTTTGTGGGGCCATCCGACTTGCGGGCCCCGCTGGCATAATCACGCAGCTGCTTTTCAGTGTACGCGGCATACTGCCCGCGAAGCGAAGGGTACGCTGGTGCCGGATTGCCGCGTCCGGCAGGGCCGTGGCAGGCCAGGCAGGCAGGGATACCCGCCTCGTCGTCGCCACCGCGATAAAGCTGCTCGCCGCTGGCAATGGTTGCGACATCGGCCACCGGTTTTGCGGCAGCCGCCTGTGACTCGAAATAGACTGCCAGGTCACGCATGTCCTGTTCATTCAGCGCAAGGGTTTGCGCTGACATGAGGATGTCTGAGCGCGTGCCCGACTTGAATGCCTGCAGTTGCTCAAAAATGTAAACGGAATGCTGGCCAGCGACGTTCGGCCACATCGGATTGACACTGTTGCCATCGACCCCATGGCAGGCACCGCAGGTCAGCGCCTTGGATTTGCCGGCCTCGGCCGAGCCTTCTACCAGGCTTGCGGAATGTGCGGCCCCGACAGCCAGCAGAGACAGCAATCCGAATGCGGTGAGCATGTATTTCATATCCATCAACCGTTGCAGTGACCCGATGGCAGCGCCACCGTAGATACAAATTCGAGTGAGTTTTCTGCCGGATCAGCCCGCGGAAACGAGTCCGGGATCTGGGTCAACAACCACGTCACCGGCGGCAGGGTCCGGCGGGTGGCCTTGCTGCAGGGTGCCGGAGCCGTCAGTATAGACGGCCTTTTCACCCCCACAGCAGCCCCAAATTATACACAAATCGGGGCCTTATCCCATGTCGCAATACCCAGATGCACAATTCATGCTGAGCGCGAATTCGCCCGGGCAGTTCGTCCCGGACGATGGCCGCGAGGTGGCGGTCGCCGGGCGCTCCAACGCCGGCAAATCGAGCGCCATTAATGTCATCGTGAATCGGCGGCAGTTCGCCCGAACCAGCAAGACGCCGGGGCGCACGCAACTCATCAATTTTTTCCAGCTTGGCGTGGGGCAGCGTCTCGTTGACCTTCCCGGTTATGGATTTGCCAGGGTTCCGGAGGACGTTCGGCAGCACTGGGGCGAATTGTTGGAACACTACTTCGAGACGAGAGAAAGCCTGTGCGGGCTCCTGCTGGTTGCCGATGTGCGTCGCGGTCTGACCGACTTCGATCGCCGCATGCTCGGTTTTGCAGGGCAGGTCGGGATTCCGGTGCACCTGCTCCTGACGAAAGCGGACAAACTGAAACGCGGCCAGGCTGCGAGTGCATTGCTTAAAGTGCGTAAGGAACTCGGTGATGCGGCCAGCACCCAGTTGTTTTCGGCGCTTGATCACCAGGGCGAAGACGAGGCCCGCTCGGTGCTGCATCGTTTTCTTGCGCGTTGACCGGCAGCCGGGCCCGCGGCAGCTTGCCGGCGCCGAAAAATAAAAAGCCCCGGACCTGTGACGGTCCGGGGCCAAGAACGCAACCGGCTTGGGGTTGCCGGGTTGCTCGCCCGCTTAGGGAGGTAAACGGGCAAGTGACTAATGCACTCAGGATTTTGGAACAGAACGAGCGTTCTTAGTTCCAGAAATAAATAAGATATTGAATTATAAAGAAAAACTAGTGCGCCTCATCCCAGTTTAAGCCTGTGCCAGTGTCCACCTGCAGCGGCACACGCAAAGTTGCGGCGCGGCTCATGAGGTCGACCACTGCTTCTGTGACTGAAGCGGCAGCGCTGGCTTCGACTTCGAACACCAGCTCGTCATGCACCTGCATGATCATCCGCGCCGGCGGCTGGTCCTTCTGCAACCAGTCATGCACCGCGATCATCGCCTTCTTGATGATGTCCGCGGCCGTACCCTGCATCGGTGCATTGATGGCGCTGCGTTCCGCATACTGTCGCCTCTGCACATTGCGATCATTGATTTCCGGCAGGTAGAGCCGTCGCCCAAACACGGTTTCAACGAACCCCTGCTCACGCGCACGATTGCGTACGTCATCCATGAATTTCTTGACGCCAGGATAACGCTCGAAATAAAGATCGACGTACTGCTGTGCTTCGCCACGGTTGATACCGAGCTGCTTGGCCAGGCCGAATGCCGACATGCCGTACATCAGGCCGAAGTTGATTGCCTTGGCCGAACGCCGCTGGTCCGCCGTTACTGCTTCCAGTGCCTGGCCGAATACTTCGGCTGCTGTCGCGCGGTGCACATCCTGTTCGTCGGCAAACGCCTTCAGCAATCCCGCGTCTTCCGACAGGTGAGCCATGATCCTGAGTTCGATCTGGGAATAATCGGCGGCAAGCAGTACGTGGCCGGGCGGCGCAACAAAAGCCTGGCGTATGCGCCGGCCCTCCGGGGTACGGATTGGAATGTTCTGCAGATTCGGGTCGGTCGATGACAGGCGTCCCGTCGCAGCGACGGCCTGGTGGTAGGACGTGTGCACGCGACCGGTATCAGGATCGATCTGCATTGGCAATTTGTCGGTGTAAGTGCTCTTCAGCTTGGCTACACCGCGATAATCCAGGATGACCTCCGGGAGTTCATAATCGGCAGCGAGGTCCTGCAGCACGTCTTCGGCTGTCGATGGTTGCCCGGTTGGCGTCTTTCGCACAACCGGCAGACCCAGTTTGTCGAAGAGGATTTCCTGCAGTTGCTTCGGCGAACCCAGGTTGAACGGTCCACCGGCGAGATCGTGGGCCCGCTTTTCAAGCTCCAGCATTTTTTCCGCAAGTTCACCGCTTTGTTTCTTCAGCATCTTGCGATCGATGAGGACGCCCGTTTCCTCCATGGCCAACAGCACCGGCACGAGGGGCTGCTCGACCGTTTCATACAGTTTTCGCAATGCCGGAATTTTCTCGAGTTCGGACCACAGGTGCTGGTGGAGCCTGAGTGTTACGTCGGCGTCTTCAGCTGAATACGCGGCGGCATCATCGAGTGCGACCTGGTTGAAGGTGATCTGTTTCGCTCCCTTGCCCGCGACGTCCTCGTAGTGAATGGTCTGGATACCGAGGTAGTGTGCGGCAGTCGAATCCATGTCATGCCGGGTCGCAACGCTGTTCAGAACATAGGATTCGAGCATCGAATCGAACTGCATGCCGCGCAGCGTGATTCCGTAACGGGCAAAAATATGTGCGTCGTACTTGAGGTGGTGTCCGAGTTTCCTGTATTTCGGGTCTTCGAGAAAATCCCGCAGTGATTGCAGGACGCCCGCGCGATCCAGCTGTGCTGGTGCACCAGGGTAATCGTGTGCAAGCGGGATGTAGGCGGCCTCGCCCGGCGTCACGGCCACCGAAATGCCGACAAGTTCTGCCTGCATGTAGTTCAGGCTGTTGGTTTCGGTATCGATGGCAACGAGGTCGGCTTTTCGCATCCTGCTATGCCATTTGTCGAAAGCGGAATTCGTCAGCACGGTGTCGAAACGGCCCTTCTCGCTACTGACCGGTGGCGGCGCGGACTCGACCGGTATGTCGGAGCCGGCAGGCAATGTTCGCAGCAAAGACTTGAGCTCGTAGCGTGTATACAGCGATCTCAGTGCCGCGAGGTCTGCCGGCCCCACTTTCAGGTTTTTTGGCTCCATCGGCAGTTTTACGTCCTGGACGATCGTGGCCAGTTGCCTGGACAGCTGCAGCTGGTCGAGATTTTCTCGCAGGCTTTCGCCGACCTTGCCGGAAATCTGCGCGGCATTCGCGACGATCGCCTCGGCGGTACCGAATTCATTCAGCCACTTGGCCGCTGTTTTCGCGCCCACCCGCGGTACACCCGGGATATTGTCCGAGCTGTCACCGACCAGTGCCAAGTAATCGACAATCTGTTCGGGGAAAACGTCAAACTTTTCCTTCACGCCACTGCGGTCGAGCACCGTGCCGGTCATGGTATTGACGATGGTCACATGATCGTCGACGAGTTGCGCCATATCCTTGTCGCCGGTCGAAATCAGCACGTCGAAACCTTGTTCGACGGCGCGCCTGCTCAATGTGCCGATGACATCGTCCGCTTCGACTCCGTCGATCCGCAGCAGCGGCAGTCCCATGGCCGGCACGGCGTCGAGAACCGGCTGGATCTGCGCGCGCAAATCGTCCGGCATCGGCGGGCGGTTGGCCTTGTATTCTTCAAACATTTCGTCACGAAAGGTTCGGCCCGGTGCATCGAACACAATGGCAATGTGATCACCGGCTTGCTCCCTGAGCAGCTTGTTCAGCATGTTGAGTACGCCGTGCACAGCACCGGTGGGCTC
>JAHKKM010000275.1 GCA_020027645.1 Pseudomonadota bacterium
TGGGCAAGGCGGCAATCACGGATCGGGGGCTGGTCTATTACATAGACAGCCGCTACCGCTCGAATGGCGAGACGGCATGGGTCACTATGGCCAGCGGTGTCGACCCGGAGAAGCTCGACGATTTGCAGTCGCTATTCCGCTCAGAGCTCGAGAGATTGAGCAAGGAACCACCGACCGCTGCCGAAATAGCCGAAGCCAGGAATTTCCTGGTGGGCCGCGCCATCAGTGCCGCACAAAGCAACGAGGAATTGACCGCGACGCAGGCCAGGGAGTGGATCTGGCATGGCCGCTTGCAAACGCCGGACGAATTGCGCGCACAACTGGAGGAAGTCGGTGACGATCAGGTGCGTGCGATGGCGAGTCAATTTGCAAAAGGCACGATGATTGCCGTAACCGAGTGAATTAGAGTGACAGTAACGGAATTGGAGTGACAGTAACCTTAATTCATCGAACCAGGGTAGCAGTAACCCAAATTCACTAATGAATTAAGGTTACTGTCACTCCAATTCCTAATGAATTAAGGTTACTGTCACTCTAATTACTGTCACTCTAATTCCGTATTAGCGGCGTGTCTGGAAAACTTGTATTGCTTTGTCGATGTTGGCAAGGACTGCGGCACGTTCTGCCGGCGAGTTGTAATCCGGATGCGCATCTGCCGACTCCCTTACCCGATTTATCCAGGCGATGAAGTAGTCCGCATCGTCGGTCGAACGCAATCCCTTGCCGTCTATGGTCACGTAAATCGGACTGGTGGTCGCGTAGGGATAAATATCGAACACGTCGGGATGAGACCTTTCGTTCCACGCACGAAGCAGCAACCAGCCGCTGCCACTTACCTTGATGCTGCCTTCGAAGTCCGCCTGCTTGCGAGTCATATCCGGAGAAATCGACTGCACCACCTTTCCGTTCCACACCACTTCGAGAAAGTCGACGGGAATGATCGAGCGCATGAAGGCGGAAATGGCAAGATCGTGTTCGCCGGCATCGAGTTTGATCTCACCGCCAGGCTCAATACCGTTCACAGTCACACCGACAAGCGGCCCATTGGTCGCTATTGAGCGTCCGGCCTTGAGCCCCGCGAGCCACGCGTCGCGCCGGCCGACGGGATCTGTGAACGCCGCGCGGCGCCGCACGTAGGTCCGGTTGACTCCGACCGGTCCTCGCAACGATGCAAAATTCGCCATGGCGTCCGTACCTCCTGCAGCAGCGACGCGGAAGCCGGTATTCAGCAGCCGGTACCAGACCTCGGCGGATGTGCGGTGATCGGCAAAGCCGACCACTTCGTAGTAATCAACCTTTCCAAGCGCGACATCGACCGGCAGCTCGTTGGTCAGTGCAGCGCTGCTTGCCGGATCGGGAGCTGGTGCGCCGAAGGGATGCACGTAGCCCACCAGCGCGCCCTGTTGCCGGGCCATGTCGGAGACCGTCGCATTGTCCGGGAACAGGCTGGCAGCGCCTGTGCCCGGATACGCCGAGTAATCCGGAATGAGCAGGTGCTCCTTCAAGCCGAGCAGACCCATGTGGCCCCAGTAGCTGCTATGAAACTCCTGCGAGTGCATCAGCAGCACCTTGTCATTCGAAAGAGCATCCGGCTCCGGCGCGAAGCTCGCGACGTCGGGAATTCGTTGTTCCTTGTTGACGATCAGGTTGAAGACCACGTCAAGGTCTTCAGCCTCGGCCTGCTTTATCAGCCGGTCCGGCGTGTTGCGGTAGGTGCCACCGTAATTCATGTGCACGTGCACATCACCGCTGTCCCAGTTTCCCCAGCCGGCCGGCATGGCCAGTGCCTCAGGTACAAGACTTAAGTCGACTTTCTGCCGTTCCATGATGTCGATGTTGCGGCGCATCGGCTGGTACTCGAGTCCGCGCCATACGGTGACGTTGGCCGGCCCGGCCGGCAGCGTGAGTCGCGCCGCGCCGTTTGCATGAAAGTAACGCGTCTCGAAAGCTGCCAGCGAGCGGTCGTAGCTGTCATCGGCGTGCATCCAGGCACTGTCCGGCGCATAACTTTTGCCATCGCTGGCAACGACCGAGACTCTTGCCGCCACCGGTTCACCGGCCGCATTTTGCAAAACCAGGTTCAGCTGCCCGACCGGAACCTTGTATTGCCGCTCGGTAATACGCAGTTCGCGCGATTTTCCTCCGACGAGGTCCTGAATCCAGATACCGGTGTTGCCCGGCAGGTTGCTGATGTACGCGATGCGTTTCGCATCCGGCGACCAGCGCGGCGAGCTGATATCGAAATTGCCGTACGACAGGGGAAATGGTTCGGCGTGACTGCCAAAAGTCGAGATCCAGAGCTGCTGCCATTGCCGCCCGAGGTAAGAGGCGTAAACAAAGCGTTTGCCATCCGGTGACCAGTCGGGGCGTGCTTTCCACGTCGTTTCTTCCTTGCGCACCAGCACCGGTTTGGCGCCCTTGGCCAACGAATGACGCCACATGACACCGGTGCCGTACGGGATCTCCTGGTTGGCGACGTAGATCAGTTCATCGCCTTTGGGTGACCAGGTGGGGCTGATCTGGTGGTCCCACTCGCTGTAATAGTATCGCTTCACATCGCTCTTTCGCGCCCTGACCAGGCGCCTCGACTGCAGCTTGCTGTTGACGATTTCACCAATGCGAATGTGGAAGCGCCCGTTCCCTTCGGTCGAAACGTAAGCGAGTTCGACACCGTCGGGTGACCAGCGCGGTTCTACGTTGACGGCGCTATTCGCAGTCAGTTGAAAAACCATGCCGGTATCGACTTCCAGCGCATGCAGTTCCATGGCATCGCGGTTGTATCGAACGAATACGATGTGGTTGCCATCCGATGACCAGTCCGGTTGATAGTCATAACCCGGACCGTTGGTCAGCTGGCGCGCCGTTACGCTGTCGAT
>JAHKKM010000097.1 GCA_020027645.1 Pseudomonadota bacterium
CTGAGCTGCGTGATCGTCGCCGGTGTGTTCGGCGGCCTCACCGTGAAGACGTCCATTCTTTTCGTGCAGGCGGCGCCCGCACTGATCGCGCTGCTTGTCGTATGGCTGTCGCGCCGGCAAACCGCATAACCGGACAGCGCGGATTCCAAATCGAGATCGCGCAAGCGGAGCACCGCTCGGCGAAATAGTCAGTCGTCGCTCGCCAGTGCCCTGAAGTCAACGCCCAGTGAACGCAGCTTGCGATAAAGGTGCGTGCGTTCCATACCGACGCGTTTCGCAAGCTTGCCGACCTTGCCGTCGCACAGTTGCAGTTGCTGTTGCAGGTACGCCCGTTCGAACTGTTCCCGCGCCTCACGCAGCGGCAGCGACAGCAGGTCCTGCTTGACCAGCGGCTCGGAGGTCACCGATGCGCGGCCGATCTCCGCCTCCACCTCGTCGAGCTTTATCTCTTCGCCGGAGCCGGTCAGCATCAACCGCCGGACCAGGTTTTTCAGCTCACGCACGTTGTCCGGCCACGGGTAATTCCTCAGCCGGTTTTGTGCCGCGATGCCAAATCGACGGAACGGCAAGCCCTCGGAATCCACCAGCTTGTCGACGTAGTAGTTGAGCAGCTCGGGTACATCCTCCGCGTACTCACGGAGCGGCGGTACTTTGGCCATCAGCACGTTGAGGTTGGACACCAGTTCGCGCCGCAATTTTCCGCTGTCGATCAGGCGCTCGTAATCGTCACCGACCGTGGCGACCACACGCGCCTGGAAACGTACCTGTTCATGCCCGCCACGACGCACGAAATATCCCTGTTCGAGTACGCTGCTCAGCAGTTTCTGCGCCTGAGCACACAGATCGCCAAGCTCATCGACTATCAATGTGCCGTTCCTTGCGCGCTCGAGGTAGCCGTTATTGACGTTGCCGTCCTTCTCGCTGCCGAGCAGCAGCTCTTCCGCATTACTGTCTGTGAGCGAAGCGGCGACCAGGTGCACGACGGGAGCGTCCGCGCGATGGCTAAGTGCATGTATGTACCGGGCAAACGCGCTGCGTCCGCTACCGACTTCCCCGACCAGCAACACGGGCGAGTCATGGCCCGCGAACTGTTGCACTTTCTCGCGCAATGATTGCATCAGGCGGCTGCGCCCGACCGGCGCAATCAGGAGCTGTGCAGTACTGCGCGCCGTTCCCGATTGTTTTCTTGCGGCATCCAGCGCCCGTTCGACGGTGCGCAGCAGTTTCGCGAGCGACAAGGGTTTCTCGACGAAATCGAACGCGCCAAGGCGCGTTGCCTCGACCGCGGTATCGACCGTGCCGTGGCCGGACATCATGACCACAGGGCAATCGAGCAGGCCCTGATCGGACCACTCCCGAAGCAGGCTGATGCCGTCCATGTCCGGCATCCAGATATCCAGCAGGACCAGGTCCTGACGCCCGGCGGCCTTCGCTGCGCGTGCGTCGGCGGCATTCGCTGCCACCGTGACCTTGTAACCTTCCTCCGAAAGAATCTCGTCTATCAGAGCCCGGATATCCGCCTCGTCGTCAACAACCAGCACATTGGCTGTGGTCATGCTCGCTCCCTCCGTTTCTCCGCGCGGCCTGGCAGCGTCGCCGCCATCGCTTCGCGCGCAGCTTCATCGACCGGTAACAATATGCGAATAACCGCTCCACCCTGCTCGCGGTTCTCCGCTTCGATTGTTCCGGCGTGTTCTTCCACCAACTTTTTGACAATCGCCAGACCGAGGCCCGTGCCTTTCGGTTTCGTTGTGACATACGGGTCGAAGACCTGGCTTACGGACCCTGTCTGAAAACCGGGTCCGTTGTCCGACACAACCAGCTCGACGACCTTGATCTCCTGCAGCTCTGTGGCACAGATTCCGACTTCGATGCGGCCGCTGCTGCGATTCTCCAGTGCCTCGACCGAGTTACGCAGCAGGTTGTGCAGAATCTGCCGTATGCGGCCGATGTCCGCTTCGATTTTCTGCAGGTTCGGTTCGGCATTCAAAACGATCTTGATGCCGCTTTCCTGGGCACGGTAGAGATCGACAACCTCGTGCACCAGTTTCTCGATGTCGAACACGCTGATATCCATGTCCGGTGCACGGGCGTAGTCGCTGAAGGCATTGACCATTTCCTTCATCGACTCGACCTGCTGCACGATGGTATGCGTAGCGCGATCCAGTACCTGCGCTTCCTCCTCGGACATCGTGTGCAGGTATTTTCGCCGCAACCGTTCCGCCGACAGCTGGATTGGTGTCAGCGGATTCTTGATCTCGTGTGCGAGCCGCCTTGCAACTTCACCCCAGGCTGCATCGCGCTGCGCCTGCAGCAAGGCGGTGATGTCATCGAATACCACGACAAACCCGGCGTTGTGATCGTCGTCGCGCGGCAGCGTCGTGCACGCACAGGTGAGGACACGCCGCCCTACTTCACCCCGCAGCACAATTTGTTCGCGCCAGTCAGTCTCACCGCGGTTGAGGTGCACGCGGGCGACGTCGACGAACTGTTCCAGCAGCGGTTGGCCAACTGCAACATCTACCAGCGATTCGCCGATGCGGTTCTCCAGCTCGACATTGAGAATCGCGCCGGAAGCCTGGTTCGCATGCCGGATGCGCAGATCGGACTCCAGTGCGACCACGCCTGTGGACAGCCGCGCGAGAATGACCTCGAGGTTGGCCCTCTCGGATTCGACCAGCGCCTGGCTAAGTGCCGCCTGGCGGCTCGCCGTCGCAAGCCGCTGTGTCATGTCGTTGAAGGAGCTGATCAGGAAGCCGATTTCGTCTTTGGAGGATGCATGCAAGCGGGTATCGAAGTTACCCTCAGCCACCGCCCGCGTTCCTGCCACAAGGTCCTGAATCGGCGCCGTCAGCCGCCGCGACAGGACCAGTGCGCCATAGATCGACGCCAGCAGGGAAACCATCAGTACGACCGTAAGGGTCATTGAGTAAATGCGTTTCAGGGGCTCACGCAGGTACACAGCGCGTTTGTAATCGCTGTACGACGTGTCCACATTGCCGGCCATGCGCCCGATGCGCGCCGGTACGGGAAAATGCGCCTGCAGCACTCCGGAGAGGTCCTGACTGAGCGCGCTGCGAAACGCCAGTGCGGTACGAATCTCGTACGCACCTTCTTCAAGATCGTCGAGACTGACAAACGGCCGGTTCTGCCGGATCTGTAGCACGACCTCGTCACTCAGCAATTTTGGAAATCTGGCCGACGACTGTCCTGAACTCGTTGCAATGATCTGGCTGCTGGTACCGTAGATCGTTATTTCGCTGGCACCGCTCTCGCGACGCAACAGGCCGAGTTCAAATACAAGTTGTCTTGGTGCAACCTGGCGCAGGCGGTTGTTGATCTTGACCGTTGTTTCAAGGTGATCGCGCATGAGCATCTCGAGAGCTGCCCGGCTCAGCGCCAGTGCGTCGTCCAGGCCGGCCTCCACCTCCACGTTGAACCAGGAATCGATTCCGCGGTTGATGAACTGCATCGAGAAATAGAACACAACGAGCAAGGGCAAGACTGCGAGTCCGACGAACATGCCCACCATGCGCGCCTTGAGCCTGGAACCCGGGACGTGATTCCTGTAGTCGCGGAACAGCCGCGAAAGATTGCCGGCGGTCAGCGTAAACAGCACCAGCACACCGCCGATATTGATCATTAGCATCGTGATGTGCAGGCGATCGAATTCCTCGGTGTTCTGCGAGGTCTGGCTCAGCAGAAACAGCGCAACAAGGGCGGACCCGACACCCATAGCGCCGATCGTCCCGTAGACAAGCCGCCTTATTTGTCGAGATACCATTCGTACCATTCGCTTTTGAGTTGCCACTCATCGCGCCAGAAAAAAATGATGCGCAACGCCGCCGGGTACTGTTGAGTGCTCAGCGCGGACCGTAGTCGGACCTTGTATCGGCTTTGCGATGAGAGTACAGAATCGTCAATTATCGGCAGGCCCTGAATGCGCCCGAGGTTGTTCAACGCCGAATACAATGTCGCATAGGAATCGAGAATGCCGCTGTTCACGTTACGCACGATGTAGCGCTGACTGAGCGGCCGATACTCGAGCTCGTATTGCCAAACAAGTTCCGCTTCTACGGCGTCCGGAATCAAGCGCCGCTTGCGAATCACCTGGAGCGTCAACTCGATGCGCAGCGGGACGCCGCTGTTCAGCGCATCGAGAGCCTCGTCACTCAGTACGAGCTGCAGGCGTGCGTCAAGCTGGTGAACCCCATCAACCAGCGAACTCGATGCAGACCGTATATCGAAATAACCCTCGCGGTCCGGCGCATCCTGCGCCAACAGCGGTGCGAACGCGAGAATGCCGAGCAGGCAGGCGACGATTGTCCTTGGTCCAGTCATTTTGAGTCAGTCTTTCCCGGGTCCTTGTCGAGACAGGCGTAGTAAAAGCCGTCCAGCCCCGCGCTCCCCGGCAGTACCTGGAAGCCCAATGCCTTTCGACGCATTAGATCGCGGATGTTGTAATTTGGCAACAAAGGGTTTTCCACGGCGTCCGGGTGTTGTCCGAGGAAATCCTCCACGACCGAGTCGTTCTCTTCCTGCAAAACCGAGCAAGTCACGTACAGCAAACGGCCACCCGGTGCGAGCAGCGGCCAGAGCGCATCCAGCATGGTTCTCTGCTGCCTGGCCATTCCGGGGATATCGGACGGACGGCGCAACAGGCGGATATCCGGGTGTCGCCGGATCACCCCGGTTGCGGAACACGGTGCATCGATGAGGATGCGATCAAAGGCTTTGCCATCCCACCAGGCTTGCGGATTTGATGCATCGGCGCAGACAACGGTTGCATCCAGGCGGAGTCTTCGCAGGTTATCCCGCAGGCCCTGCAGGCGATCCTTGTCCAGATCGAGAGCTGTCACCGTCGCATCGCCGGCCGCGAGTTCCAGCAGATGCCCGGTTTTTCCGCCGGGTGCCGCGCAGGCGTCCAGAATGCGCCGGCCACCATCGGCCAGCAGCCAGGGCGCTGCAAGCTGCGCCGCGGCATCCTGTACCGACACCCAGCCGTCGAGAAACCCGGGCAGCTGTTCCACGTCGACGGGGCGCTCAAGCCGCAAAGCCTGCTCGAAACCCGGCAGGGTCGTCGCCTCCGGCATCCCCTCGGCAAGCTGTAACAGCCCGACATAGTCCTCCGCGGTCGTCTGCCGGGCATTGACGCGTAGCCACATCGGTGCCCGCTCATTGTTCGCGTCCACGATCGCACGCCAGTCATCCGGCCAGTCCTTGCGCAGCGTATCGATCAGCCACTGCGGATGATTCAGCTCTGCCTCCTCGTTGGACGTGATCTCGGGTTTTTTCCGTCGAAAGTTGCGCAAGACAGCGTTGATCAGCCCGGCGTAAGCGGGGCGGCGCAACACGCGTGCCGCCTCGACTGTCATGGAGACGGCGGCATGATCCGGCACCCGTGTGTCGGTGAGTTGAAAAAGGCCGATCGCAAGCAGGGACTCGATGATGCGATCGCGCGATTTGAGCGGCCGTTCGAGCAGCGCCGCAAGTTGCGCGCGAAGCCGCCAGTGATGCCGGAGGGTGCCGTAACAAAGCATGCGCAGCATCGGCATTTCGCTTTCCGCGACCTGCACTTCGCCGAGCGCGGAATCGAGCGTACGGCCATCGCGCACGACGCGCTCGATCACGGTCGCAGCGGTGGCTCGCAGCTGGGCTCCTTTGCGCTCGTCGGACATGCCGTATCAGAGCAGGCGTTTGCCGGAGAGGCTTAGTTGCGCAGCCAGTTCGGCACCACGCACGCGACGCCCGCCCGCGCGCTGCACTTCGGTGAGGCGCAACGCACCCACGCTGCATGCGACATCGATACCGTCCTTGCCCGATGCGATGACCGTGCCAGGAGTGTGGCCTGCGGCCTCGATGTTTTTTGCACTCCAGCATTTGATGCGTTCGTCGGCAAAGCGAAACCAGGCACCTGGCTCCGGATTGTAGGCGCGTACTTTTCGTGCATTGGTTTCAGCCGGTTGCTGCCAGTCGAGCAATGCATCTTCGGTACGAATCTTTCCGGCGAATGTTACGTCGCGTGGATTCTGTGGATGTGCCTTGCGGGTACCTTGCAGGATTGCAGGCAAAGTCCTCACCAGCAGTGAGCCGCCCAGTACCGCAAGCCGGTCGTGCAAGGAGCCCGCCGTCTCGTCCGGCTCGATCGGCAACGTATCCGTTGCGATCACCGGTCCGCTGTCGAGCCCGGCCTCCATCTGCATCAGGCTCACGCCGGTATGCGTATCGCCTGCGAGTATCGCCGCCTGTATCGGCGAAGCACCGCGCCAGCGCGGCAACAGCGAAGCATGCACATTGACGCAACCGCGTCGCGGAATATCGAGCACGGCTTGCGGCAGCAGCAATCCGTACGCCGCCACGATGATCAGGTCCGGTTTTTCCGCCGCCAGTTTCGCAATCGCGGCGCTGTCCTTGAGCGTCGCCGGTTGCCACACGGGAATGTCGTGCTGCTGCGCGAACTTCTTGACCGGGCTCTCTGCGAGTTGCTTGCCGCGTCCGGCCGGCCGGTCCGGCTGGGTCAGGACAAGTGCCGGCCTGAGGCCGGCCACGATCAAAGCTTCAAGCGACTCGCGCGCGAACTCCGGCGTGCCGGCGAACAGGATCTTCATGGCAGAAACGTAATGGCAGAGATCAGAGTACCGCCACAGGAGTCGACTCTGTGCGGCGATCCTTGACCAGGCGCTTGCGGATACGCTGGCGCTTCGCTTCCGAAAGGTAATCGACGAACAGGCGACCGTTCAGGTGGTCCATCTCGTGCTGTACGCACACGGCAAGGAGTCCTTCCATGTCACGCTCCACCGTTGCTCCGTCACGATCGAGATAGCGCACACGAATATGCTCGTATCGTTCGACCTCTTCGAAATAGCCCGGCACCGACAGGCATCCTTCCTCGGTCACGGCGACGCCGTCCTTCTGCAGAATCTCGGGATTGATCAGCACCAGCGGCTGGGTCTTGTCGACGGACACATCGACCACCAGCAGGCGCTGGTGGACATCGACCTGGGTTGCTGCCAGCCCGATGCCGGGTGCTGCGTACATGGTCTCGAACATATCGTCGGCGAGCTGCCGCAAGCGATCGTCCACGACCTTGACCGGGGCAGCCCGGGTACGAAGCCGGGGGTCGGGAAATTCCAAAATTCTCAGTTTTGCCATATTTTGCCCGGTGAAAACTCGCGTAAGTTCCTACAAACTCGACCTAAATAATTGACTTAATTGAATAAGATGTCAGACAATGCGGCCTGAAAACGGGCCAATCTCGTCCCTGCAGGCGCGGAATTGTGACGCGTTTGGCAGCCCGCCCGGCGTCGACACGACATATTATAGCAACGCCTGCCACCCGGCAGCCCTGGATCATTATGATGGAGCAACCGTCAATCATGTTTTCCCGCAAAAATTGCTTATCAGTCAGTCGACAACTGACTGTTATCGGTCTGGCCGCAGTAGTGGCCGGTTGCTCACTCAATCCTTTCTACGATGACGAAAAGACTCCGGCTCCGGCGGCGAGCCAAAACACGTCATCCACTGGCGGTGCGAGGTCGGTCGATCCGGTTGCGTCAACAGCGCCGGTTACGACAATCAATCAGCCGGTGCTGGTGCAAGAAGCTCGCTCCGTACCGCTGGCCGATAATGCACCCAACGAATACACCGTGCAGGTCGGCGACACACTTTGGGATATAGCCTCGACCTTCCTCAAGGATCCGTGGTACTGGCCGGAAGTGTGGTACATCAATCCGCAGATCGAGAATCCACACCTTATCTATCCGGGTGACGTTCTGGCTCTGGTAACCATCGACGGCGAAGAGCGGGTCACCAATATTCGTGCATCGACCTATCGCCTGTCGCCACAGGCGCGCATCACACCGCTGAGCGAAGCTATCACCAGCATTCCGTACGAAAGGATTGCCGCCTTCCTGTCGAAGGGCATGGTGCTCGAGAAGGATCAGGTGTCGGATCTGCCTTACATTCTGGCCGTCCGCGGTGACCACATGCTGGGCGCTGCCGGCAATGAGATTTATGTGCGTGGCGGAACAGCGACGCCGAACGGTACGCGTTACAGCGTCGTCAAGCTGGGCGAAGAACTCACAGACCCGGACGATGGCGACGTGGTGGGCTACAACGGCATTTATGTTGGCGAAGGCTCCATGTCACGCGGCGGCGACCCGGCAACAGTGGCCTTGCACGATACCAATCGGGAAGCCATCGCGGGTGACCTGCTGCTGCCCGAATCAGTCGACATACCGCTGAACTTCTTTCCGAAGGCACCGGATACCGCCATCGACGGCAAGATCATTTCCGTTGTCGACGGCGTTGCGTTGATCGGCCAGTACCAGGTCGTGGTTATGAATCGCGGTGCGCGTGACGGTCTCGCACCCGGTGATATCCTGAGCGTGTTCCAAGCGGGCGACGAAGTGCGCGACCGTTACGAGGGTGGGTTCGGCGCGAGTATGTCGATGTTTGGCGGGGAAAAGGTCACGCTGCCCGACGAGCAAGCCGGTACCATAATGGTATTCAAGGTATATGACCGCATCGGTTATGGACTGGTGGTCCGGGCAACCAGCGATATTCATATTCTCGACGCGGTCCGCAACCCGAACTGACAGAGTCTCGACACAAAGCGGCGCTCTCGGTAAGGGAGCGCCGCTTTTTTTTGCCGGCAAATTATGAACGGCTGATGTTGTGGGGAACTCTCAAGTGAACGACACGGACAGGGCATGGCTGATCCTGAGCATGGCGCCATTGCGCGAAGATGCGCTGGCGCAATTGCTGCAGGAGCACGGCAGCGGCCCAGCCATAGTCTCGGCCGACCGCAAAGCGCTTCCGGAGTCACTCCGCGATGCCATTCTGCATCCGGACGAGGCGCGGATCAGCGAAGTTCGTGATTGGCTTCGCGCGGATACGCATTATCTCATTCATCCGGAATCGCCCGACTACCCGGAACTCATGCGGCAGATTCCCGATGCACCGACCCTTTTATATGTTGTCGGAA
>JAHKKM010000276.1 GCA_020027645.1 Pseudomonadota bacterium
TGCCAAGGTGAGCTGGGACACCGCGCTCGATCAGACGCGCTATCGTGCCAGGGCCGCGGCGAGCGCCAATGCCTCACGAATACGTTCCTTTGAAAATACGCCGCGCGAAGACGCTGAACTGTCGGCAGGCCTGTCCTGGACCGGCGAGCGCTTCAGTGCCGATGTCAACGTGACCGGGGTGGACAACGCATCCGACGGCGAGACGCTGCGCCTCGACGGCAGCCAGCTCGCGATGGCGATCGGCAATTACACACTGGCCGCCAGCACGCTCGATCGCTGGTGGGGGCCGGGCTGGGACGGCAGCTTGATCCTGTCGAATAACGCCCGGCCGATACCTGCCATTACCTTCGATAGGAATTTCACCCAGCCGTTCGACACCAAATGGCTGAGCTGGATCGGGCCCTGGGACTTAAGTCTGCTGTGGGGTTTCCTCGAAGAGGAACGGGCGGTGCCGAATGCGCAATTTCTCGGCTTCCGTGCGGCCGTTCGCCCGTTGTCGTCACTCGAGATCGGCATCTCGCGAACCGCCCAGTGGTGCGGCGATGGCCGGCCCTGCGATCTCGAGACCTTCTGGAATCTGCTCATCGGCAATGACAATCGCGGCGACGATCTTGCAGCCGAGGACGAACCCGGCAACCAGACGGCGGCGCTGGATTTCCGCTGGTCGATGACACCGATAAGCCTGCCGCTCGCGGTCTACGGGCAGTTCATGGCGGAGGACGAAGCGGGCGGATTTCCTAGCCGTTACATCGCACAACTGGGCATCGAGAATTACGGTCAGTTAAGCGATCGCTGGTCGTACCGGCTGTATGGCGAGGCGGTCGAGAC
This sequence comes from Pseudomonadota bacterium, assembly GCA_020027645.1. GTDB lineage: Bacteria > Pseudomonadota > Gammaproteobacteria > Steroidobacterales > Woeseiaceae > JAKEGN01. Next base: position 829 of record JAHKKM010000276.1, read on the forward strand.
GACCTGCAACTTCTATGACAGTGCACCCGGATTCAACTGCGCCTACAACCATTTCATCTACGAGACCGGCTACCGCTATCGTGGCAGGGTCATAGGCCATGCGGCGGATAACGACGCCCGGGTCGCAACGCTGGGATTCTTGCTGGTGAACGAGTCCGGGAACTCGTTTCAGGGTATCGTGCGCGCTGGCCGCCTGAACCGCGGCGGAGCAGCGGACCCGGCCAACAGCCTGACCCCGCTGCCACAGGATGTGCTGAATATCGAGCTGCTGCATTACCGGGTGTTTCGCTACGGTCGGCTCGAGTTCGGGCTGGGGTTCGACCGCTACGATGGGAATGATGTGACAGACAGTAGCGACGACGGCAAAGCGTTCATACAATGGCGTAGTGATTACTGAAAGACCTTCGGTATGATGTTGAAATAATGAAAAGAATTCGAACCCAACTGCAATCCTTGCAAAGGACGGCCCGGGCGTTGCCCTGGCTGATGATCGCTTTGGCGGCAAGCCAGCCGGTCTACGCCCAGACCGCCGAGCAGCTGCGACAGCTCGAGCAAATGACGCCGGAACAGCGCGCCGCCATTCTCGATGCACTCGATGCACCGACCGAACAGAGCCAGCCGCCGCTGACCCAGCCGACCCTGGTTGTTCCTGAAACCACAGTTCCTGAGATGCCGCTGCCTGGTACGGCCGCACCCGTGGAAGCTGAGGGACTGCAACCGTTCGGCTATGACCTGTTCGCCGGGGTACCGACCACCTTTGCGCCCGCGACCGACATCCCGGTGCCGGTCGAGTATGTCATCGGCCCGGGCGACACGGTCGAATTGCAGTTGTTCGGTAATCAGAATGTGCAATACAGCCTGGTGGTCGGCCGGGACGGCGTTCTGAATGTCCCACAGCTCGGCCCGATCACCGTCGCAGGACTGCAATTCACGGCCCTGCAAGAGACTTTGCAGCAACGCATCGCCGAACAGATGATCGGTGTGCGCGCCAACATCACCATGGGCGCCTTGCGCTCCATTCGGGTTTTCATTCTCGGTGATGCGAATCGGCCCGGTTCCTATACGGTGAGCGCGCTGTCGACCATGACCAATGCGCTGTTTGTCAGCGGCGGCATCAAGGAAATCGGTTCACTCAGAAATATTCAGCTGAAGCGAAGCGGACAGCAGGTCACGACGCTCGATCTCTATGACCTGCTGCTGCGCGGTGATACCAGCGGCGATGCACGTCTGCAGCCCGGCGACGTGATCTTCATTCCGCCGGTTGGAACCCGTGTCGGCATCGACGGCAAGGTGCGCCGGCCGGCCATTTACGAATTGAAAGGCACGGGCACCGTGGGCGACATCGTGCGCCTCGCCGGCGGTATGTTGCCGAGTGCATACCCGGAAGCTTCGCAGATCGAACGCATCAACGAGAAGCGCGAACGCACCATCATCGATGTCGATCTCTCGACTGCCGCAGGACTCGAGCAACGCGTGTCGGGCGAGGACACCGTGCGTGTGTACTCGGTGCTGGAGAAGCAAGAGGACGTGGTGGTGCTGTCGGGTCACGTGTATCGCGACGGACCGTTCCAGTGGGCTCCCGGCATGCGCCTGACCACCCTCATTCCCTCGATTCGCGACCTGCAACCGAAAGCCGACCTTCATTACGTCCTGATTCGACGCGAAGACCTGGCCACGCAACGCATCAGTGTGTTGTCGGCCAACCTTGCGAAAGCTTTTGCGCAGCCAGGCGGCGAGTACGACGTGGCCCTGCAGCCGCTCGATCAAGTTCTCGTGTTCGACCAGGAAGGTGAGCGCAGCACCTTGATCGACCCGATCCTCAATGAGTTGCGCCTGCAGGCGCGGCACGATGAGCCGGCGCCCCAAGTCGGTATCGGCGGCCGGGTCCGCGCACCCGGCGCTTATCCGTTAGAAGCGAACATGCGGGTAAGCGACCTTATTCGAGCCGGCGGTTACCTCGATGAAGCGGCGTACACCGTGGAGGCGGAGCTTGCGCGTTACCCCGCATCAGGGGACCTGGAGCGCCGGACCG
>JAHKKM010000277.1 GCA_020027645.1 Pseudomonadota bacterium
CCGCCGGTCGGTGTTGGTGTGCAACTTGCCATGCCGGTAGCGCTCCTGACGCAACAGCGTCGTGTCGTTTCGCAACCTGATGAATTCCCGCACCCGCTGGTGAAAATCCGGATCCGCAGCAAGGCCGGACCAGTCGAGCCAGCCTGTCGCATTGTCCTGTGCGTAAGCGTTGTTGTTGCCCTGTTGGGAATTGCCGAATTCATCCCCGGCGAGCAGCATCGGCACGCCCTGGGAAAACAACAATGATGCGAGAAGATTGAGCCTTTGACGGCGACGAGTCGCGTTGATGACCGGATCAGCGGTCCCGCCCTCTGTCCCGTAATTGCAGCTGTGATTCTGCGCATGACCATCGCGATTGCTTTCTCCATTTGCTTCGTTGTGCCGATGTTCGTAACTCACCAGGTCGGCAAGCGTGAACCCGTCATGTGCCGTAACAAAATTGATACTGGCGTCGGGGCCGCGGCCGCTCGATTCGAAAATGTCAGCCGATCCGTGCAGGCGCCTGGCGAATTCGGCAGCCTCGCCCGGATCGCCGCGCCAGAAGCGCCGCAGCGAATCGCGGTACCTGTCGTTCCATTCGTGCCAATGAAGCGGAAACCGGCCGAGCTGGTAGCCTCCGGGCCCGATGTCCCAGGGCTCGGCGATCAGCTTGACCTTTGCCAGCACTTTATCTTTTTCAATGGATTGCAACAGCGGGTGCCGATCGGTAAAGCCCGCGCGTGTCCGCCCGAGCACGCTGGCAAGGTCAAAACGAAAACCGTCCACGCCCATGTCGCTCGCCCAGTACCGCAGGCTCTGGATCAAGAGCTCCTGAACCCGTGGATGATCGACATTGACAGTGTTGCCACAGCCGGTGTCGTTGACGTAATCGCCGGGTTTATCGGGCACGGTGCTGTAGTAACACAGGTTATCGATGCCGCGAAATGCAATTGTTGGACCCCAGGTGTCGCTCTCGCCGGTATGGTTGCAGGCAAAGTCAAGAATGACTTCCAGGCCGGCATCGTGAATGGCATTCACCATGTCGCGAAATTCTTCAGATGCCTCGCCGGTGGCGTAACGGCCGGCCGGCGTAAAGAAATTCACGCTGTTATAGCCCCAGTAATTTCGCAGGCCGCGCCTAACCAGCTGCTCCTCGTCGATGAATTCCTGAACGGGCATGAGCTCGACGCTGGAGATGCCGAGCGACTTGATGTAGGCGAGGATCGCCGCGTGGCTCATGCCGCGGAAGGTGCCGCGATCCGCTTCCGGGACTTGCGGATGGCGCATGCTGTACCCACGGACATTGGCTTCGTAGAGGATGGTCTGCGACCAGGGGATCTTTGGTTTGCTGCGCATGCGAGGCTTATGGGTGGCAGTGACCACACTCTTCGGCACGAACGCGGCACTGTCGGTTTCACTAGGCAGATAATCGTCGCCATTCCTGACGTAGTCGAACACCGCCGGAGACCAGGCGAATTGGCCATCGAGCGCCCGCGCATACGGATCGATCAACAACTTGTTTGCATTGAATCGCAGGCCCTCGTCTCGTGCGTAGCGCCCGTGTACCCGGTATCCGTAACGCTGTCCGGGCTGGCAGCGTGGCAGGTAACCGTGCCAGACGCCGTCCTTGGCATTGCTGAGCTCGAATTTCGCGGATTCGCGGCGCTCGCTGTCGAAAAGACACAACACAACCGATTCGGCGCGTTCGGAAAAGATCGCGAAGTTGACGCCTTCCCCATCGAATGTCGCGCCCAGCGAGTCGGCGTGACCAATGACCATCCCGCCACCGAATTTCGCTCGCCCGGAATTCGGGCGTCGTTTCTGGATCATTTTCCGTTGAGCTCGATTTCTTTCAGGCGCCAGATGTCGTCGTTGTACTCCCGTATGGTCCGGTCGGTCGAGAACCGGCCCGCGGCCGCTGTATTCAGAATGCTCATCTTCGTCCAGCGGTCGCTGTCCGCGTGGGCTGCCTCCGCGGACCGGTGAGCATCGACGAATGTCCGAAAATCGGCGGCCGTCATCCACGGGTCCCACGGCTGCTGCAGCGACTGGATGACGCTATCCAGAATGCCGGGTTCCGTGGGATTGAAATGCCCGCCTTGCAACAGCGTCATGACCCGGACGAAATCCGGATCGGCATTGATGATGGCGCGCGGGTCATACCGTCCCTGTAGTTCGTGAATTTGTTCAACCGTCAGGCCAAAAAGGAAAAAGTTTTCGAAACCGACAGCCTCCAGTATTTCGACATTCGCACCGTCGAGCGTGCCGATGGTTATTGCCCCGTTCATCATGAACTTCATGTTTCCGGTACCGGACGCTTCCTTTCCGGCGGTTGAAATCTGTGCCGACAGATCGGCCGCCGGACATATAAGCTCCATGGCGGAAACGTTGTAGTCAGGGAAAAATATCAATCGCAGCCGGTCTTCCGTAATAGGGTCGGCGTTTATGACCCGCGCCACATAGTTGATGCAACGGATAATGTCTTTCGCCATGAAGTAGCCTGGTGCCGCTTTGCCGCCAATAATGATCGCGCGAGGAACGAGCTGATCGCCGTCCCCGCGGCGAATGCGGTCATACAGATGTACGGCATGCAGCAGGTTCAGCAACTGGCGCTTGTATTCGTGGATACGCTTGACCTGCACGTCGAACATCGAGTCGGGGTCGACCAGAATGCCGGTCTTGCCCTTTACCAGCGCGGCGAACTGACTCTTGTTGTCGTGCTTGATGTCGCGCCACAGGCCGCGGAATCCGCTGTCGCTGGCGAGGGGCTCGAGTTCCCGGAGCCTGCCGAGATCCTTGATCCAATTCTCGCCGATCGTATCCGTGATGAGTTGCGCGAGCTTCGGATTCGACAACGCCATCCAGC
>JAHKKM010000098.1 GCA_020027645.1 Pseudomonadota bacterium
ACCAGCGACAGGATATCGCGAGTCTTCAGGCCGATATTCTGCACACGAAGGTGGCACGGCACCTGGTAAGACACCTTGCCAAGCGTGTTGCTGAACTCGGTCTTCAGGAAACCGGCCTTGTGGCGCAACATCAGGTACTCGAAGGGATCGAACATCGCGTCGCGAACCCTTAGCACGTCGTCGTCATCGGGAAACATCAGCGGCAGTTCCTGCTTGAACATGAGAGTGCAGGACGGGATTGGTGTAACGATATCCCAGCCACGATTTACCCAAGCGACCAGTTGCGGAATGTTGGCGTCCCTGGCCCGCTTCACGGCGTCGAGATCGCCCAGTTCCAGTTTCGGCATGCCGCAGCAGGCTTCTTTCTGTGCCAGTGCAACCGGAATACCGTTGTGTTCGTAAACCGCTACCAGGTCTTCTGCCAGTGCCGGCATGTTGCGATTGCCATAGCAGGTCGCAAACAGCACCACCCGGCCGCGCGTCTCGTCGCTCGCACGTGCGGCATCGCCGTTCTTGCCGAGATGTGATTTCAGGCGTTTGCGCGCCGTCTTTGCATGATACGGCGGCACCAGTGCGTTGCGATGCACGCCAAGCGTTTTTTCCAGCAGCTTTCGCCCGGTCGGACTGCGATTGGCGGCGTTGACTGCCTGCACGATGATCGGAATGCCGGCAAAGCGGCCGATCGCATCGGTCGAGGTCAGGATGCGATCGCGACGGCTGGCGCCGTGCTTTTTGAAGCGAGTCGCCTTGGCGCGCAACATGAGATGGGGGAAATCCACATTCCATTCGTGAGGCGGCACGTAGGGACACTTGGTCATGTAGCACATGTCACACAGGTAACAATGGTCCACTACGTCCCAGAAGACTTCTTTCGGTACGGAATCGAGCTCCGAGCTTTCCGATGCATCGATCGCATCGAACAGGGTCGGGAACGAATTGCAAAGATTGAAGCAGCGCCGGCATCCATGGCAGATGTCGAACACGCGCTCGAGTTCCTGGTTCAGCAGGGACTCATCATGGAATTCGTCCGACTGCCAGGCGATCGGATGCCGAGTCGGTGCCTCGAGGCTGCCCTCGCGTTTGTCGGATGGAGTGCTCATGCTGCTGCTGCCGGCCGGTTGTCCGGCGCGACAGCCCGGCTGCCTAGTCTCCCAGCGAATCGAGTGCTTTCTGGAAACGGTTGGCGTGCGACCGCTCGGCCTTGGCCAGGGTTTCAAACCAGTCAGCGATTTCCTCGAAGTGTTCGTTGCGCGCTGCCTTTGCCATACCCGGATACATGTCGGTGTATTCGTGCGTCTCGCCGGCAATTGCCGCTTTCAGGTTTGCGGACGTTGGTCCGATAGGCAAGCCGGTTGCCGGATCACCGACCTCTTCGAGGTACTCAAGATGACCGTGAGCGTGGCCGGTTTCACCTTCGGCAGTCGAACGAAATACGGCTGCAACGTCGTTGTAGCCTTCGACATCCGCTTTCGCCGCGAAATACAGGTAGCGGCGATTGGCCTGGGATTCCCCGGCAAATGCATCCTTCAGATTCTTTTCTGTCTTGCTGCCTTTCAGTGACATGGTGGCTCCTCTCAGAACTTGGACAACTCTTTAGACTTAGTCTAAGGGACAGACACTTTATGCCGCGCCCTGCGCCGTGTCAACCTGGCGTGCTGCGCGTTGACGCTGTATCTACTGCGCTGTAGCGTAACCGCGAAACCGAAGCCGCGGAGACGCATCCACGATGAGCAGCAAGAAATCTATCGACCTCGAGAAATCGCTCTCCGAGCTCGAGGCCATTGTCGAAGAGCTCGAAAGCGGGGACTTGCCGCTGGAGAAGGCGATGCAAAAGTTCGAGCAGGGAATCAAGCTCACCCGGGGCTGCCAGTCAGCGCTGAAGGATGCGGAGCAGAAGGTTGAAATCCTGATGAAGAGCGCAGGCGGGGAAAACCTGCAACCTTTCGAAGACGAAAACGAAGACTGAATGCTTTCTTTCGGCGCGGCTGTGGCGCTCGCGTAATGGTCAGGGCGTGCCGATCTGGTACGCGATCAGAGCGCCGGTGTAACCAATAGTCGTCATGTAACACCAGGCAAATACCGGCCAGCGCCAGCTGTTGGTTTCGCGGCGAATCACCGCCAGAGTCGCGGCGCATTGCAGGCAGCAGGCATAAAAGATCAACAGGCCGATGACCATCGGCAGGGTGAATACCGCAGTGCCGTCAGGCCAGGCGGCCGACTTCAGCCTCCCGGCCAGGGTCGACTCATCGGCCTCGCTGCCAACCGCATAAACCGTGCCCAGTACAGCGACCACGACTTCGCGCGCGGGAAACCCCGCGATCACCGCCGCGGATATTCGCCAGTCCCAACCCAACGGATGAAACAACGGCTCGACCACCTTGCCGGCACGACCGAGCAAGCTCTGCTCGAGTTGCGCGGCGGCTGCCTGGTTTCTCAACACGACAACAGATGAACGCAGCGCTTCGCCGCTCAGGCTGGTCTCTGCTGATGTCACACGGAATTGCAGCTCGGTTTCGATGCTTTCGGATCGGGGAAAATACGCGAGCGCCCAGACCACAACGGCAACGCTAAAAATCACCGTGCCGGCGCGTCGCAGGAAAATCATGGCCCGACCGATGAGCTGTATGAAAACCGTGCGCGGGTTCGGCCGGCGAAATTCCGGCAACATCAGGGCAAACGGCGGTTTCGGTCCGTGCAATGCCGTTTTTCTCAGCAACAATGCTGTAAGCAAGCCCGCGACTATGCCGAGCACGTACAGTCCGAACAGCACCAGGCCCTGCAAGTTGACCCAGCCGATGCGCTGTGCCGGCACGAACGCGGCAATGAGCAATGCATACACCGGCAATCTCGCCGAACAGGTCATGAACGGTGCCGCAAGGATGGTTGCAATGCGGTCGCGCCGGTTCGGAATGACGCGGGTCGCCATGATGCCGGGCACGGCGCAGGCGAAGCTCGAAATCATGGGAATAATCGACTGGCCTGACAATCCGACCGATCGCATGACGCGATCCATAAGGTACGCGGCGCGCGCCAGGTAGCCTGAGTCCTCCAGCACGATAATGAAAAGAAACAGAATGAGAATCTGCGGCAGGAATACGACGACGCTGCCTACGCCAGCAATGATGCCATCCGACACAAAACTCGCCACCGCGCCCTGCGGCAACATCGCGGCGACCAGCGATCCGAGCGCTGCACTGCCCTGGTCGATGGCATTCATGAGTGGCGTCGCCCAGGCGAACACCGCCTGGAAAACCAGCGCCATCACCACAAAAAGACCGATGGTTCCGGGTACGGGCCGGTTCAACCACGACGAGATGCGCGAACCCCAGGTAACAATCGCCGGGGCCTTCTGTTGTACCTCGGCAAGCACCTCACGCACCCAGCTGTAACGATGCCGTGCTTCGCTGGCCAGCGGCGGATCCTGGCCGAAGAGTTGTGTGCGAATGGCATCGATACGCGCAGTACCACCCTCGCCCATCCTTTCCACCAGCTCACGGTAAAACACACTGTCGTGATCGATGAGTGCGCGTTCGATTTCGATTCGCGGCACGGTCACCGGCATCTCCCTCGCCAATAATTCCGATGCATCGGAGAGTTCACGCCAGAGCGTTGGCAGTTTCGGCGCGGTACTGTGCGGAATTTCGTGCAGCGCATGGCGCAAAGCATTGACGCCCTGCCCCGTGGTTGCCACCACCGGGAACACCGGGACGCCGCCGAGTCGTTTGCGCAATGCCTCGACGTCAATTCGCAATCCGCTCGCCTGTGCCGCATCGCTCATGGTCAGCGCGACAACCACCGGCAGATGCAGCGTCAACAATTGTTGCAGCAGGTAGAGACCCTGGTAGAGATTGGTGGTATCGAGCACCGCAAGGATTCCCGCAGGCGGACGGACGTCCGACATTCGCCCCAGCAATACATCGACGGCAATGCGTTCCTCAAGCGAATGTGCGCTCAGCGCATACATGCCCGGCAGATCGACGAGTTCGAGTGCCATGTCATCGAACCGGACGGTGCCGATATGTTTTTCGACGGTGACGCCAGGGTAGTTGGCGGTTCTCTGGCGCAGCCCGGTCAGGCGATTGAACAGCGTGCTCTTGCCTGAGTTCGGATTGCCGACCACGACCACCGTCGCGGCAGCATGGCGGCGCACCGCAATGCGTTCGACCGAAACTCGTGTGGTTTTCGGGTCAGGCCGCATGGAGGTGTGATCGACTGGCGCGGGGGCGGCTTGGCGAGGTGTCAGCCCTCGGCTTTCAATGACACGGCAAACTGCCGTGCCTGCTCCCGGCGCAAGGAAATGGCGTTGCCAAAAATCCGGTATTCGATCGGGTCACCGCCGATGGCGGCGCTGGCAAGCTCGATTTCGGTGCCTTCGACGAGGCCAAGCACCATCAGGCGCTGCACCACAGGATCCGCGCTGTTTACGCCCTTGATGACGTATTTTCTGCCACGTTGAAGCGAATCGAGCGTCATCTGCCAAAAGCCCCGAAAGTCACTGAGTACCAGGCTAGTTTACAGAAATGCGAATGATTCGCAATAACATTCCGCAGGTATTTATACCTATTGTGGCCAGGATGAGGTTGGCGTTTCCGTCGCCCTGCAGGCGGGTGATCATCGACCGCAGGAAAACCTTGTTGAAGCGCAGCTGGCAGGCCTGCGACACCTGTTCGATCAGGGTCGAGCTGACGCGGAGTATGGTGACGGCACCCTGCGCCTTGATCGATGCAGTGCGTTTCGCACCGCGCACGTAGCTGGTCTCGCCGAAACAGTCGCCTTCCTCGAGCACGCCGAGGCTCTTTCCATTGGCTTCCACAGACGCCTGTCCGGACACGATGATGTAGAAACGATCGTCCATTTCGCCCTCGCGAACGATCTCCTCGGCGTCCTTGTATTCATGCCAGTCACTGGCGCGCAGCACTTCCCAGATCTCCGCATGGGAGAACTCGTGGAAAAAAGTCAGTGTGCGCAACAGGTCGAAGTGTTCCTGGTTGTCGAGGCTGTCGTACTTGGCACGCAGATCCTGGTAGACGCGCGTCAGGTCGGCTGCCATCACGCTGCCGGTCGCGCAGCGTTTCGTCGAGTCTTTCTGCATCGCCATGACAACGACGTTTTCCAGCTCTTCCGGAATATCGTCGCGATAGGTATGGATCGGCGGCGGCGTCGCATAGACGATCTGGTGCAAAAGTTTCGACAGGTTGTCGGCACGGAACGGCCGGAAGCCGGTCAATAATTCGTACAGCACCGCCCCCAGCGAATACAGGTCTGACCGCGGCGTCAGCTCTTCGGATTGCACCTGCTCGGGCGACATGTAGCTCGGACTGCCGGCAATTCCCTCGATCCGCGAGATATCCGAATCGGTACAGATCGCGATACCGAAATCGATGATGCGCACATCGTTGTCGATGGTCAGCATCACGTTGCTCGGTTTAATGTCGCGATGAATTACGCCACGGCCATGCGCATAGTGCAGTGCCTTGGCGCATTTGTAGATGATCTCCACAACGTCGTCGACACGCAGCAGGTTATCGGGCTTGCAGTAGGCCGCCAGCGTGCGTGCGCCCTGCACATGCTCGGTGACGACGTAATACTTGCCATTTTCTTCGCCGGCATCATAAATCGGCATGATGTTCGGATGCTGCAGCATGCCGACCATGTGTGCTTCGTTGAAGAACATCTTGCGTGATACACGGGCACGTTCCGCATCCGTGTTTTCTTCGATGTTGTAGACCTTGATGGCGACGTCACGACGGTAGTAAGGGTCGTGCGACAGGTACACGGTACCGGTGCTGCCCTTGCCGACCTTGTTGATGATCACGTACTTGCCGATCTTGGCCGGCGCGTCCGTGCTTCGCTTCAATTCCGTGACATTACGGGCCATTTTTTACCTACAGGTCAGGACATCAGCCACCTGCCAAAAGCCAGTATTGACGCGGCATAGAACGCGGCTGCGAGGTCATCAAGCATAATTCCCGCACCTCCGCGGAGTCTGTGATCCAGGTCCCGGATCGGCCAGGGTTTCCACACATCGAACAGCCTGAAAAGCCCGAATGCCAAGGCCCACAGCACGATTTCCGGTGGCACGGTCAACAGCACCAGGTACATCGCAGCGATCTCGTCCCAGACAATCCCCGGGTGGTCGTGAACGCCCATGCGCCGTGCACTTTCTCCACAGAGCCAGATTCCGGCCACGAAGGCGAAAACGCCGATCACAATGCGCCATTCGGGGGCGAGCGGCAGGCTGAGCCATGCCAGCGCAACACCTGCCAGCGATCCGGCGGTTCCCGGCGCAAACGGCGCAAGGCCGGTGCCGAAGCCGAAAGCGAGAAAGTTGACCGGATCCTGCAGCACTTTTCGCACGACTTGGCGCGCCGATTGGCCCGCTGGTTCGCGCGCGGTTTTACGATCAGTCATCGGAGGCCTCGACAAAGTGCCGGTAACCGGCGTGCCGGTAGGCAAGCTCGCGCCCGGCTCTCGTGCAATGCAATGCATCGCCGCGGGTCACGGTGCCGATCTTGCTTATCGGCACCGAAAATCTCTTTGCCAGCTTGGCTATCGCAGGCGCTTTCACTGAAGCCGCCGTAAACACAATCTCGTAGTCATCGCCACCACCGAGTGCCAGCTCCGTCGCTGCTTCCTTGCCGTGAACAGCTACCAGCGGCACGGACAGCGGCAGATTATCGAGCTCGATCACGCCACCAGCACCGCTCGCGACCAGCAATTTTTCGATATCCGCAAACAGTCCATCGGATACGTCGATGGCGGCGCTTGCATGCGCGGCGAGTTCACGTGCCAACTCTACACGCGGCGCAGGACGTGCAAAGCGCCGCAACAGCTGACGCTGGTTTTCGTTACGCACATTGTTCGACTCCCACAACGCCAGTCCCGCAGCGGCATCTCCCGGCGTGCCGGTCACGTAGATATCTTCCCCGGGCTTTGCACCGGAACGGCGAAGTGCTTGTGACGGTATCACGTCACCGCTGATCTGCACCGTGATAACGGTCTGGTCGCCGCGTGTCGTGTCTCCGCCGACAAGCGCAACGGAAAATTCGTCGGCTGCCTCGAACAAACCACGCGAAAACCCGTCGAGCCAGCCGGCATCGTCTCCGGCCAGCGTCAGAGCGAGCGTCATCCAGCGCGGCCGGGCGGCCATCGCGGCGATATCCGAAAGATTGACAGCAACGGCGCGGTAGCCGATATCGGCAGGATCCAGGCCGGCGGGATAATGCACACCTTCGACCATCGTATCGATGACAATCACCAATTCACGATCTGCGTCCGGCCTGACAATGGCGCCGTCGTCGCCTATGCCAAGCACGATCGACGGGTCCCTGCCCGCTCGTGCGAAGTAACGACGAATCAGTTCGAATTCATCCACCGGCTGTGTCCGTACGGGTCAGCGGGCCTCGGCAGTGCGCAATGTGGCGACCGCCCGATCCAGCACCGCGTTGATGTACTTGTGACCGTCCACCGCGCCGAATCGTTTCGCCAGGTTCACTGCTTCGTTGATTACCACGCGAAACGGAATCTCGGGCATCGACTCGAGCTCGCGAATACCGAGCAGGAGGATACCGAGCTCGACAGGGTCCAGTTGTGTTACCGGTCGATCAGCCAGGGTGCCTATGGTGGATTCCAGCGACTTGCGGTGCTTGCAGATTTCGACGAGTTGCTCATCGAAGTACTGGCGATCGACCCGCGAATAATCTGGCCGTTCGTGAAACTGGGCGGCCAGCTCGTCCGCGCTATGCCCGGTCAGTTGCATCTGGTACAGCGCCTGCACCAGCAGTTCACGGGCGCGGCTGCGTGCACCCGAGGAGGCGGCCTTGCTCATGATCAATCCCCGAATGTGTGGCTGGCGGCTCAGGCGAGCCGGCGCAGCAGGCTGACCATCTCGATGGCAGCCAGTGCCGCTTCTTCGCCCTTGTTGCCGGCCTTGGTTCCTGCCCTTTCGATCGCCTGCTCTATGGTATCGACAGTCAGCACACCGAGACCGACCGGCACGCCATGCCGGATGCCGGCGGCTGCTACGCCGCGCGTGCATTCACCGGCGACAAAATCAAAGTGCGGTGTGGCACCGCGGATTACCGCACCCAGGGCAATAATTCCGTCGGCACGGCGCGTAGCCGCGACCTTATCGACGGCGAGCGGCATCTCATAGGCGCCGGGCACCCTGACAATCTCGATATGGGCGTCACTCGCACCGTGCCGGCGCAAGCACGACACTGCCCCTTTGATCAGCGACTCGACAATGAAATCGTTGAAGCGCGAGGCAACGATTATGAAATGTGCATCGCGTGCCAGCAGGTCACCTTCAATGGTTTTGATCTTGTCCATGTTGCCCCGCTATTTCTCCACGTACTCGGTAATCTCGAGACCGAAGCCGGAGATACCATACAGGTGTTTCGGCGCGGACAATACCCGCATGCGATGCACGCCCAGGTCGCGCAGGATCTGCGCGCCGACGCCGTAGGTGCGCAATACCGAGGCGCCGCTGCGACGAGTCAACAGTTCATCGCCATCCTTGGCCAGTCCTTCGACTGCATCCATCAGGTCACGTGCCGATTCCTTCTGGCGCAGCACCACGAGTACCCCGGCATCCTCCTGCGCTATGCGTCGAATCGCATTGTCGATCGGCCAGCCAAGACTGCGGCTTTGTACGCCGATGACATCGCCGAGCGTGTTCTGGATATGCACGCGAACCATCGGTGCATCGACCGATGCGACGTCGCCCTTCACCAGCGCAATGTGTACGGTCTGGTTTACCCGATCGTCATAGCAGTACATGGTGAAGGGACCGTGTGCTGTCTGCACTGCCTGCTCGGAGATCCGGTCGACGTACTGCTCCTTCTCCAGCCGGTAATGAATAAGGTCGGCAATGGTACCCATGCGGATGCCGTGCTTGGTCGAGAAACGCTCGAGATCCGGGCGGCGCGCCATGCTGCCGTCCTCGTTCAGGATTTCCACGATAGTGGCGGCCGGTTCCAGGCCCGCCAGTCGTGCCAGATCGCAGCCCGCTTCGGTGTGCCCGGCGCGGGTCAACACGCCGCCCGGTTGCGCCATGACGGGGAAAATATGGCCGGGCTGACTCAGATCTTCCGGCTTTGCATTGGCAGCGACTGCCACGCGCACGGTCCTCGCGCGATCGTGCGCCGAGATGCCGGTAGTGATTCCTTCGGCGGCCTCTATCGATACCGTGAAATTGGTTGCATGCCGCTGGTCAGTGGCATCCACCATCAGCGGCAAGCGCAATTGGCCGCAGCGCTCGCGGGTCATGGTCAGGCAAATAAGCCCGCGTCCGTTATGCGCCATGTAGTTGATGTCCTCCGGCCGGACCATCTCTGCGGCCATGAGTAGATCGCCCTCGTTTTCGCGGTCCTCGTCGTCCACCATGATGACCATCTTGCCGTCGCGTATGTCGGCAATGATCTCCTCGATGCTGCTGAAAGGTGATTTCACAGCACCAGGGTGAGTAATGGTCTTATTTTGCATATCCGTGTTCTCTCAGGAGATCCATTGAGATGTCTTCGTCATCGCCCTTCGACAATAGTCTCTCGATGTACCGTGCCAGCAGGTCAACCTCAATATTAACCTGTGTGCCGACCTCGTACCCGCCAATAATGGTCGATTCGACAGTATGTGGAATGATATTCAACTCGATGGTATTGGCCGATACCGCATTAATGGTAAGGCTCACGCCATCGACACAGATCGAGCCCTTGCGCGCGGCATAGCGAGTAAATTCGCCGGGTATTTCGATGTCCAGGCGGAGCGACCGCGCATCCTTGCGCAGCGCGCGCACCTTGCCGATACAGTCGATGTGGCCACTCACCAGGTGCCCGCCCAACGGTTCGCCAAGCGCAAGCGCCGGCTCCAGATTGACCTTGTCGCCCGGCGACATGCCGGCCAACGCCGTTACCTGCATGGTTTCGCGCGACACATCGGTCTCGAATCCGTCCTTGCGCAGTATGACCGCGGTCAGGCAAACACCGTTGATGCACAGGCTGTCGCCAACCTTGTAGGCCCGCCAGTCGAATCCGGGCGCATTCACGACCAGGCGCAGATCGCCGTCGCGAGGTTCCAGTCGCGAAACCGTGCCCATGGTCCTGACGATGCCGGTGAACATTTCGATAATAGTCCTGACGGTGCCTGCTTCAGTTTATGCGACTCGGGCCCGTGATGTTTCGAGCGACGTCTTGCGCGTCGCGTTGCGCAATTGTTCGCGCAATAATCCGCGTATCGCGACCGAATTTGCGCACATCGATGATATCCAGATCGAGACGCTGCTCGAGTTTCAACCAGTCCGGCGTCTCGAACATGCCCCTGGTCTCGCTGCCCATGATATGTGGCGCCTGGTAAATCACCAGCTCATCGACCAGTCCGGCAGAGAGCAGCGAGCCGGCGAGGTGCCGGCCTGCCTCGACCAGCACGTCGTTGATCTGTTGCTTGCCGAGCTCGCGCAAAACTTCGGTGAGATCCACCCTGCCATGCAATTTTCAGCCTGAGGAACGGGCGACCGCGCTTCACCCGGCTGACAAAGCCTTCATTCAGCTTTTCGGCTGCGGCCTCCATGAGGCCACAACGCACTGTTACGCCCGCCTTTTGCAACGCTGCCACGCCGGAGCCCGAAACTTTGGGGAAAGGATCCTGCATGGCAATGACAACTTCGGAAGTCCCGGCGGCGATCAGGGCATCGCTGCAGGGTGGCGTCTTGCCGTGATGCGCACAGGGTTCGAGCGTTACGTAGGCGGTTGCACCTTTTGCAGCGCTGCCCGCCGCGGCCAGCGCGATCGTCTCGGCATGTGCTTCGCCGGTCTTCTGATGCCAGCCCTCACCGACGATCTTGCCGCCCTTGACCAGCACACAGCCAACGCGCGGGTTCGGATGGGCGGTGTAACGCCCGCGCCATGCGAGCTGCAGCGCGCGAGCCATGAATCGGCTGTCGGCTGCATCGAAGCCGGTCCTCGAAGTCTCGGACATGGCAATACCCCTTATCTAAAGCTGCCTGCTACTTCTTGTTGCCGAGCAGTTCGGGCAGCAATGACATCTGTTCGCGACTTGCGGATGCATCCGAGATTTCCTGCAGTCGCAGTATTTCATCCTGGAATTCCGTGACGTCCTGAAAGCGTCGATAGACGGAGGCGAATCGCACGTAGGCGACCTCGTCCAGCTTGCGCAGTTCCTCCATTACCAGGTCACCGATCAATCGCGACGGAACCTCGCGCTCACCAAGCGTTCGCAGCTTGTGCACCAGCCGGCCAACGGCCTGCTCGACGTCGTCGGAGGACACCGGACGTTTTTCCAGCGCGCGCACCATGCTGTTTCTGAGTTTGTTTTCGTCGAATGGCTGCCGGCTGTTATCCGATTTGACCAGTCGCGGCATAACCAGCTCCGCGCTCTCGAAGGTGGTGAAGCGTTCATTGCAGTCGAGACATTGCCGTCGACGCCGGATCTGCCGGCCTTCACCGGCGAGTCGCGAATCGATGACCTTGGTTTCTTCGTGGCTGCAAAACGGACAGTACATCAGGACCTACCGAAAAATCTCTGCCAGCAGGATAGCACTGCCGATCAGCGGTAAACCGGGAAGCGCTTGCACAGCGCCAGGACCTGCCCCCGTACCCGCTGAATCAGCACTTCGTTGCTCAGGTCGTCCAGAATATCGCACATCCAGCGACTCAGCTCGTGCACCTCATCGATGCCGAAGCCGCGAGTCGTAATGGCCGGCGTGCCGAGCCGCAGGCCGCTCGTTACGAATGGCGAACGCGGGTCGTTCGGCACGGTGTTCTTGTTGACGGTGATATACGCCTTGCCCAGCGCCTCGTCAGCGTCCTTGCCGGTAATGCCTTTCGCCACCAGGCTGATCAGCATCAGGTGATTGTCCGTGCCACCGGATATGACCTCGTAACCGCGTTCCATGAAGGCCTGCGCCATTGCACGCGCATTGGCCACGACCCGCTTCTGGTATTCCTTGAACTCCGGGCTCATCGCTTCGAGGAAGGCCACCGCCTTGGCGGCGATGACGTGCATCAGCGGCCCGCCCTGCGTGCCGGGGAACACCAGCGAATTGAATTTTTTTGCCAGCTCGCCGTCGTCGCGGGCGAGTATCAATCCACCGCGCGGGCCACGCAGCGTCTTGTGCGTGGTAGTGGTCACCACATCGGCGATCGGCACCGGGTTCGGGTACACACCTGCGGCGACAAGTCCGGCGACGTGTGCCATGTCCACCATCAGGAAGGCGCCGACACTGTCGGCGATTTCGCGAAATCGCTGCCAGTCGACCACCCGCGAATAGGCTGAAAAACCGGCGATGACAAGTCGCGGCCGGTGTTCATTGGCGAGTCGTTGCACCTCGTCATAATTTATGAGACCGGTCTTCGCATCGACACCGTATTGCACGGCGTTGTACAGCTTGCCGGAAAAATTCACCTTGGAACCGTGTGTCAGGTGACCGCCATCAGACAGGCTCATGCCGAGGATATGGTCGCCGGGTTCGAGCAGGGCCATGCACGCGGCGAAATTCGCCTGCGAGCCGGAGTGCGGCTGGACGTTGGCATAGGCGGCACCGAACAATTTCCTGGCGCGATCGATCGCCAGTTGTTCGGCAACGTCAACGTACTCACAACCGCCGTAGTAACGTTTACCCGGGTAGCCTTCGGCGTACTTGTTGGTCAGTACCGAACCCTGCGCCTCCATGACCCGGGGGCTCGCATAGTTCTCCGACGCGATCAGCTCGATATGCTCTTCCTGGCGGCGGGCCTCATGGACGATGGCGGCGAACAGCTCGGCATCAAATTCTTCGATTGACGGGGTCTGGACGTACATGGTGTCTGCTGTGCTCCGGCGCGGCAAAATCAAGGTTGCGCATTGTACCGAAGCAAACCGGCTTAGCCATGCCCGCAGCAGCGATCGCCGCAGATTTGATCAATTTTCGGCAGCCTCGGCCTAGCGGGCGTTGACCAGCGCCTCGACCACCCGTGTCCAGGCCCTCGAGAGGTTGTCGCGATTGTATCCGCCACCGCCGGTTGCAACGACCCGACCGCCACAATGACGGTCGGCCAGCGCACACAGGTCAGCCGCCGCTTTGGCATGCGACTCTTCTGAAAAACGCAGGTGCGTTATGGGATCGCCGGCCAGGCTGTCGGCGCCGCACTGCATGATGATGAACTCCGGCGCGGCGGCGTCGACGTATTGCTTCACTTGCTGCCAGGCAATATCGAATTCGGCGTCGCCGGCGCCCGGCAACAGCGGAATATTGAGCTTGGTGCCGATGGCCGCGCCGGTACCGGTCTCGCCCGCTGCGCCGGTACCCGGATACAGATAACGGCCGTCTTCATGAATATCGGCAAACAGCAGGTCCGGATCGCTGACAAATCCGTAGAACACGCCATCCCCGTGATGCGCGTCTATATCGACATAGGCGATACGCTTCAATTTGTGCCGGCGACGCAAATACTCGATAGCGACACCGCAATCATTGAATACGCAGAACCCGGCAGCGTGGTCGCGGGCCGCGTGATGCAGGCCGGCAATCGGTACGAAGGCGCGTCCTGCCTCACCGGACATGACGGCATCGACAGCCGCCAGCGTTGTGCCGACGACAAAACTTGCCGAGTTGAATATGCCCGGGTAAGCCGGCGTATCCCCGGCATCCAGGAAACCGGTCCCGGCCGCCGACATGCGCGAGACAAAACTGATGTAATCAGCGGTATGAAACAGCGCCAATTCATCGGCACTCGCCTGTCGCGGCGATGCGAAAGTTACTTTCTCCGCACAAGCGCTTTGACCGAGCACCGACTGAAACACATCGTGCCGGTCCAGACCAAAGGGGTGCTGGCTGCCGAATCCATAGTTGGCCAGAGCCTCGCCCTTGTAAACAAAAACCGGTGCCACCATCTCGGCAACTCACCCTTGGTGATTCTTTGTTTTCTATTGGCGCAGCATACCGGATAATGGCGCCCGTCTTCTTTTCCAATTCAAGTCAGCGAGCTAATGGCCCAGTACATTTACACCATGAACCGGGTGGCGAAGATTGTGCCACCCAAACGCTTCATACTCCGCGACATCTCGCTGAGCTTCTTCCCTGGCGCCAAGATCGGCGTGCTGGGCTTGAATGGCTCGGGAAAATCGACTTTGTTGCGCATCATGGCGGGCATCGACAAGGAGTTCGACGGCGAGGCCCGGCCGCAGCCCGGCATCCATATCGGCTACCTGCCGCAGGAACCGGCGCTGGATAATGCGAAAGACGTACGAGGCAATGTCGAGGACGGCCTCGGTGAAACCAAGGCACTGCTCAATCGCTTCAACGAGATCAGCATGCTGTTCGCCGAGCCAATGGACGATGAGCAGATGAATGCGTTGCTCGAGGAACAGGGCAAGTTGCAGGACGCCATCGATTCGGCCGGTGGCTGGGAGCTCGACCGGAAACTCGATATTGCGGCCGATGCGCTGCGCTTGCCGCCGTGGGATGCGGATGTCAGCAAGCTTTCAGGTGGAGAAAAGCGTCGCGTTGCGCTGTGCCGGTTGTTGCTGTCGGAGCCGGATATGCTGCTGCTCGACGAACCGACCAACCACCTGGATGCCGAATCGGTGGCGTGGCTCGAGCGCTTCCTCGAGGAATACCCTGGAACGGTCATCGCCGTTACACACGATCGTTATTTTCTCGACAATGTCGCCGGCTGGATTCTCGAACTCGATCGTGGCCACGGCATTCCCTGGCAAGGCAACTATTCGTCCTGGCTGGAACAGAAAGAGCAGCGACTGTCCCAGGAAGAGGCTTCCGAGAAAGCACGCCGCAAGGCAATGCAGTCCGAGCTCGAGTGGGTACGCTCCAATCCGAAAGGCCGGCAGGCGAAATCCAAGGCGCGCCTTCGGCAGTTCGAAGAATTGTCGTCACCGGCCTACCAGGAACGGAACGAAACCAATGAGATCTACATTCCACCAGGGCCGAGGCTCGGCGATATCGTTCTCGAGGTCAGCAATTTGCGCAAGGCCTACGGCGATAAACTGCTGATGGACGGCTTGAGCTTCAGCCTGCCGCCCGGCGGCATCATGGGTATCATCGGGCCGAACGGCGCCGGCAAGACCACGTTGTTTCGCATGATCATCGGCACGGAAAAGCCGGATGCGGGAACCGTGCGGGTTGGCGACAGTGTAACTCTGGCCAGCGTCGATCAATCGCGTGACAGCCTCGATAACAGCAAGTCCATCTGGGAGGAAATCTCCAACGGCCAGGACATGATCCAGGTCGGGAAGTACGAAACGCCGTCACGTGCATACGTCGGACGATTCAATTTTCGCGGCACCGACCAGCAGAAGAAAATAGGATTGCTCTCGGGCGGTGAACGCAATCGGGTTCATCTCGCGAAAATGCTCAAGGCCGGCGGTAATCTGCTCTTGCTCGACGAGCCAACCAACGATCTCGATGTGGAAACACTTCGCGCACTGGAACAGGCGTTGCTGGAATTTCCGGGGTCTGCCATCGTTATTTCACACGATCGCTGGTTTCTCGACCGTATCGCCACACACATTCTTGCATTCGAGGGTGACAGCCAGGTGAGCTTTTTCGCCGGTAATTACACCGAGTACGAAGAAGACCGTCGCAAGCGGCTCGGCGCCGATGCGAATCAGCCGCATCGCATTAAATTCAGGAGGCTGGAAGCAAAATGACGCTGCTACTGGCAATCTGCGGAACATTTTTGGCTCTATCGCTCTATTTCCTGGCGCGGACTTTCAGTTGTGTGCGGCGTGGCCGCTACTTGCGGGCCGGTGGTTCGACTTTAAGCTGCATTGCATCGGCAGCAATCCTGTCAGCGGCCGCCGTGCTGGCATTCAGTTACTACAGCTATTCGAGGCTTACGGACGAAAAGCTGGTCGCGACACTGGAGTTCCGCAGCGTTGCGCCACATGAGTTCCAGGCCCGATTAATGTTGGAGGGCCAGCGAGATCAGTTCTTCAACCTCAAGGGCGATGAGTGGCAGATCGATGCACGACTCGTCAACTGGCTGCCGCCGCTTACGATACTCGGTCTCGACCCGATCTATCGGCTCGAAAGACTGAGCGGGCGCTACTCCGAGATCGACAGGGAGCAATCCGAAGCGCGTACCGTGCATGCCCTGGGCAGCGCTCTGCCGATTGATGTATGGACGGTAGCCCAACGCTTTCCAATGCTCGCGCGCGGCATAGACGCCTACTACGGCACGGCGACCTATGTCCCCATGGCCGATGGCGCGCGCTACGAGGTCAGCCTGTCGCGGGACGCACTGATTGCACGGCCAGGCAACGAGGCCGCGCAAAAAGCGGTCGGCGACTGGCGCTAGACAGGCGACAATCGCTTGATTATGTTCAACAAACGAGGGTAGCGAATGGAAGCGGCGATATACTGGCAAGGCGCTCGTAGCAGGTCCGAAGAGACTTGCAGAGCGACGAGATAAAAACAACGATGGCAATAACACTCGAGCGAGACAGGGGCATAAAGACCCAGACCGGCGAACAGCTGGGTCTCGAGTGTCCCTATTGCGGCGTTTATGCCCACATGACGCCGCAATCGGTGCCGGACACGGCACTCATCGTGAAGGACAAGCCAAAACACGTTGGCATCGTTTACCAGTGCGATGCCTGTCATGCGCCGATCTTCCTGCGCTTCGCCGTCAAGAAATACAATCATGACAGCGTCGAGCTCTACCAGAATTTCATCGAGCTCGAGCGACCCAAGGAACGATTTCCATTTTCCTACCTGCCGAAGCAGACGGAAGCCCTGTTCCGCGAGGCGCTGGCCTGCTATTCCGGAAACAACTACAACGCGTTCGCATCGATGTGCCGGCGCTCAGCGACAAGTGCATTTCGCGTTATGGGGGACAGCGGCAAGCTGCGTGCCTTTGACGAAGTCATGGTTGCGCAGGACATTGCCGAAATCGACGACAACACATTCGAACCGATCAAGAAGGTGTTGTTCGAGACCGGCGACGACGAATCCATGCCCATGCTCAATCGCGCCCAGGCCGGCGTTCTGCTGGAGGTGCTGAAGGACATGTTCTACCAGTGCTTCGTGCGCAAGGGCAAACTGACGCGCGCGATCAAGGTGCGCCGCTTTTTCGTAGAAGACGGCAACGACGCCCTGCGACCTACCGCCTGAATTTGCGCGCACTTGTACGCGCGAATCTGCGCGCGAATCTGCGCGCTCATCTCAATCAACAGCGATTCGCGCATTGCGAAATATGCGCATCCACGGTCCGTCGTCGCCCCATTCGGCCGGGTGCCAGGAGTTCTGCACTGTCATGGCAACCCTCTCGGGATGCGGCATCATGATGGTTGCACGGCCGTCAGCGGTGGTCAGCCCGCAGATGCCATCGACCGTACCGTTCGGATTGGCCGGATAGTTCATCGCCACGTTGCCGTAATTGTCGATGTAACGTAGCGCCCTGGCTGCGTTCGCCCGGTCGTCCCCGGAGGTGAAAACCGCCATGCCCTCACCGTGCGAGGTGGCGATGGGCAATCGGGAACCGCTCATTCCCGCAAGAAAAATCGACGGGCTGTCCAGAATTTCTACGAGGCTCAGCCTCGCCTCGAACTGTTCCGATCGATTGCGCAAGAAACGCGGCCAGTGTTCCGCCCCCGGGATGAGCTCGCGCAACTGCGACATCATCTGGCAGCCGTTGCACACGCCCAGCGAAAATGTATCGCTGCGCGCAAAAAACTCCTGGAACTGGTCGCGCAGCACCGGCTGATACAGAATCGATTTGGCCCAACCACCACCCGCGCCGAGAACGTCTCCGAAAGAGAATCCGCCGCAAGCCACCAGGCCCTGGTAATGACCCAGGTGGTCCCGCGCATCGAAAAGATCGCTCATGTGCACGTCGACCGGCTGAAAGCCTGCCCGGATGAATGCGGCAGCCATTTCGTACTGGCTGTTCACCCCCTGTTCGCGAAGGATTGCCACCCGCGGCGCCGGTTTGCGGATGTACGGACGGGCAATATCCAGTTGCGCATCGAAAGTCAGGCGCGCATTGAGACCGGGATCGGCCTCGTCAAGGATACGGTCGAATTCTTCCTTCGCAGTCTGCGGGTTGTCGCGCAACGCCTGCATACGGTAGCTGGTTTCCGACCAGCAACGCTGCATTTCGAGACGGCTCAGGCGCAATACCACTTCATCATCGTTGTAAATCGACAGTTCATCGGCGGCAGTCACCTGGCCGAGTTCGACCCAGGCAGTGTCGAACTCTTGCAACACTTCCTGCACCTCGGCAAGGAGGTTTCTCGCAACCTGGATGACCGCACCCGGCTCTTCACTGAACAATTGCGCCAGCATGTCGCGATCCGAGCCTGCCAGTGTCATGGACACCCCGAGACGGCCGGCGAACATCATTTCCGCCACCGTCGCGAACAGTCCACCGTCGGAGCGATCATGGTAAGCCAGGATCAGTCCGTGACGATTCAAAGACTGAATGGCCGCAAAGAAATTGGCGAGTTGCTGCGGATGATCGAGATCGGCGACCGCGCCGCCAGGTCTGTTGAAGGCCTGTGCCAGGCAGGAGGCGCCCAGCCGGTTCGCACCCCGAGACAGATCGATGAGCAACAGGCAGCTCGGTTCATTGGTTCGCTGCAATTGCGGTGTCAGGTGGCGCCGCAAATCGCTCACTGGCGCAAACGCCGTAACGATCAGCGACACCGGTGCAACGACCTGGCGCGCAACACCGGTATCCGTCCAGCGAGTGCGCATCGACAGGGAATCCTTGCCTACCGGGATGGCAATACCGAGCGCCCGGCAAAGCTCGCTGCTGACCGCCTTGACGGTATCGAACAGCCTCGCATCTTCGCCCGGGTGACCGGCGGCCGCCATCCAGTTGGCCGAGAGCCGGATATCGCGAATGTCGTCGATTGCAGCGGCGGCAATATTGGTCACAGCTTCCGCTACCGCCAGGCGCCCGGACGCCGGTGCATCGATCACTGCAACCGGCGTGCGTTCGCCCATAGCCATGGCCTCGCCGGTCGCGCTTTCATAACCGCTCGCTGTAATGGCGACATCGCTGACCGGAACCTGCCAGGGGCCGACCAATTGATCGCGTACCGACAGGCCACCCACTGTCCGATCGCCGATGTGAATCAGGAACGACTTGTCGGCAACCGCCGGGAATCGCAGCACGCGCAATGCCGCCTCGCGCAAATCGATAACGGCAAGGT
>JAHKKM010000278.1 GCA_020027645.1 Pseudomonadota bacterium
TCTCGGCGAGCTGTACACCGACCTGCGCTTGCCACCCGATATTGCGGAAGAGTCGCATTGCGGCAGTTGCCAGGCCTGCCTGGATGTATGTCCGACCAAAGCCATCGTCGCGCCGTACCGGCTTGACGCCAACCGCTGCATTTCCTACCTGACCATAGAATTGCCCGGCAGTATTCCGCTCGAATTGCGCAAGCCTATCGGTAATCGTATTTACGGCTGCGATGACTGCCAGCTGTGTTGTCCGTGGAACAAGTTCGCTACACCGACCGCCGAAGCCGATTTCCGGCCGCGACATGGTCTCGACGACATCGAGCTCACGGAACTCTTCAGCTGGACTGAGGATACCTGGCTGCAAAAGACCGAAGGTAGCGCCATACGCCGCATCGGCTACGAACGCTGGCTGCGCAATATCGCCGTTGCACTCGGCAATGCGGAGTCCTCACCGCAGGTGACGGCCGCATTGCGCGAAAAGCAGGACCATCCATCGGAACTGGTGCGCGAGCACGCACGGTGGGCACTCGAACAGCACGGGCTATGAGCGGACCGTTCGACGCCGGCGAAGGGCCGTAAATGGCTCACGGCGCGTCGTGAAGCACTATCTGGTACAGCCGATCAGAATTAGTGAATTGAGAACGCAATCAACGATTGTTGACGCAATACAGGTTTTCATTGTGATGGATTTCACAATAGTCTTCGGGTTCTTTGTGACTGCGCCCGGCAATGGTGCCCTGGCCGTCGATTTTCTGTCCGAAGCTGCAGAAATACCGCATAGGGAAAGACGTGTCAGTACCATCGCTTGCGATCAATTCAGACTACAAACGCTCGCTGCTTTCCGGCCTGGAGCTTTTTCATGGCGTCAATCCGGACCATGTGCAAGGCCTGCTGCAGCGGTGTGAGCGCCGGGACGTCGCGGCCGGCGAACTGCTGCTTTCGCCGGGGGTCAAGAACGAATACGTGTTCCTGCTGTTGTCCGGCCGCTTAAACGTGCACGTTGGCTCGCCGGATGCGCCGATTCTCGTCACCATCGATGTCGGCGCCTGTGTCGGCGAAATGTCGATTATCGAGGACCGGGATCCGTCGGCCTACGTACTGGCTGCCGAGCCGACCCATCTGCTTGCAATCCATCAGACCATACTCTGGGAAATGGTCAACGCGTCGCACGAATTCTCGAAGAACCTGCTGGTCCTCCTGTCCGAGCGAGTCCGGAGTCACAACAATTTCATCGCGGAGAGCTTCGGCGATCTGAGAAAATTCGAGCGGCATGCCAGGACCGATGCATTGACCGGACTGAGCAACCGTCACGCGATGGAAGAGGCGTTTCCACGCGAAATCGCCCGTTGTGTGCAAAGCGAGTCGCCGGTGTCCATGATCATGATCGATGTCGATCAGTTCAAGTCGTTCAATGACAGATTCGGTCATGTCGCCGGTGATCGCGCGCTCTCCGCTGTCGCTCACGTACTGCAAAAGCAGTTCCGGCCACGTGATCTGCTGGTGCGTTACGGTGGAGACGAATTCTCGGTCCTGTTGCCCGGAGTCAAGGTCAAGGAAGCAATGGTAATTGCCGACCGGGTACGCAGCGCCGTGTCCGGCACTACTGGCGCAATTGGTGATTCACTGATCCAGGTTCCGGTGAAGATTTCGCTTGGGGTGGCAGAGCTTGAGGAAAACGGAACTTTCGAATCGCTGCTTCGTGCTGCCGATGACGCAATGTATCGGGCAAAAAACGCCGGCCGGGACGCCGTTTCCAGCTAGGAATCCCCGCCGTAGGAGCCCGCATTGCGGGCGACCCGGCGTGATTCTCGTCAGATCTCCACCAGCACATTGTCGATGAGGCGCGCCGCACCGAGGTGTGCAGCCGCCAGCACCACCAGTTGGCCGTCGTCATGGCCAGGTACGGCAAGACTCTCCGCGTGACGAATGCTTACGTAATCCGGAGTGAAACCGGATGCCTGCAATTCCTTGAGGCCCTGGTTTTCCAGCACTGCAAAATCACGATTTCCCGACTGCAATGCCTCGGCCGTCTTGCTCAATACCCGGTGCAGCGCCGGTGCGATCTTGCGCTCCGCGTCTGTCAGGTACTGGTTGCGTGAACTCATGGCGAGCCCGTCCTTTTCACGCAGCGTCGGTCCGGCGATCACCTGCACAGCCAGGTTCAGGTCTTCCGCGAGCCTTCGTATGACCAGCAGCTGCTGATAGTCCTTCTGGCCGAATACCGCCACGTCCGGTTGCACCAGTGCGAACAGCCGGGTGACCACCGAGGCGACACCGTCAAAATGGCCCGGGCGGAACGAGCCGCAGAGGTCCTGGCTGAATGCAGGTACGCTCACCGTGGTCGCCCTGTCGAGACCGAAGGGGTAGATCGTCTCGACCTCGGGTACGAACAGCAAATGCGCACTGACCTTCTTCAGTTTCAGCTGGTCACGTTCCAGCGTGCGAGGGTAATTCTCGAAGTCTTCGCCTTGCGCAAACTGGGTCGGATTGACGAATATGGAAACAACGACGCGGTCGGCGTGTTGCTTCGCGATCCGGATCAGGCTGAGATGACCGTCGTGCAGGTTTCCCATGGTCGGAACCATTGCGATGCGATCGCCGGCCGCGCGCCATACGCCGAGCTTTTCGCGTAGCTGGTCTGCCTTGCTGATTATTTGCACTCGACCGATTTCGCTTTGTGAAAAAAAGGGGTCCTGCGTCAGGAGAAGCAGTGTTCAGCGGCAGGATACTGCCTTTGCTTCACCGCCTTGACGTAATCCCGCAGCGCATCCAGCGGCGAATCATGGCCAATCATGAAATTTCGGACAAATTTGGGCGTACGGCCCTGCGTGAT
>JAHKKM010000279.1 GCA_020027645.1 Pseudomonadota bacterium
TCTTCGACGAACAAAGGCCGGAAGGGTTCGAGTTCGCGCAGCAATATGCCGGCCATTGGGGCGCTGACGCGGCCGTGAAAATCCACGCCATAGCTGATCGAGTTGCCGAAGGCGCCGTATATTTCAGCCACTTTGGCGACGGCCGCATCCACCGCACGCGGCGTGTCGATCAGGCCCATTTCTTCGGTGCCGTTCAGCTTGAAGGTATCGAAGCCCGCGGCCGTCAGTTTGCGGATGCCGGCGATGATGTCGGCAGGACGGTCCCCGCCGACCCAGCTGTAGGTCTTCATGCGATCGCGCACCAGGCCGCCGAGCAACTGATAGACCGGCACGCCGAGCAGTTTGCCCTTGATGTCCCACAGCGCCTGGTCGATACCGGCGATGGCGCTCATCAAAATGGCGCCGCCACGATAGAAACCGCCACGGTACAGGACCTGCCACAAATCATTGATGCGCGCCGGGTCCTTGCCGATCAGGTATTCCGATAGCTCGTGCACGGCCGCCTCGACGGTGCGTGCGCGTCCTTCGACGATGGGTTCGCCCCAGCCGCTGATGCCGGCATCGGTTTCCATTTTCAGGAACATCCATCGCGGCGCGACACGATAGGTAGTGAGTCGAACGATTTTCATGGAGTTGCTGCCCGGAAAGCTTGCATGAAGGCCTGTGCCATGGCTTTCGTCTGAGAGAGAGATTGCTGCGGTTGATATAGCTGACTGCCGAGTCCCGCGCCGGTGCAGCCGGCCGCCAGATATCCGGCCAGATTGTCCGGCGTGACACCGCCGACCGCATACAGGGGCACAGGCGGCAATACGGCACGGATGGCGCGTACGAAATCCGGACCGTAGGTACTGGCCGGAAATATCTTCAACGCATGCGCGCCGGCATCGAGCGCATCGAAAGCCTCGCTGGGTGTGGCGACGCCCGGGATGACCTGCATGTTGTTTGCGACGGCGTGGCGTATCAGTGCCGTTCGCGTGTTGGGTGCGATCACCAGGCGTGCCCCCAGATCACCCAGGGTATCGACCTCGGCGTTCGTCAGCACCGTGCCGCCACCGATCCAGGCATGCGCGCCGAAATGCTCGACCGCGAGGCCGATGCTGGTCTGCCAATCGGGTGAGTTGAGCGGAATCTCGATGGCATCGAACCCCAACTCGACGAGCGCGCCGACATGCGCGAGGGTCTCATCAGGACGGATGCCGCGCAGGATCGCGATCAGGGGAAATTTCGGACTCCAGAACATGGTCCAACTCGTTGTCTATTCGTGATAGAGCTGCCGTCGATGACGTTGGCGCAGCTT
Source organism: Pseudomonadota bacterium (assembly GCA_020027645.1). Classification (GTDB taxonomy): domain Bacteria; phylum Pseudomonadota; class Gammaproteobacteria; order Steroidobacterales; family Woeseiaceae; genus JAKEGN01. The sequence continues at coordinate 1,298 of JAHKKM010000279.1, forward strand.
CGCTCGTTTCAGGCATATCCGGCAAATGAGATATTTAGCCGTACCTATACTAATTTCGATAAGCCTACTAGCATCTCCGGCCAGATGGCCAAGCTTCCCACCAATGGGTTCATCCGCTCGCGGCTGAAAACCAGGCAGATCGTTCTGCTGGTCTATCTCGATGAATACCGCTCGGTATTGCGCGCTGCGAACGCTGCCGGCATGACGCAGCCCGCCGCTTCCAAACTATTGCACGAGCTCGAGGAAACCTTCGGCGTTCCGCTTTTCGAGCGCCAGGCGCGAGGCGTTACACCGACCTGGTATGGCGAAATCCTGATTCGCCGCGCACGCTCGATGCTTTCTGAAATCAGTCGCGCGCAGGAGGAGATTGCCGCGCTCAAGTCGGGACTCACCGGCCAGGCATCGATCGGCACCGTCCTGAATCCAGGGACCAATCTGGTGCCCATGGCGGTGGCGCAACTCAAACAGAAACGCCCGGGCATTCTGGTCGCCGTCGAACTGGACTACAGCAAGCCGCTGATCGCAAAGCTGCTCAAGGGCGAACTCGACATCGTGATTGCCCGCATCCTCGATTCACATGGCGCCGAGGAATTGCAGACCCAACCGCTGGCCGACGAACGTCATTCGGTCATCGCCGGGACGCATCATCCCCTGGCGGGGTGCAGTGATCTGCGGCTTCAGGATCTGGTCGATCAAGGCTGGATTTTGCCGCCGCCGGGTAGCCTGATTCGCGATCGGCTGGTTGCCGAGTTTCTGCAACGCGGCCTGTCCGCGCCTGGCAACCTGGTCGAGAGCTTTTCGCTGCCGGTGATCATCAGTCTGCTGCGAACCACCGACATGGTCGTCGCCTTGCCCAAGGAGACGGTGCAGTCCGACTGCGACAGCGGCGTGCTCACGGTGCTGATCGAAGACGTCGGCATAGAAATCGGTACTTTTGGCATCGTCACGCGACGTGAGCAGCCCTTGTCGCCCGGTGCGCAGCTCATGCTCGCCGAGCTGCGCAATGTAGCGAGTCGGCTCTACCCTACAGCAGCCAGATAGTTGCTCTTCCGCATGCGCTGAGGAAGGCCCTCCGTGCATGTATACAAAATCTCTATACAAATCTCGGAATATTTCATTTGTCGCGCATGTCAGCCGCGCTCAATCTCCCGCCCTGAATACAACAGGCCGTCGGTATGACCGTCAGCGGCCGCACTCGAGGGGGGAGGGGGAAATGAACAGAGTCGGCCAGACAGTTTCCACACTCGCTGCAACACTGTGTGCTGCGACCGCCATGGCGCAAGGCGCGCGAGCGCCAGCAAGTACTGCATCGAAGGACGAGCAACTTGAAGAGGTTGTGGTCACGGGCTTTCGCGCCAGCCTGGAAAAATCCATCGAAATTAAACGCAACGCCGATGTCATCGTGGATTCGATTGCTGCCGAAGACCTGGGCAAATTTCCCGATGCCAATGTGGCCGAGTCA
>JAHKKM010000099.1 GCA_020027645.1 Pseudomonadota bacterium
GTGCTGCTGTTCGAGAAGACGGTCGTCAACGTCACCAGCGGCGAGGACCCGGCGACCGTGGCGACCCCCGGCGACACCCTGCGCTACCGGCTGCGAATCGAGAACTTGAGCGACACGCCGCTCGACGGCTTCCGCATCGTCGACGAACTGGATCACCTCAACGCGGCGCCGATGTTCCAGGCGGGAACCCTGAACGTGGTCACCGTCCCCGCCGGCGCGGATTCCAGCGCTACCGATCCTGCCGGCGGCGCGGCCGGCAGCGGCCTGCTCGACATCAATGGCTTGAGCCTCGGCGTGCTCGGCGACAGCGTACTGGTCGAGTTCGAGGTCGATCTGGTGCCGGCGATAGCCGACGGCACGTTGGTCTACAACCAGTCCGAGCTTCGCTTCGGCGGGCTGTCGGTCGCGCAGAGCGACGATCCCTACGTAAATGGCGCCGCGGATCCGAACGTTGCGGGAGACGAGGATCCGACGCGGATACTGATCGTATCGCCGCCTGCTTTCCGCATCGAGAAGATCTCGACCTATCTGGGCGCCAATCCGAACGTGCTGCTGGCGGGAGAGAGCCTGCGTTACACGATCACGGTACAGAATGTTGGCACGGACAACGCTACAGGCGTGGAACTCGTCGACCAGCTGCCGGCGAGTACCACCTACGTTGCCGGGAGCACGACCCTCAATGGGGCCGCTATTCCCGATTCGAGCACGGGCGGATTGCCGTTGGTCGACGGCATCCTGATCAATGCGCCGCAGGATCCGACGGCTGGCGTGATGAATGCCGGCGTTGCGAACAATGTGGCCACGATCACTTTCGATGTGACCGTCTATCCGGACGTACCGGACGGCACGGTGTTGTCGAACCAGGCGTTTGTCAGTGCAATCGATTACGGGCTCGCGGACTTGCCGTCCGACGATCCGCGGACGCCGGTTGCCGACGACCCGACCCGCGACATCGTCGGCAATCTGCCGCTGCTCTTTGCAGTGAAATCGGCTGCGCTGCAGGTCGATCTCGGTTCTCCGGGCATCGTCGACCCGGGTGATGTGTTGCGCTACACCATCCAGATCTATAACAACGCCACGATTCCGGCGACCGCTGTCGAACTGAGCGACGCGGTGCCGGCAGATACTACCTACGTTGCCGATACGGTGACCCTGAACGGACTTCCGGTCGGTCAGCCTGATGGCGGCGTGTTCCCGCTGATTGCAGGTATCCCGGTCAGTTCGGCCGATCTGACTCCGCCGCTGCCGGGTGCCGGCGCAGGTCTACTCAGTCCCGGCGAATCGGCGGTCGTGCAATTCGATCTGCAGGTGAATGCCGGCACGCCCACCGGTACCCTGATCACGAACCAGGCCGTCGTCTACAGCGTCGAAGTGCCCAACCTGCTCACCGACGGTGATGGAAACCCGACGACCGGGCCGGAGCCGACCGTGGTTGTCGTCGGCGATGCACAGCAACTCACGATCACCAAAGCCGTGTCGGTCGTCAACGGCGGTCCAGCACTGGCAGGCGCGACGCTCGAGTATGTGGTGACGGTCACCAACGTCGGCGCCGTACCGGCGCTGTATGTGTTGATCACCGACGATCTCGACGTTCCGTTCCCGGGCTATCTGACGTACGTGGATCAGTCTGCGACGCTGAACGGTTTCACGGACGGCGTGACCTTCGCCGGCACGGCTCTGACTGCCGATTACTTCACTGAATACGGCCCGTTGAACCCTGGTGCAACTGCAGTGCTCCGATTCCGGGCCATCATCAATCCGACGCTCGTGGACGGCACGCCCGTGACCAACACCGCACAGGTCACGTGGAACGACCCGACACAATACGCTACGGCGAGTGTCACGATCGACGTTGGCGCTGTGGTGGGCTTCGGTATGCTGAGCGGCACCGTGTGGCACGACGCGGATTTCGACGATACAGCGGACAGCGTGGAGCGACTGCTGCAAGGATGGACCGTCGAATTACTCCTTAACGGCCAGCCGATACGCTCGGTCATTACCGATTCGAGCGGCAACTTCCTGATGGCGGGCGTGGTGCCGAACTACCTGACGCCGGACCAGTATTCACTGCGGTTCAGTTCGCCCGGTGCCGGCATCAGGACAGCCATGCTCGGTCAGGCGGATTCGGATTTCACCGACGGCCTGCAACGCATCGACGAAATTGTCGTCATGGCGGGCAGCAATCTCCTGGCCCTGAACCTGCCGATCGATCCGAACGGCGTAATTTACGACTCGGTCGCGAGATCGGCGATTGCCGGCGCAACCGTTACCTTGCTCGACGCGAGCGGCAGCACACCGGTGCCGGCAGGCTGTTTCTATGATCCGCTCCAGTACGGTCAGGTCACGACAGCGAACGGTTACTACAAGTTCGACATCAATTTCTCCGATCCGGGTTGTCCGAGTGGCAACAACTATGTGATCCAGGTGGTGGCGCCCGGAAGCGCCTACGTAGCGGGGCCCTCCGAGCTGATTCCGCCGACCTCGGACCTGACGACTCTGCCGTTCGACGTACCGTCGTGTCCGGCATCGGCCAACGATGCAATCATGGCGACGAGTCAGCACTGCGAGGTGCAGATTTCCGAATTCGCACCACCTGTCTCGGTACCTGCGCGTAGTGCGGGCACCATCTATCACTCGTACCTGACGCTGGACAACAGCCAGATGCCGGGGTCGAGCCAGCTGTTCAACAACCACATTCCGCTCGACCCGGTGCTGACTGGCGCCGTATCGATCACAAAGACGACTCCGATGCTGAACGTCACGCGTGGCCAACTGGTGCCGTACGTGATCACGGTGAGCAACTCCTTCGGCATTGCTCTGCAGGACATCAATGTCGTCGACCGCTTCCCGGCCGGTTTCCACTATGTCGAGGGATCTGCCCGTTTCGACGATGTACCGACGGAGCCGACGCCGGTGGGCCGCGAGCTGCTCTGGTCGAATCTCTCGCTCGCAAGCGAAGGCCGACACACGATCAAGCTGTTGCTCGCCGTCGGTGCCGGCGTCACGGAGGGCGAGTTCGTCAACCGCGCGCAAGCCGTCAACGGTTTGACCGGTGCGATCCTGTCTGCCGAGGCATCCGCGACCGTGCGCATCGTTCCGGATCCGACCTTTGACTGCACCGACGTCACCGGCAAGGTGTTCGATGATTCCAACCGCAATGGCTACCAGGATGGCGACGAAGGCGGATTACCGGGGGTCCGTGTTGTCACCGCAAGAGGACTCGCCGCCACCACGGACACCCATGGGCGTTACCACATCACCTGTGCCATCACGCCGAACGAAAGTCGCGGCAGCAATTTCGTATTGAAGCTCGACGACCGCACGCTGCCGAGCGGCTTCCGTGCGTCGACCCGGCCTGTGCAGGTGCAGAGAGCAACGCGTGGTAAGTCACTGCGCATCAACTTCGGCGCGTCGATCCATCGTGTAGTCGGTCTGGATATCGCTGATGCGGTATTCGAGCCGGGCACGGTAGAGATGCGAGAGCAGTGGAAGCCGCGCATGAATCTGCTGATCGAGGAGCTTAAGAAAGGTCCTGCCGTCCTGCGCCTGTCCTACGTGGCGGACGTCGAGGCCAAATCGCTGGTCGAGCAGCGGCTGGAGTCCATCAAGGGCCAGATCATGTCGGCGTGGACAGAGGCGAATTGCTGCTACGAACTGGTCATCGAGCCGGAAGTTTACTGGCGCCTCGGTTCTCCGCCGGATGAACCAAAGGTGACCAAAAGGTGAGCGCCATGTCGAAGCTAAGCCACTGGCTGATCCTTAGCGTGGTGTGCGCCTCAATCGCGGCGAACGCTGCGGACGTCGTCGACGAAGCACCGATCGGCGAGGCCGTAGAGCGGCTCTTGCCCAGCGATGAACCGGTCATGCAGTGGGTGCAGGATCCGGCGCGCGTCGACGCCGAGCAAGGCGACACCATGGAAGTGAGGGAGACACTCACCGACGAACTCGAGACCATCAAACTCACCAACCTGGTGCCACCGGTCCACTTCGAATCGGGGGTAGCGCAGATCCCGGAAACAACGGTCGAGTCGCTTGGCGATATTCTCCAGCGCATGCGAGACCGTATCAATGTTCGCCTGCATCTGATCGGTCACGCAGACAACCGGCCGCTATCGCCACGGCTCGCGGCGATTTATGGAGACAATGCGGGGCTCTCGCGAGAGCGTGCCGGCGAAGTCGCAGAGTATTTCCAGACATCGCTGGCGTTGCCAGCGGAAGCGGTTTCGTACGAATGGCTGGGCGATACGCAACCTGTCGCAAGCAACCTCACGGCGGAGGGTCAGGCGCTGAATCGGCGCGTGGAAATCGAAGTCTGGTATGACCAGGTGAAAGAACGCGTCGCGCTGGAAGAAGTCCTCGTGCCCCATGAGATCGAACGTCTCAAAGTGTGCCGCATGGAGACGGTCTGCAAGCTGCGGTACGTCGACGGGCATGCAAAGCGTGCGCGGGTGCAGAACCTGATTGCGCCATTGCACTATAACGAGGAGACCATTGACGTCACCCAGGATTTCATCGGGCAAGTTCAGCAGGCGCTGGAGAATCTGAGTGACAAGCAGAATGTTGCGATCCGTTTCGTCGGTTACACGGACGATCGGCCGCTTACCGAGAGGAACGAGCGAATCTATGCGACGCATACGGGAATCTCGAAGGCCAGGGCACGCCGTGTTGCGTTGGCAATCCAGGACAGCTTGGGTATTCCGACGACGGCGATCGAGAGTGACGGCCGCGGTACGTCTCGTCCGATGGCTTCCAACGAGACCGAGCACGGGCGCGCCCTGAATCGCCGCGTCGAAGTCGAGTTCTGGTACGACGATCCGCTGCAGGAGCTGCCGGACGAACCGCAACTGTGCCCGGAGTCGGCCGGCGCCGAACTGGTAACGCGTGTATACGATCCGCCCTGGGGCCAGATCGAGCCGATCGCATTCAACGACGGCCGGCCGGTACTTCCGCCGGGCTTGGAAAACGACCTGGCCCGGGCCATGGCAGATGTCGCAGACAAGATGAATCCGCGGGTACGCTTCGTCGGCTATACACGGAATGAGGGGCTGGAGCGCCGCACGGCGCTCGTTTATGGCGACGACATCGGACTGTCAGCCTCGCGCGCACGCCGGGCGATGGAACTCGTGGACCAGGACATGCAACTGGACGACTCGCAGATCGAATTCGAGGGGCGCGGCTACGTCTATTCGAACGACGTCGTGAACGAGGGCTTCATCCAGGGCGACGATTCCCACGTTTCCGTTGAAGTCGTGTATGACGAGCTGGCGATCCTCGATGACTATGAAGGCGTCGACATCACACGCATTACGCGAGAGTTGAGCCCGGAGAACCCGCTCGGCCTCAACCTCATGCGTATCACCGTCGATGGAGAGCCGATCGACGATCCGAAGAGAAGCACGGCCGACATTCAGCGCTGCACTGACGTAGCGATGGAAAAGGTGGATATCCAGTTCGGTTACGACAACCTCCGGTCCGCACCGAGGCTCAGCGTAATGGCGAGTCCGCCACATATCATGGTGGCGCGGGAGGCCGACCGCGACACGCTCGTATCCAAAGTGCATTTCCGGATGTATGCAAATTACACTCATTACATCGACCGCGCCGAGGTACGGGTCTTCGAGGCTGGCCAGTCGCTGGAGTCGGAGCCACTTGATGTCATCGAGATCGACGATGAGGGCGTTGCCGAGTGGCAGCCACCGCCCGCGTGGTTCAAGGCGCCTGTATACGAGGTGGCCTATGTATTGCGCGCGTACGGTGCCGATGGCAGGTTCGATGAAACCCGCGCCCAACCGCTGTGGTTTGTCTATGAAGACGCCGAACAGTTCGACAACATCGAACAGGGCGCGGCAACCGGGGCTGAACCGGCGCTGCTGACAGCGTACGGCGAGAACGAACTCGGCCTGCACAATATCGGACTTGGCAGTGGCACCGTGAGTGTCCGCGGCAGCGTTCCTGCAGATCATCAGGTCTGGGTCGCCGGACGGCCGGTACCTGTCGATGAGAGCGGCAATTTCGTCGCCGAAGAAATCCTGCCGCAGGGCATACACACGGTTGAAGTCGCCATGCTTGACCAACAAGGCAGCGGCGAGCTCTACCTGCGCGATCTCGAATTCGAAACCAATGACTGGTTTTACGTCGGCATGGCAGACTTGACCCTGTCCGAGGGTACCGCGAACGGCCCGATCGAGTTGCTGAGCGGCGAGAATTCCGATTACGACAATGACTCGAACACGGTTGGCCGGCTGGCGTTTTTCGTCGACGGAGAGTTCGGCGAGCACTGGCGCCTGACCGCAAGCGCCGACACGCGCGAGGGACCGCTGGACAATATTTTCAGCAACCTCATGGACAAGTCGCCCGAGTCGCTGTTCCGGCGAATCGACCCGGATTACTACTACCCCACTTTCGGTGACGACAGCATCGTCGAGGAAATGGCGCCGACCATGGGCAAATTCTTTGTCCGACTGAGCGAGGAAGACAACTACGGGCAATGGGGTAATTTCAAAGTCGGCTACATGAACAACGAACTCGCGCAGGTCGATCGTGGGCTGTATGGCGCCAACCTGCATTACCAAACGGATTCGACCACCGAGTTCGGGGAGCAGCGATTTGCCGTCGACGCTTTCGCGGCCGAACCGGGTACTGTGCCGAGCCGTGAGGAATTCCGCGGGACCGGCGGGTCTTTGTATTTCCTGCATCGACAGGACATTCTCGCCGGGTCGGAGCGCGTCCGCATCGAGATCCGGGACAAGGCTTCGGGCATCGTTACCGGTGTTGTCAACCTGACACCAGCCCTGGACTACGACATCGACTACATGCAGGGACGGGTCGTGCTTGCAGAGCCGCTCGCATCGACGGCCGACGACAATCTCCTGGTGCGCAGCAATGCGCTTTCCGGCGATGCGGCCTATCTCGTCGTACGCTACGAATACACGCCGGGATTCGACGACGTCGAAGCGGTTTCAACCGGCGGGCAGGGCCATTACTGGTTTGGCGATCATGTCAAGCTGGGGTTCACTTCCAACACCAACGAACAGGATGACGGCGACAGCTCCCTGAATGCTGCCGATCTGACGCTCAGGCTGAGTGCGGAGTCCTGGCTCAAATTACAGCAGGCGCAGACCGAGGGCATGATTGCGATGCCGTTATACTCCAGTGACGGCGGCTTCGAATTTACCTCGTACGACCCGATGTCTTTCGTCAATGCCGACGCAGAAGCCAAACGGGCAGACATCAGTATCTCATCGCGCGACATCATCGGCTTCGGAAACGCGAAATTGGCGCTGTACACGCAGGAAGTCGGGGCCGGTTTCTCAGCGCCCGGACTGACTGCACTGACGGACACGACCAACCACGGAGGCATCTTCAGCATGCCGATTGCGGAGCGTTTCTCCATCGGTGCAAAGTTCGATAACCTGACGCAGGACCAGGGCATCGAGACGCAAGCCCAGGAATACAACGTCGGTTATCGCCTGTCCGATAACTGGGATATCCGGGCTGGCTACCGGGTGGACGATCGAGTCGATCGGTCGCCGATCGTTCCGCTTACACAGTCGCAGGGTGAACGGACGGATGCAGTATTGCAGCTGGGATACGATTCCAGGGACACATGGAATACCTACGCATTCATGCAGGATACCCTGTCGGTAACCGGTGATCGCCAGGAAAACGCCCGCGCCGGCTTCGGCGGCGCGTATCGAGTATCGGATCGGCTGCGAATCGAAGCCGAGGTCTCAGACGGTGATCTCGGCGTAGGCGGCCGGCTCGGATCAAACTATGTCCACTCGGACAGCACCAGCCTGTACCTCAATTACGCGCTGGAGAACGAGCGCACCGACAACGCCCTGCGCAGCATGCGTGGCAGCGAGGGGAATCTTGTAGCCGGCGTAAAATCCCGGCTGGCGGACAGTACCAGCGTGTTCCTCGAAGAGCGCTACCAGTACAACGACTCGATGACTGGCCTGACCCATGCGACGGGTATCACCTTCGCGCCGGCAGAGTATTGGAACCTGGGCATCAACAGCGATATCGGTACCTTGCAGGATATGCAAACCGGCGCAGAGACGAAGCGCCTGGCGGTGGGGGGCCAGATCGGCTTCGGCTTCGAGACACTGCAGTTCTCGAGCGGCATCGAGTACCGCGACGATGATGCGCAGCAGATCGATCTGACCACGACAAACAGAACCGCGTGGCTGTTCCGGAACGATTTCAAGTATCAGCTTAGCCCGGGCGGTCGCCTGCTCGGCAAGTTGAATCATTCCGCAAGCGACAGTTCACTCGGAACTTTCTACGACGGTGGATACACGGAAGGCGTACTGGGGTTTGCGTATCGCCCGGTCGATAATGATCGTCTGAATGCCCTGGTCAAGTACACCTACTTCTATAATGTGCCGACCACCGATCAGATTACGATGCAAAACATCGCGGCCGAATACATCCAGAAGAGTCACATTGCCGCGGTCGACGTCAATTATGACATTACTTCAGCGATCTCGATCGGGGGCAAGTATGCGTATCGCCTCGGCCAGATCAGCCTGGACAGGGAAAACCCTGAGTTCTTCAGCAACAATGCGAACCTGTACGTTGTGCGCAGCGACATCAGGTTCTGGGAGAACTGGGAGTTATCTGGACGAGAAGCGCACCGGCGCATTGACGGCAATCTCCCATTACCTGGGCGATCATCTCAAAATCGGTGTCGGCTACAATTTCACGGACTTCTCGGACGATCTCACCGATCTGAGTTACGACCATCATGGCGTATTCATCAACCTGACCGGCGCGATGTAAGAAGCCGGCAACGCCGCATTCGACGGCTTGTGACAAGGCGTGAGAAACGCCACCGACCGAGCTGATTCCTGTTGCCACGCATACGCGTCGTTTGGGGTTGCGCAGGGAGCGCTCGAGAGCGCATTGTGCAAGCCCAAGCCGACATGAAAACCATCCAGGTCACAGTCAAACCGAATTCACATATAAGCCAGCTCGAAGAATCCGATGGAATTTGGATCGCGCGCGTGAAGTGCCCGCCTGTCGATGGCAAAGCCAACAAGGAATTGCTGGAGCTGGTTGCGAAGCATTTCGACGTGCCGCGCTCCCGCGTCACCATAAAGAGTGGTGCGGGAGCGCGGATGAAGAGAGTGCAGATCAAGGATTAACTTCCGCTACGACCGGCGAGTCGTGATGCGAAGTATCGGATCAGGCGGAGTTTGACGTTCGGGCTCTTTCCGCCATTTCCAGAAAACTATAGCGGTCACTACGAATCGCATGGCAGGATAACAACCATGAGTGCAATCGATACCGGAATAATTCTCGCCTACCTGGCATTGATGGTTGCGCTTGGCCTGTATGCCAATCGAAAACAGGGCAGCGTCGAAGATTACTTTGTCGGGAGTGGCAAGGTCGGAACGATTTCGATCGCCTGCCTGTGGCTGGCCGGATGGGTTGGTGGGGCATCCGTTATCGGTGTGGCAGCGAACGCCTACAGGTTCGGCATCAGCGCCGGCTGGTACCTTGGCAGCATGGCACTGGGCTGCCTGCTTTTCGCGTTGTTCTTCGCGGCGCGGGTCAAGCGTGCAGGACAGCAAAACAATTACCTGACCTATCCGGAAATGATGGAGGCACGTTACGACAGCCGCACCAGGATAGTTGCGACAATCACGACTATCGCCGCTTATGCGAGCTACGCGGCCGGGCAGATCGCCGCATCGGCGGTCATATTGCAGACCCTGCTCGGCATGGAATTCGGCTCGGCATTGCTGCTGTCCGCGGCAGTCATTGTCGCCTACACGACAACGGGAGGCTTTCTTGCCATTTTGTATACCGACTGGGTGCAGGTGGGCATCCTTTTTTTCGGGGTCGCCATAGTCGGGATTCCCGTGGTCGCGCTGCAGGGCGGCAACTGGTCTGCCGTGACAAGCACCCTGCCGGCCGACCACTTCGATGTCGGCGGCTGGGGCTGGCCGACAATTGTCACACTGCTGGTCTCGATTTCTCTCAGCTTTTTCACGGCCATGGATAATTACACACGCTGTTTTGCGGCAAGAAGCGAACAGACAGCAAGGCGCGGTGCGCTCATTGCGGCTGTGCTGCTTCTGCCTCTCATGGTGGGCACGGTATGGATGGGATTGGCCGCGAAAGTACTCATGCCGGATCTCGGCGATTCCGGCGATGTGCTGACGCGCCTGGTGTTGGACTACTTCCCGATTGGGCTCAAGGGATTGCTCCTGGTCGGCATGCTTTCGGCACTGATGTCTACCGCGGACATCTGCATACTGACCGCGTCGGCGAATGCGACGCGCGATATCTACCAGCGCTACGTCAATCCGCAAGTCGAGCCAAAGCGGTTGCTCCGAATGAGCATGGCCGCATCAGCCGTGATTGGCCTGATAGCCACACTGATGGCCTGGGTAATGCAGGACGTCATCAATATCCTGCTGGTTGCCTTCACTATCAATTCTGCTGCACTGTTTCTGCCGAGCATTGCCATGGTGTATTTCAAGCGGGTCAGCAAAGCCGCGGCATTCTGGAGCACAAGCTGCTCACTGGTGATCGTCATTGCCTGGTATGCAATGTCACAGTTCTCCGACACAAGCGTGTTCCAACTTAGCCCACTATGGCCGGGCCTGCTGGTGTCATTCGTCTTGTTCACGTTGATCAGCGTCACCGATCGCAACCGGCAATGACAGAGCTGGTGGTGATAGAGGGACCGGAGAACGCCGGTCGTGTGCTGACAATCGAGCGGCTGATCCTCGGCGACGGTATCCATATCCGCCAAGCAACCTGGGACGGCAATGAGACATCAACCGTAAACACCTGCCGTGACGCTACTGTTGTATTGACGGACTACGTGCCGTTTACTCGCGCCGTGCTGGCACAACTGCCACGGCTGAAACTGATCTCGGTGGCCGCGACCGGGTACGACAACATCGACATCGCGGCGGCACGCGACCAGGGCACCAGGATCTGTGCGATCGACGAGTATTGCACCGATGAAGTCGCAGACCACGCGCTGATGCTGATGCTGGCTCTTGGCAGGCGACTCATCGATTATCACGATCAGGTTCAAAAGCAGCATCTCTGGCAATACGAGTCACTGACCGGCTTGCCGCGGTTTGGCGACCTGACGTTGGGCATAATAGGCTTCGGGCGCATAGGCCGCGCGGTTGCAAGACGCGCAGAGGCATTTGGAATGTCGGTCATGGCGCACGACCCGCTCATCGGGGAGGCCTCGTTTTCGCTCGATGAGATCTTTGCGCAATCGGATATCATCACTCTGCACTGCAACCTGAACGCTGATAACCGGCACCTGATCGACAAGGCGGCATTCCGGAAAATGCGCAGGAAGCCGATCCTGATCAACGTTGCCCGGGGCGGGTTGATAGCCGAGAACGACCTTGTGTGGGCGCTGGACCAGGGACTTGTGTCGGCAGCCGGTCTCGATGTTCTGGAGGCGGAGCCGCCGGACCTGACGCAATCGGCGCTGACCGGAAGGTCCAATGTCATACTGACACCGCACGTAGCTTTTTATTCCGTTGCTTCGATACGCGAAAATCGCCGCCTGTCGGCGCAGAACATCCGGCACTTTCTCGATGGCAATCACGATGCGGTCAGGAAATACGTCGGCAACACCTGAAACTGGAATGAGGATAAAGTGAGCGGAACCGTGACCTTCGACGGCGCACCCCCGCCGGGCACCATCAACATGGGTATCGGGCAGCCATCGGCCAATCTGTTGCCGGTGGAGCTGGTCCGGAAGGCGAGCGAAGCATTCTTTGCCGATGCACAGCCTTTTGAACTGAACTACGGAGTGCTGCAGGGCGATGAACGATTCCTGGCGTCGCTCGCGGATTACCTGACTGACGAGTACGGCACTGCTGTCAGTGCCGACACACTGTTTGTTTCCGGCGGCAATTCACAGGCTCTTGACCTGGTGTCCGTGATGTTCGCGAAACCGGGGGACACCGTGTTCGTCGAGGAACCCAGTTACTTCCTTGCGTTCCAGATTTTTCGCGACCACGGCCTGAAGATCGTGGGCATCCCGATGGACGACGAAGGCATCCGCATTCCCGAGCTGGAGAAAGCGCTCAAAGTTCACCGCCCGGCATTCCTTTACACGATTCCCAGTTTCCAGAATCCCGGTGGCCAGTGCCTGCCGATAGAGCGGCGCAAAAAGCTCGTAGAGCTCGCGAAAAAGCACAATTTCCTGATTGTCGCCGACGAGGTGTACCAGCTTCTGTACTACTACGAAGTGCCGCCACCGGCGTTCGGCACCATGACCGGGAGCGAAGCGGTGGTATCGCTGGGATCGTTCTCGAAGATCCTGGCACCGGCAATGCGGCTCGGCTGGATTCAGACATCGCCGGCCCTACGCAACCAATTAATATCTAACGGCTTCGTCAACAGCGGTGGCAGTATCAATCACATTTCGTCGCATCTCGTACGCCAGGCGATCGACCTCGGGCTATTGGGCGATCACGTCGCACACTTGCGTAAAGTCTACCGCTCCAGGGTCGAGGCCATGGACCGTGCATTAAGAAAGGAGTTTGGTTCGCTGGCCAAGTGGAAGAAGCCAGGCGGCGGGTATTTTTTCTGGATCGAGTTCCCGGATGGTACGGATACCGGGCCGCTTCGCGAACAGGCGGCAAAGCTCGAGACCGGTTTTCAGGGGGGTGCCGTGTTCTCCAGTAGCGGCGGGCTGTCAAACTTCCTGCGGCTGAGCTTTGCCCACTATGCAGAAGACCAGATCGCGGAAGGCATTCGGAGAATGCGCCCCTTGTTCAAATGACGAGGCTGGCATTTTTCGCGGTATGAACCTTCCGCTCCTGGCCGCCACTATCGGCGTCACCTAGAAATTGTATTTGAACTTCGCTCCAGCCCAGCGCGGCGGACCAAACACCTGGATGGTGTAGTTGCCATAGTTGGTAATGTCGTAGCAGTAGGTCAACGCGTCCTCATCCGTGAAGTTGTTGACGAACAGGCTGACTTCCCAAACATCGTCGCGTGAAAAATAGCTCAGTTTTGCATCAAACAGCGAATAGTTGCCGCCTTCGGTGGCTTCACCATTCACAATATTGAAGTATTGCTTGTCCGAGTAGTTTCCTGACAGCTGCGCTGCAATCGAGGCGCCGCTGTTCATGTCCCAGGCTTTGCGAACCAGTGCATTCACGGACACCGGGGGTGCAAGCGGTGCCTCCTGGTCTATGATCTGGATGCCTCCTGGCGAGACGCCATTGACGGTTGTATCCAGCAGACTGATGCCCGCCAGGAAGTCCCAGCCATTGCCCGGAGACACGGTCAG
>JAHKKM010000100.1 GCA_020027645.1 Pseudomonadota bacterium
AAGAAAAGTGAGCTGAAAGCCGACGCGAAAGCAGAAAAAGCCAAGAAAAAGGCGGAGTCAAAATCGTCCAGCAAGCGGCCGCGAGGTTTTGTCATCGACTTCAAGGGCGATCTCAAAGCGAGCGCCGCGGCATCTTTGCGCGAGGAAGTCAGCGCGATCCTGGAAATTGCCACACCGGAGGACCAGGTCATCGTACGCCTGGAGAACTACGGCGGTGTGGTACATGAGCACGGCCTGGCGGCATCGCAACTGGCACGCGTTCGTGACAAGGGCATTCCGCTGATTGTGGCTGTAGACAAGGTCGCAGCCAGTGGTGGCTATCTCATGGCCTGCGTCGGGAGCCGGATCGTCGCTGCGCCTTTCGCAATCCTCGGTTCGATCGGCGTAATTGCGCAAATTCCGAATTTCAATCGCATGCTGGATTCGCACGGTGTCGATTTCGAGCAGGTAACGGCGGGGCCGTACAAACGCAATGTCACCATGTTCGGCAAGAACACCGATGAGGATCGTGCGCGACTGAAAGAGCAGCTCGAAGACGTGCACGAGCTTTTCAAAGCCGCAGTGAGCAAGTACAGGCCGGCACTCGACCTGCAGAAAGTGGCAACTGGCGAACACTGGTATGGCACGCGGGCGCTCGAACTGGGGCTGGTTGATGAGCTCCGAACCAGCGATGAAATGCTGGCCGGACTGGCGGCGGATCGCGACCTGTTCCGGGTCAATTTCAAGATCCGGCAGCCCCTGCCGAAGCGCCTGATGGCCAACGTCGACGGCGTGCTGGAGAAGGTCGATGCGGCCGCCTGGCGCAAGCGTTTCGAGTCCCGACTGCCACGGTAAGCGCACACGGAACCCGCCGGTCACTGCCTTGTCCTAAGACCTGTCCGTCCGGCGCGAGGCTTTGGCCGGAATTGCCAGCCGATCCGCTATAATGGTGGCTGTCCCAGAGGGTAATGTGATCATGAGTATCCAAAGCAAGTGCCTGATATTCATAGCGTTTGTGGCGTCTTTGCTGAGCGCCTGCTCGACCTCGTCCACCGGGCGGAGCCAGCTTGTGCTCAAGTCGGACGCCGCACTGGCGCAAGAGGGCGCAAGACAATTCGCGATCATCCGCGAAAAAATGCCGATGGTTCAGGACCGCGCCACGATTGACTACGTTGCCTGCGTCGCCGATGCCATCGTCGGTGTGCTCGAGGGCGAGGATGCGGCGATGTACTGGGAACTCGCGGTCATCGACCAGCCGGACGTCAACGCCTTCGTACTGCCGGGCGGCAAGATCAGCGTGTTCGCCGGCATCCTGACCGTGGCAGACAATCAGCACCAGCTGGCAGCGGTGATGGGTCATGAGGTCGCGCACGTCACCGAAAAGCACGCCAACGAGAGAGCGTCGCGTGCCGCAGTAACTTATGTGGGTGTCGACATCGCCAGCATCCTGCTGGGTGGCGGTTATTCGAATCAGACCCAGGGCGCGAGCCAGGCACTCGGTACCGGTGCCATGCTCGGTATACTGAATCCGTTCAGCCGCATGCAGGAATCCGAAGCCGACCTGGTCGGTCTCGAATTCATGGCCAAAGCCGGTTTCGATCCGCGCCAGAGCGTTGACCTCTGGCAGAACATGAACAAGAAGAACCAGACACAGATTCCGGAATTCCTCTCGACTCACCCGTCCGGTGAAACGCGTATCGAGGAGCTGGTTGCAGCATTGCCAACGGCGCTCGCCTATTACAACGAGGCGAAAGCCCAGGGCAAGGAACCGAATTGCGTACGCTGACCGGCGGCCGGTAAACAGCCTGGCGACGTTCAAGGATCATTTTTCCGGGCACGCCAGCCACTACGCGACGTACCGGCCGACCTATCCTGAATCCCTGTTTCAGTTCCTGGCGCAGGCCGCGCCACAACGCGCGCTGGCGTGGGACTGTGCCACCGGCAACGGCCAGGCCGCACGAGGACTCGCGCCTTTTTTTGCACGCGTAATCGCCAGCGATGCGAGCGCCAGCCAGATTGCCGAGGCCGAGCCAATGGACAAGCTGGAATTCCGCCAGGCTACAGCGGAACACTCGGGACTCGATGATGGCAGCGTCGACCTGATCACCGTCGCGCAGGCGCTGCACTGGTTCGAGATTGCGAAATTCTTCGCAGAGGCGAGACGCGTTCTGCGTACGAGAGGCGTGCTCGCGTTCTGGTGTTATGCGAGAAACCGCGTCAACAGCGACTGCGATCCGATCATCTCGCGCATGTTTGCGGAAGTGGAGCAATTCTGGCCGCCGGAACGCGCCATCGTCGAAAGCAATTATCGCGATATCGAGATGCCGTTCGAGGAACTCGCGGCTCCATCGTTCGACATGTCGGTGTTGTGGACTGCAGATGACATGCTCGGCTACTTCCGTACCTGGTCTGCGTCCCAGCGCTACATGCGGGAGCATCAGGCGGATCCGGTGGCAACGATAGAATCGGACCTCAGGCTTGCGTGGGGCCCGCAGCGCCGCGAGGTCCGGTGGCCCCTGGCCTTGCGGCTTGGCCGCAAATAGAGACTTTGGTCAAATTCTGAGAGAATCGGCCGTCACCGGCTGGAGGCCGCCTTCCCTTTGAATCGAATCTGCACAATCACGATGCTCAACCTGGCTGCGCTGCTCGCCTCCGGCTGCAGCATATTCCAGGATTTCGGTTACGAACCGGAACATACTGCTGTCGTTCTCCCGCCGCTGGCCGAGCGGCCGCGACTCGATCCCATCAGTCGCAACTACTTCATACTCGAATCGCCGGATCAAAGTGTCGTCGGCGAACCGCAAATCGTGTTCAGCCGCGATACCGATACGTTTCCCGATCTGGCGCGTGAATACGGCCTGGGTTACGACGAACTGGTCGAGGCCAATCCTGGCATCGATCCCTGGCTCCCCGGGAAGCACACGCCGATTCTTTTGCCGACTCAATATGTTCTGCCGGACGTTCCCCGGCAGGGCATTGTTCTGAATATTGCATCCAAACGCCTGTTCTATTTTCCAAAAGTAAATGAAGGCGAACCGGTCCAGGTACTGACCTATCCGATCGGTATCGGCCGGGTAGGCTGGGAAACACCGGTTGGTGAAGCAAAAGTCGTGGCGAAGCAGACCGATCCGACCTGGTATGTGCCGGAATCGGTACTCAAGGAGCATGCTGCCGACGGTAATCCCTTGCCCGCGGTGGTACCTCCGGGGCCGGACAATCCACTCGGTCGTCACTCGATGAGACTCGACAGACCAGGTTACCTGGTGCACGGAACCAACATGCCCTGGGGGGTTGGCATGCGGGTCAGTCACGGCTGTGTGCGGCTTTATCCTGAAAATGTCGAGGTGCTGTATTCGCTGGTCAGCGTCGGCGAAAAGGTAAACATCATCAACGAGCCCTATCTTGCTGGTTGGCGGGATGGCGAGCTGTTTTTCGAGAGCCACCGGCCGCTGGAAGACGATGCGGTTTCTCCGGAGCAGCACCTGCAGGCGATTTTCGAAAAGTTTCGCACTGAATCCGGGGCGTTTACCGAGCAAACGGAAAAGGATCATGCCGAAGCCATCGCGAGCGAATCACTAGGCGTGCCGGTGCGCGTGCTGACCGGTGACACCCAGGAAGTCTTCGAACGTGCGCGAATCGTGAAGAATACGGTGACCATCGATCCCGACGCACCAACCCTGGCCGAGGTGCGCGAACTGCTGGACGAAGCGGACGACGAACTGGCGAAACCCGAAACCGTTTCCAGTGATTGACCAATAGGTGTCATGAAAAAGGTGTCAGGTTTATTTTCCAAAAATAAACCTGACACCTTTTTTCACAAGTTTGTGACTGTGGCGGGGTATGTTGAACAAAAGCACGTTTGAGGATGGCTCGTATTTTCTGCAGAGGTTTTTGCAGAGCCCAAAGCATATTGCCTCGGTTTGGCCCAGCTCGCGGTTTCTTGCGGACCAGATGTTTCACGATCTCAATCTGACCAGCGGCGACGTCGTGATCGAGTACGGCCCCGGCACCGGTTCGTTTACGCAGCGCGTCGAGCGATTGCGAAATTCCGGAACAATCCTTCGCTACCTGGGAGTCGAGAAAGACCCGGGCATGCATCAGTACCTGACACGCCGATTTCCGGAGCTGGAATTCGTGCTCGGTGACGCAGTCGACGTGCTGGAATTCTGCAAGGCAAGAGCGCTGCCGGCCGCAACCGCGGTGATCTCCGGCTTGCCAATGGTCCTGATGAATCACCGCACCGTCTACGGCATATTTGCGGCAACCCGGGACTGCCTGCGTGCCGATGGTGTGTTCCGCACATTCAGCTACATGCATTCCTATCCCAGCCGTCGCGCCGCCGAACTGCGAGATCTCATGCGGCAGTGTTTCGAGGAATACGAATTGAGCCGGCCGGTCGTGAGAAATCTGCCGCCGGCGTTCACCCTGACCGGACGCACTCCGCGGGTCGCGCCCCTGCATCATTCAAGGTAGCTGAGAAACTCCTGCGGAATCGCCGGCAGGTCTGTACTGCGACCGTTCGCCAGCGGCAGCACCGCTGAATTCCAGGTATTCCAGAACAGGCATTCGTCACCGGCGCCGGCTTCTGCGGCGTCATCCAGCAATGCCGCCATCGCTTTGCCGGTATAGGTCGATTCGAGCGCGAGGTCCAGCTGGTCTGCGGCAATCCGGATTGCATCCAGCGTTCGCGCATCGCTGCGCGCATAGCCACCAGCGAAATGGGAATGACGCAGCCGGATCCGGCTGCGCTGAGCGAGATCCGCGGGTACCGACCGGTCCAGGCGATGCATCATCAGCGCCGTCTTGCGCATCAGTCGCTGCAACACCTGCTCGTTGGAAATCGCCGTATCGGAGACGCGAATGGCCTGGACTTCACTCCGCAGGCCGGCTAACGCAAGGCCGAGCGCAAGACCGGCGGCAGTGCCCATGGTGCCGGTGGCAACGTAGATGCGTGCCGGCAAGGGAATCTCGCCGGCGCTGATCTGGGTCGCAAGCTCGAGACCGGCATTGACGAACCCGAGCGTGCCGATCCAGGACGAGCCCCCGATCGGGATAACCCAGGCATCGCGATCCCAAAGGTGCTCACGAAGAGTCTTGATGCGCGCGCTGTAATTTCCGCCGTAGCGGACCATCTCCGTGCCGAGCCTTGCATGCATGCGCAGCGCCGGCGCAATGGTCGGGACCTTTGCCTGGTGAGCCAGGAAGCAGGTGCATTCAAAGCCTAGTTGCCTGGCGTAGATCGCGGTCGCGAGTGCATGGTTGGAGCCGACCGTGCCGAAGGTCGCAAAGCGCCTGACGGTATGGTTGGTGTGCGGGTTCAACAGGTACTCGAGTTTTCGCACCTTGTTGCCGCCGTAGAGATCGCCGGAGAGATCATCGCGTTTGACGGACAGGTTGAACGCACTGCCAGCGTGCCGAATGCGTGCGCGACTGACGGGCGTGGGCAGATTTGCAAGGCTGATTCGTCCAACAGCCTGCCCAAGTGCCGGAAACATCGCGTCGAGATAATTGACATCTGACATAGGGTCCCGCTCGTTGCTTCGCAGACTTCAGGCGGCGTTGCACTGTATCCGGATATTAATCGAACAATAGCATCCCGGCAGCACAGTCATTAGAATGCGCACTGAATTATCTGACGCCCGATCGTGGAGAGTGATTTGTCAGATGCGATGGACCGTGGAATTACGGTCACCGAAATTGCGCCGATGGATCAGCCTATCGATGCAAGTACAGAAACCACAGCCGCATTTGTCGGTCGTGCTCTCCGAGGCCCCCTCAATACTCCTGTACTGATCGACAATATTTCGATGTTCCGGCGACAATTCGGTGGAACCTGGCGGCACAGCAGTCTTGGCCCGGCAGTACAGCAATTCTTCGATCACGGCGGCAAGAAGCTCTACATTGTGAGAGTTGCGAGCAACGCCCGCGGCGCAACGATCTGCCTGCCGGCCGCCGGCGGCACCCTGGTCCTGCAGGCGCTCGCGCCGGGCTCGACAGAGCAAATACGCGCTGCCGTCGACTTCGATGGCATAGCCGACGAGGAACACTTCAACCTGACCGTCCAGCGCATCGCCGCGGATACCGGGCTGGTTGCCGACCAGGAGATTTATCTGCGCCTGAGCTGCCGTGAGGGCAGCAAGTCGTTTATCGTGGACAGCCTGCTGAATTCGTCACTGGTCAGCGTGCAGACACCGCTGCCGCAAGGCCGGCCGACAAGGACCACGCGGCCGGGAGTACCGTTCGGATCCTCTTACCTGGGCCATGCACAGCAGGGCAACGATGGCGACGAACTGACCGACTACGACCTGGTCGGTTCGGTGACGCGGAGTTCCGGCATTTTTGCCCTCAACCAGGTCGATCATTTCGATATCCTGTACCTGCCGCCGCCGGGCAAACACACGGACGTCGGATTGCCGGCTGCACTCGCCGCCGAAAGGTATTGCCGCAGACGCGGTGCGCTGTTCGTCATGGATCCGCCCAAGTCCTGGAGCACGGTCGACAACGCCATTGCCGGCCTTGCAAGAAGCGGCATCTCCAGCCCGAACGTGCTTGCCTATTTTCCACGAGTGGTCGTCGACGGCGACGAGGATCCGGCGCCGCGGGTCGCCGGTGCCGCCATTGCCGGGCTCCTTTGCCGCCTGGATCGCCAGCACGGACCCTGGGAAGATCTGGACCAGCCCGGTTTCGGCTTCGACCGGAAGTTCACACCGGCATACAGGCTGGACATCGATGAGGCGCAGTCGCTGGTTCGCCGCGGCATCAATGTCATCGCCGGCACCGACCGCGCCATGCTCTGCGGTTCGGTGACACTCGGTTTCAGCAATCAACTCGAGCGAAGTTTTGCCAGCCTGCCCGCGCGGCGTTTGTGCCTGTCCATAACCAATCACATCGAACGCGCCATTCGCTGGTCGGTGTTCGAGCGCAATGAAACGCGCGTCGCCGAGCGCATTCAATCGCAGGTACATGCTTACATGTCGGCATTGGCGGATGCCGATGCATTTGCCGACGACAGGTTTACGGTTCAGTGCGAAGCGCGTCTGCGCTCGGGCCCCATCGATCCGCATCGCGGCGTTGCTGTATTGCTCGCCTTCCGGCCCGCAGGCTCGGACGAGACCGTGGCCCTGACACTGCACCAGACGATCAGCGGCTGCCGGGTCGCGCCTACCGCCTTCGCACCGACTTTCGGCAGCATTGCCGAAGTGGCCTGAGTCGTCCTGTGCGCCCGATCGTTCTGTCCGTCCTGCTGCTCACCGCCAGCAACGTGTTCATGACCTTTGCCTGGTACGCGCACCTTAAAGAACTGAATCACAAACCGTGGATCGTCGCGGCAATGGTCAGCTGGGGCATTGCATTGTTCGAGTACCTGTTGCAGGTGCCGGCCAACCGCATCGGTTTCACGGTGCTGTCCGTCGGTCAGTTGAAGATCATGCAGGAGGTCATCACCCTGACGGTCTTCGTTCCGTTTGCTTTGCTGTATTTGAAAGAACCGCTGAAGCTCGATTATCTCTGGGCAGCGTTGTGCATTCTCGCTGCCGTGTTTTTTATCTTTCGCAGCCGTCTGCTGGGTGGCTGAGCAAGACCACGCCGCCTCACTTCGGTGTCCTGTTCGCCGGACCGAATCCGCCACCACCCGGGGTTTCGATGACCAGGCTGTCACCGGCATCGAGCTTTAACGTAGCCGTTGCGCCGACTTCTTCGGCCGCGCGGTTTTTCCTGATGACGCGATTGCATCCGGTGGCTCCGGGTCCGCCACCTTTCAGTCCGAAAGGAGGAATGCGCCGGTGGTTCGACAGTATCGATACCTCGACCGGCTCGAGAAAACGTAACTGCCGGATGGCCCCGTTTCCACCGCGCCATTTGCCGTTGCCACCGGAGCCGCGGCGTATGCTGAACGACTCGACCCGCACCGGAAATCGCGCTTCAAGAACTTCCGGGTCGGTGAGCCGCGAATTGGTCATGTGCGTCTGCACCGCATCGGCGCCATCGAAGCCGGGCCCGGCACCCGCGCCGCCGGCGATGGTTTCGTAATACTGCACTCGATCGTTGCCGAAACTTAAGTTGTTCATCGTGCCCTGCGATGCAGCCAGCGCGCCGAGTGCTCCGAACAACGCATCGGTAACGCATTGCGAAGTTTCCACGTTGCCGGCGACGACCGCAGCCGGGTATGCAGGGCTCAGCAACGATCTGTGCGGAATCCTGATCTCGAGCGGCTCGAGACAGCCCTCGTTCATCGGGATCTCTTCTTCGATCAGGCTGCGAAATACGTACAACACGGCAGCGCGCGCCACGGCTTCCGGTGCATTGAAATTGGCCACGGATTGCGCGGACGTGCCGGTGAAATCGATACTGGCTGATTGCCGGTGATGATCGACCGTTACCGCTACCCGGATCACGTCGCCTGAGTCCATTGCGTATTCGAACGCGCCGTTCCGCAGTCGTCCAAGCAGGCGGCGAACGCTCGCGGCCGCATTCTCCCTGACGAAACGCAGGTAACTCTGCACGGTACGCATGCCGTACCGTGCAATCGCCTTCTCCAGTTGCTGGATGCCCTGTTGATTGGCAGCGAGCTGCGCGCGCAGGTCCGCAATGTTCTGCTGCAGATTGCGCGCCGGGTATTTCGCACCGGACAGCAAACGCCGGTGATGTCGGGCAGATGCGTGCCGCCGTTGTACGGCGAATTCAGCATGATGGCATCGCCGGACGCGAGACTTGTGTTCGCAATGACACTTCGAACGCTTTCGCCCATCGATCCGAGATGCACCGGCATGTGT
>JAHKKM010000101.1 GCA_020027645.1 Pseudomonadota bacterium
GTGCCGGATATCGTCACGATGGGCAAGCCCATGGGTAATGGCCATCCGCTGTCGGCCATTGTAACGCGCCGCGATCTTGTACAGGAGTTCAGCACGCACGGGCACTACTTCAATACGTTTGGTGGCAATCCGGTCTCCTGCGCCGCGGGGCTTGCCGTACTCGATGTGATCGAAAAAGAAAAGCTGCAACAGAACGCACTGCGTGTAGGACATCACATCGTGGACGGCATCCGCTCGCTCGCAACCCGGCACGAATGCATCGGCGACGTTCGAGGCACCGGCCTGTTCCTTGCGTTGGAGCTGGTCAGCGATCGTCAGGCACGTTCGCCGGCGACAAAACTTGCGGCAACCATCGTCAATGACCTGCGTGAACGCGGTGTGCTGACCGGATCGATCGGCCCCGATGACAACATCCTCAAGCTGCGCCCACCGCTGGTGCTGACGATGAGCGACGCCGATTACATGCTCGATATCCTCGGCCGGTCGCTGGCGGACCATGCGCATGTTCACTGAAGCTTGAGGGGCGCCGGTGTCTACCGCTGTCATCGTCCTGCTTGTCTACCTGTTGTCCCTCGCTATTGTTGCGATCTGGAGCCGTCATGAGACCAAGACCCTTAGCGGCTTTTTTCTCGGGGGCAAGAAGCTGCCGTACTGGGTTGTGGCATTCAGCACCAATGCAACCGGCGAGAGCGGCTGGCTGCTGCTCGGGCTCACCGGCATGGGCTATGCCGTCGGAGCGCAAGCCTACTGGGTGGTGGTCGGTGAAGTGATCGGCGTAACGTTGTCATGGACGCTGATTTCCCGAAAGCTGAAACGTCTGAGCGATGCAACTGACTCGATCACGCTGCCCGACGTCCTCGCGGCACGCTTCGATGACCGCCTGCACATCCTTCGCAGTATTGCCGTCGTCATCATCCTGACCATGGTCTGTGCCTACGTGACTGCCCAGTTGGTGGCATGTGGCAAGGCACTCGGAGCTTTCATCGATATCGACTATCCGACAGCCGTTGTTTTCGGCGCCGTCATTATCATCGCGTACACCTTCATCGGCGGCTACAAAGCGGTCGCCTACACGGACGTTTTGCAGGGCGGACTGATGTTGGCCGGGCTGATAACCATGCCACTGGTGGCAATCCATGTCGGCGGCGGATGGCAAAACGTCACCAGTAATCTCCTGGCACAGGACCCGGCCTTGCTCAGCATGTGGAGTATCACGAACAGCGGCACGGCCGGATGGATCGGCCTGTTCAGTTTCATGGCCATAGGACTGCCTTTTCTTGGGGCACCGCAGCTGCTGGTGCGCTTCATGTCCGTCAGGGCGGGCGGCAGAGAACTCACCAAAGCGCGGAACATGTCGGTCATCATAATTTTGCTGTACGACGCCGGGGCCGTAACCGCCGGCATGGCGGGCCGTGCACTGTTTCCGGGCCTCGAGGACGCTGAGACCATTTTTCCTGTGCTGGCAACGGAATTGTTTCCGCCCGTGCTCACCGGCGTGATGATGGTGGTTGTGCTCGCGGCCATCATGTCGACGGTCGATTCGCTCTTGATACTGGCGTCGTCGGCCGTGGTGCGCGACACCATGCAGAAAATTCTTGGCAACACGCGCAGCGACCAGGCACTGGCCGCTTACGGCAAGGTTGTAACCATCCTGATCGGCGCGATCGCAATTGCGTTTGCGCTGGAGGAAGTGAAATTCATATTCTGGTTCGTGCTGTTTGCCTGGTCCGGCCTCGGTGCTGCGTTCGGTCCAGTCATTCTCTGCACACTGTATGACAAAAAGGTGAATCTTGCCGGTGTCGCGGCCGGCATGCTCGGCGGATTCCTCACCAGCGTCGGCTGGGTGATGTTCTTCAAGTCGCAAACCTACAACCTGTACGAAATGATCCCCGGTTTTATCGTCGGCCTGGCCCTGACGATCATCGTCAGCCGCCTGGGAAAATCGGGGTCAGACCACAATTACTTGCAGAGCGATGAGCAGCATGCCAGATAACAATCGAAATCGTGGCCTGACCCCGACTTTCAAATTTTTAATTCGTGATCATCGTTGCGTCTGATCGGCATGGCGTTGGAATTTCAGGTCAAATCATTCGACGCGGTAGCAGGTCAACAAATCCCCGGTTTACAGGGGAAATCGCAAAACGGCTGACCTATACTCGTTTTTCCTGTAGCCCTACCTGGGGTTTCGCAATTGCTGCACATGCTCCGAAGTGGACTCATCGCGCTGGGATTTGCGTGCGTGCTGCTAAGCGCCTGCAGCGAAGAAAATGCTCCTGAGGAAGCGATCAAGGTCGTAGTCGTACCGGTCGTACGTGGGGACGTAACGGTCCACGGCGAATACGTAGGTCGCACGCAGGCGTCCGAGCGGGTCGAGGTCAACCCCCGGATTGACGGCTTCCTCGAGGCGATCGAATTTGTCGAGGGCAGCACCGTGGAAGCGGGTACGACGCTGTATCGGATCGATGCGCGACCCTACGAGGCGCAGGTAAAGCGCGCTGCGGCTACGCTGGCCAGCCGCAAGGCTCAGCTCGAGAAGTTTAAACGGGATGTGGCCCGCATCGGTCCGCTGTACGAAGAGGATGCCGCCAGCCAGCTAGATTATGACGTGGCCGTCAGTTCGGTCGAGACGGGTGAAGCGCAGGTTCGTGAAGCCGAAGCGGACCTCGCGCGCGCCCAGTTCGAACTCGATTACACAGAAATCAAGGCGCCCATCGGCGGCGTGGTCGGTGCCTCCAGGGTGGATGTTGGCGCATTAATTCAGGCTGGAGACAGGACGCCGCTCACCACCATAAGTCTCATCGAGCCGATCTTCGTAACCTTTTCGATGTCGGCTCTGGATTATCTGACCGCCCGCCGCCGCGTCCACTCCGTTTCGGAAAGACGTGAGTCCGAGATCGGCGGCAAGGCACTGGAAGGCGAAATCTCTATCACCCTGCCCGATGATTCCATCTACCAGTACACGGGTCGCGTGAGCTTCACCGATCCGCAGGTCAGCCCTGAGACCGGCACCTTCCAGGTTCGGGCCGTATTGCCTAACCCGGATCGCGAACTGCTGCCGGGTCAATTCACACGCGTCAGGATGCCCGTAAGCGTGAGCCAAGACGCGCTGCTGATTCCGGAGGAGTCGACCGTGGTCGCGCAGGGGGGTATCTACGTGATGGTTGTGCTGCCGAACAACCGGGTTGAGCGTCGATTGATCGTTCCCGGGCCGATCGTCGACGGTCGGATGATCGTCTCGTCCGGTCTGAGCGAAGGTGAGCGTATCATCGTGCAGGGTATAAACCGGGTGTATCACGGGTCACTGGCCGAGCCGATCACGCCGCAGCAGCACGCGGCCGAGGTCGCGGCACAGCAGAACAGTGTGGTCCGATCCGCCACTGGCGATGACCCGGAAACGCCACCGGTTCAGGACGAAAAGTAAACTGATGTTCCCGGCCTCATCGCCTTATGAGGACCTCATCGGGAGCGGCTGGTGATTTCCCGCTTCTGCGTCGATCGACCGATCTTCGCCTCGGTGATCTCAATTGTGATCGTGCTGGTCGGCACCATAGCCGCCTTTTCGCTGCCGGTCGATCAATATCCGGACATCACTCAACCCGGTGTGTCTGTGGTGGCCAGCTTTCCGGGCGCGACCGCCAGCGTGTCGGCCGATGCTGTAGCCGCGCCATTGGAGCGGCAGCTGAACGGCGTGCCCAACATGAAGTACATCGCGTCGAAATCAACCAACGAAGGCAGAGTCGGCGTCGACGTGATCTTCGATGTTGGCACCGATGTCGACGTGGCCACGGTGCTCGTGCAGAACAAGGCGAAGCTTGCTGAGCCGGAGTTGCCGATCGATGTCATGCAGGAAGGCGTCCAGATCGAGCAGAAGGCCAACGTCGAGCTGATGAAGATAGCGATTCGCTCGGACGATCCCAAGTTCGACCAGGTCTATCTCTCCAATTACCTGAACATCAACATCGAGACCGATTTACGGCGCATCGTCGGTGTCGGCCGGACGAGGAACTACGGGGCCAGGCCCTATTCCATGCGGATCTGGCTCAAACCCGATCGGATGGCAGCTTACAAGCTGACCACAACGGATGTGGTGAATGCTGTGGAAGAGCAAAATGCCGCCGCCGCCGCGGGCCGGATCGGAGCACAGCCGAACGACGGCGAGGTGAATCTCGTTTATCCAATCTCGGCCCAGGGCAGGCTGCAGAGCGCAAGCGAGTTCCGCTCGATTATCCTGCGGGCTAACCCGGATGGCTCAATGGTGCGGCTGCGCGATGTTGCCCGGGTGGAACTCGGCTCGGATGCCTACACACTGCAATCCCGCCTGGATGGCGGGTCGGCAGCGGTCCTCGGTGTGTACCTGTTGCCTGCAGCGAATGCTATCGAAGTGTCCAAGCGCGTCAGGGAACGCATGGCCGAGTTGGAGACCCGCTTCCCCGAAGGGCTTGAATGGTTGATCGTTTATGACAACGCCGAATTCATCCAGGAATCGATCTCTGAAGTCTTCACCACGCTGCTCGAAGCGCTGGTGCTGGTTGTTATCGTCGTTTATCTGTTTCTGCAGAACTGGCGTGCGACGCTGATTCCTACCTTGGCCGTGCCAGTGTCTCTCATTGGCACGTTCATTTTCATGTACACCATGGGATTCACCCTCAACACGATCAACATGCTGGGCCTGGTGCTCGTGATCGGCATTGTGGTGGACGATGCAATTGTCGTCGTGGAGAACGTCGAACGACTGATGGAGGAGCACGGACTGAGTGCGCGGGAGGCCACCTACCGGGCAATGGACGAAATCACCGGCGCGCTGATCGCCACCGCACTGGTGCTTGCAGCGGCATTCGTGCCGGTTGCGCTGTTGCCTGGAATTACCGGCATTCTCTACCGGGAGTTCGCAGTAGCGATTACGGTGGCGGTGGTGCTCTCCGCGCTGGTCGCACTAACCCTGAGTCCGGCGTTATGCCCCATCCTGCTTCGGGCCAGAGTTGGCGGCAACGCCAGGAAGAATGTGGTCTTCCGTCGGGTGGACGAGTGGCTGGACCACGGTACGGTCGGATTCGTCCGGATCGTGGACTGGACGCTGGATAACGCGGGCAAGACTCTGCTGCTTTTCCTGCTGATGGGCGCCGCAATATGGGGTTTGCTGTTGTATGTGCCGTCAAGCTTCATGCCGGTCGAGGACAAAGGCAGACTCTACGTCGACATGGAATTGAATGCGGGCGCAAGCGTCAATCGCACGCGGCCGGTGCTGCAGCGGGCGGAGGCCCTGGCGCTGCGTCATCCGGCCGTCGAGCATGTTTTCAGTCTGGCCGGCGAGAATCGTCGCACCGGGAGTAACGAAGCCAGCGGAATGCTTGAGATCGTGCTCAAGCCCTGGGTGGACCGCAAGAGCGATGGTTATACCGTGCAGCGTGTGATGGAAGACCTGCGTGCGCAGATCACCGACTTTCCTGAAATCGTTGTGCAGCTTTCGCAGCCGCCGGCTATTGAGGGCCTTGGTCTCGGAAATGGTGTAGACCTTGTGTTGCAGGATCTGACCGGCAATAACTGGGCTGGCCTGCTCGAGATAAAGGACGACATCGTCCGGCGCGCGAACGATCACCCGGCGCTTGCTGGCGTTGCGAGCCCCGTGCGCCCGGAAACACCGGAGCTGCGGCTCAATGTTGACCGGGCCCAGACCAAGGCGCTGGGCATACCGATGACGGAAATGTTCAGCACGATGCGCACCTACAGCGGTTCCTATGTGATCAATGACTTCAATCTTTTCGGCCGCGTGTATCGTGTGCGCGTGCAAGCGGAGAGCGAGTTTCGCGAGCGACCCGATGCGCTGCAGTACTATTATGTACGCAGTCACACAGGAGCCATGGTGCCCATGTCGGTTCTTGCCAATATGGAGTACTCGGTCGGTCCGGCCGCCATCGATCACTACAACCTTTTCACGGCGGCTGTCGTGTCTGGCGACCCGGCGGCGGGTTATTCGACCGGGGATGCCATTGCGGCCATGCGCAATTTGCTCGACACCAACCTGCCACCGGGCTTCAGCTACGAGTGGGCAGCGCTCACGGCCGAGGAGGTGGAGGCCGGCGGGCAGGCGCTTCTCGCCATGATCCTCGCTGTCGTGTTTGTATACCTTTTCCTCAGTGCGCTGTACGAGAGCTGGACCGTGCCCGTCGCGGTGCTGCTGATTGCGCCCGCAGCGGTGTTCGGGGCCTTGCTCCTGGTATCGGTGCGCGGCCTCGAAAACAATCTGTTTTTCCAAGTCGCGCTGGTAGCGCTGGTTGGAATGTCTGCGAAGAACGCAATTCTGATCGTGGAGTTTGCCAAGCAGCTTGTCGAGCGCGGCTCGAGCTTCCGCGATGCAACCCTTGAAGCGGCCAAGTTACGCTTCCGACCGATCATGATGACCTCCATCGCGTTCATGCTGGGAGTGATACCGCTGGTCATATCTTCGGGGCCCGGCGCGATTGCGCGCCAGTCCATCTCTACCGCGGTGCTTGGTGGCATGCTGATCGCCACCTCGCTCGGCATTCTGGTCGTCCCGCTGTTCTTCGTGCTGCTGGGCCGCCTGGATCGTCGTTTGGCCGGAACAGCCGGATTGAACCCGCCGGCTGGTGTGGACAAAACCCTTTCGGCAACAAACGCCCCAGAGGCGCGTCAATGAGGGAGATAACGGCAAACCGGCGGCCACTCCGCCTGTACTTCGCAACTGGCCTTTTGATACTCGGACTTACGGCCTGTGCGGTAGGGCCGGATTATCAACGCAGCGACATCGACTACGTTGACCAGTGGACGTTCGATACAAGCGGTGCTGCACCGGGCGGTGACGCGCTCGCTACAATGGCCTGGATCGACGTTTTCCAGAACCCGGAACTGCGAACCCTTGTCGTGACGGCGCTCGAGCAGAACCACAGTATGAGAATCGCGTTCGAGCGTATCGAGGAAGCCAAAGCCGTGGAACGAATTGCGAGGTCCTTGCAGTTTCCCACCGTCGACCTGGAGGCTAGCGGCGAGAGGGAGAACGAGTCTGCCCTGACAGAGACCGATCCAGAGGTCGTTGACGAATTTTTCGTTGGCCCTGCAATGGCGTGGGAGTTGGACCTCTGGGGCCGTAACCGGCGGCTCCGTAATGCGGCCTTCGCCCGTTACCTGGCAACGGAGTATGGGGCGCAGGCCGTTCGCCTGAGCCTCATCGCCGAAGTTTCACGTGCCTATTTCGAACTGCAGGGTACAAGATCCCGGCTTGCGATCAATCGCAACACGCTTAATGCGCGGCAGCAATCACTGTCAATCGCGCAGAAACGCTTCGCCGGCGGATTGACGTCCAAGCTTGAAGTCATGCAATCGGAAGTCGATTTTGCCGCGACCAAGGCGAATCTGGAGCGCGTGGAACGCAACACGCGTGTCGCCGAGCATCGTCTTGCGCTGCTGTTGGGCGAGCCGCCGACATCGGCAACGGTCGTGACGCGTGGTCAGACGGAGCAATACCTTCCTGCAGCCGTTGTCGTCGGCCTTCCCGTGACCTTGCTCGAGCGGCGACCCGATATCATGCTAACCGAGCAACTTCTGATGGCGGCGAGCGAAGAGGTAGGCGTCGCCATTGCAGACCGCTATCCCAGCATCCAATTGACCGGTTCGTTTGGCACCCAGACCGAGGAATTCAATGATCTTCTGGACAGCGACGGCGAATACTGGATCGCAAACCTCGACCTGGTCATGCCCCTTTTCGATGCGGGTTCCCGCCGTGCCCGGGTGCAAGCGGCGGAAAGCCGTTTCAACCAGGCCAGGCTGGCTTGGGAACGGGCGATCCTGGAAGCTTTGCGCGAAGTGGCAGATGCGTTGGTGGAGTTTAACCAGGCGCGCGCGATTCTGGACGCAGATCTCGCCCTGGAGCACGCCTCGGCGGAATACCTGGAGCTTGCGACCAAGCGGTATCGCAACGGTGTGCTCTCTTACATCGACGTTCTGGACGCGCAGCGCAGCCTGTTTGCCGCGCAGCTCTCGGTCAGTGCGTCCCGCCAGGCTCAGCACATATCAATGGTCGAACTCTATAAGTCTCTCGGAGGGGGATGGGACCCGGACGACGTGGCGCGTGTCTCGGAGAACTGAGTTGCGTCATTGGGTGTCGGAAAATCGGGGTCAGACCACAATTACTTGAGGAGCCATGAGCAACATGCGAGCCAATAATCGAAATGGTGGTCTGACTCCGATTTTTTTATTTCTGTTTCTTGCCGGCTGCGGAGACGCCGGCACCAGGACACAAGTCGACGACATTCTTATCAATGGCAAGGTCCTGACGCTCGATCACAAAGGGACGGTAGCGTCGGTTGTCGTTGTCGATGACGGTCGCATCGTTGCTGTCGGTGGCGAGGAACTGGAAGATCGGTATGACGCGCAAAATTCCACCGACTTGCAGGGCCGGCTCCTGCTGCCGGGTTTTGTCGATTCGCACACGCACATTCGCGGCGAGCCGAAGCGTTACATTGACCTGAATGGCACACGATCCATCCGCGAGCTGAAGCAACAGGTTGCGGACAAGGCCGCTGAACTGGGACCGGGCGAGTGGATTACCGGTTATGGCTGGTCCGA
>JAHKKM010000280.1 GCA_020027645.1 Pseudomonadota bacterium
ATCAGCAGCTTTAGCCGGATCAGCGGGCTTACCGGCATCATCCTGTGAACAGCCGTGCAGCGCGAGAATTGCCGCGACGATTCCTGCGACGATTCCTGCGACCGAAAACGCCCTGTACTTCAAAAGTTTCATGACTGACGCTCCTGCGTAGTTGTCAAACAATGTCACCTGAAAATTTCACCATTGCATGTTCAGGCTGAGAGAAAAATTACGGCCAGCCTGCGCGAGATACGGGACGACCGGATCATCCGGCGACAATCCGCGGACATCGGTCCAGTTCCAGTAGCAGCGATCGGTGAGATTCAGCAGACCTGCACGCAAGGTCATGCGCTGGCCCAGCGCGTGCGAGTAATACAAGTCGAAAGTGGCGTAACCCGGTGGCTCGAACAGCTCACCGCTGCTTTCATCCCGTTCGGACCAGTCGTCTGTGAGCGTTGCCTGCAAGCGCAACTGATAGTTGCTTCCGGGATCCATCCAGCTCACGCCCAGGACCGCCTGTGCCGGTCCGACGGAATTCAGTGGCTGGCCATTGTCCTTGTTTTCGCTCCGTGCCTTGTAAACGCCGCCGTCGGTTTCCACATTCTCCAATGCGCCGCCAAGACGCACTTGCCAGCCGGCCTCGAACCCTTCGATCAGCGTTTCACTCAGGTTCTGCGACTGAAACAGGATGCGCCCGCTGACAGGGTCGGTTCCAAGGCGCACCTTCGACTCGATGAAATCCTCGTAACGCGTTTGAAATACTGCGGCCCGAATACTGGCTGCCTGACCCTGCCAGCGAAGTCCCAGGTCGAATCCGTCCGAACTTTCGGACTCGAGGTCCGGATTCGGGATCGCCCGATAATTGAATGCCGGAATCTCCAGCCCGATATTCGCATCCTCGTAAGGAGGCGCGCGGAATCCGTGTGCGTACTGCAGGTAAAAGTCGGTTGACTGCCCGAGGTGATAGATGAGGCCGAGTTTGGGCGACAGGTCCGATTCCGACAGCGAAACCGGTTCGGCAAACGGATAGTCCTCGGCATACATTGGATCGCTGCGCGGTTCCAGGTCGTAACGATCGGCGCGGAGTGCCGCAATGATCGACCAGTCAGCGATGCTCATGACATCTTCGAGGTAGGCTCCCCATTCGGTCGAATCGCTCACCGGGAAATCGCGTAACGGGAATTCCTCACCGAGTATCGTGCTGGTGACAAGCCCGTCGGCGAGACCGCGTTCCAGCCCATCGCGATACTCTTCGGTGCGCCGCTGCCGGTACTCGATGCCGAATCCAAGACGGTGGCCGATATCAGCACCGGAGATTTCCTTTTGCAGATTGAGTTCGGCGCCTCCTATGTCCTGGCCGAACTCGAAATACCGGTCGATTGCAACCGGTCGCAGCGCATTGCCGCGTTCATCGAGGGTAGCCTGGCTTACGGTCGCTTCTTCGTAGTAGGCACGCAGCGAACCGGAATTAATAAAGCTTTGGCGACTGCCGAACTCGTACGCAACATTCAAAAGGTCCATGCGATAGTCGTCATCGCCCTCAAGTGCTGTGGTCGTGGCATAGCGGCCGATACCGAGCATGGAATTGAGGTCCGAATGCACTTCTGCATCCTGGTGCAGCAACTCTGCGCGCCAGGTGTTGCCGCCCGATTTGTCGCCAGAACCGTCGGCGACAAACTTTAGAATTCCGGACCGGCGCTGATACTCGCGAACATCGAAATCCTCATCGACGGCTGCCGAATCGGTTTGCTCTCCGTCGCGTACGCTGCCACCGAACAGGAGGCCCATGGAAGAATTGCCGACACCGAACATCCCGGTGCCTTGCCAGCTTGCATCAGCGCCGTGCCAGGTCGCCAGCAGATCGCCGCCGCTGGTGTCGCGACCAATGATGTCCACGGGATCCGGCGTCCGGACAGCTACCACGCCGCCAATTGCGGAACTTCCATACAATGCCGAAGCAGGACCGTGCAGCACCTCGATACGTTCGACCATGCCGGCATCGATGAAATCGCGCGTTGCGTTCGAGAAACTTCCTACGTCAAACTGATCGCTGAGCGGCACTCCATCCAGCAGAATCGCGACCCGGTTGCCGCCAATGCCACGAATGTTGATGCCTTCGTCACCAAAACGGGAGCCTGCCGACTCGTAGTCGACACCGGGTGTATAGCGAAATACGTCCGACATCGATGTCGACATGCTGGCGTTGATATCCTCGCGTGACATGACCGTCACGTTGGCGGCGACATCGCGAATCGAGCGCTGGTCCTTGTGCGCAACAATGACAATCTGCTCAATCGGGACTTCGTCGTCCGAAGGCGCGGTTGACGCGTTCTGAGCGTGCAGTGCCGGCGTAGCCAGGAGAATCATCAATCCAGCGCTCGCCCGCGCCAGCGCAATAGCGGCGAATTTGGCCAGCGAATGCATCGGAGAAACCGGCTTCCTTGTTATCTGGGCGCCTTGGGCCAGATTGCCAAATGGCCGCCGGCAAACCATACGTAAGTACACCTACCGGGTTGTTGTATGCACGTATCGCGAAAACCTATAGTGAGGCTCCCTGGAAATCAGGCTGAACCATGTACCCGTTCCTCAAAAACCTCCACATCTCTTTTGCGATACTGAGCATCAGCGGATTTCTGCTGCGCGCGTACTGGATGAGCCAGGATTCGAGGCTGTTGCAAAAACGCGTGGTGCGAATTCTGCCGCACATCGTCGATGCCGCATTTCTCGCTACCGGTATCGGCCTGATCCTGGT
>JAHKKM010000102.1 GCA_020027645.1 Pseudomonadota bacterium
AATGCAACGACCGCCTTTGGGTACACAGATGGGTTGCTCACTTCAGTGCAGACGCCATCTGGGCAGCTGATCACTTATTCGCACGCGGACGGAAAGGTAAGCGGCATCAGTGTCAACGGAGTCACCGTTCTGAGTTCGATTATTCACGAGCCCTTCGGGCCGCCGCGCCAGTGGACTTGGGGTGACGCGACACTATCTGCTCGCACTTACGATACCGACGGCAGAATCAGCCTGATTGATTCAGGAGGCGACCTCCGGCAGTTCGCCTACGATGAGGTGGGGCGCATCACTCAGAGTGTGGTTTCCGGAAACCCAACACAAAGTTGGTCATACGCTTACGACGACGCCGATGCGCTACTTTCGGCACAGCGGTCAGGTGTGACCTACGGTTGGACCTATGATGCTAATG
This sequence comes from Pseudomonadota bacterium, assembly GCA_020027645.1. GTDB lineage: Bacteria > Pseudomonadota > Gammaproteobacteria > Steroidobacterales > Woeseiaceae > JAKEGN01. Next base: position 410 of record JAHKKM010000102.1, read on the forward strand.
GCAACAGGAAAACGCAGACGGGTACTGCCGCATCTACGTTCACAATCGCTTCTGCGAATAACAGGCTTTCATCATCGGCAGGCACGTTGGCGCGGACATACACGCATGACGCGAGCGGCAATGTGAAAACATTCGGGAATCGCACGCTCAACTATAACAACCGAGGAAGACTGAGCTCGATCGCGGTTGCTGGAGTGACGACCTCGTATACTTATAACACGCAAGGGCAACGAGTAAAAAAGGCGGGTGCAGTAACCAGACACTTCGTGTATGACACAAGTGGACATATCCTCGGTGAATACGATGCGGCGGGTGCGCTCGTACAGGAGCTTGTGTGGTTTGGGGATATTCCTGTGGCATCGCTGCGACCAAACGGCTCGGGTGGGCTACATGTTTATTACATCCACTCTGATCAGCTTAATACGCCGCGGAAAATCACTGACTCGACGAATGGAGCTGTCATGTGGAGCTGGGAGTCCGATCCGTTTGGCCAGGCTGTCGCCAACGAAAATCCGGCGGGCCAGGGAAACTTCCAGTTCAACCTCCGTTTTGCAGGCCAATATTATGATGCCGAATCGGGATTACACTACAATCATCACCGCGACTACGACCCTGACACCGGCAGATACGTCCAGTCCGATCCAATCGGATTGGCTGGCGGTTTGAATTCTTACACTTACGTCGGAGGGCATCCTAACCTCGCGACAGACTCAGCAGGACTGTTCGAACTAACGCCACTCGTCACGTGGGGTATGACTGGAAAGTTTGATAATCCAACAACAAGTTATGGCCGTCCCAAGCTCGGGGAAACTACGACCTATTTGGAGACGCAGTGTAGTTGCGTACAGCAATGCGACGGCTGGAAACTTGATAAGTGTTCGATGGATCACCATATCGATGTCTTGATACTAAACAATTTGACGCCTGTCGCGGAGCAGTGGACGAGGCGAATGGAGGCGGAGCACGTAGGAGACCTGATGGATGCCGTCGCGAGCATGCAGCGGGCAGGTGCCGACGCAGAAGCCACTATGTCAGGTCAAACCTTTGCAACTCTACGTGAGTGCGTAAACCAATCCAGAAATGCGGTAATAGCAGCGGTCCAAGCTGCAAGGAAACCATATGAAGAACGCAGCAACCGTCGGGATTCAAGTGGCTCCCATGGGTGGTTGCGTAGTTATGGGTCTCCGTACCGTGAATAACATGATTCAATCCAATTCTTTGGACAGCACATCAGTTCGTCGCTGCCAGCGTGCTTCATGCTGGGCCGGACTCATCGTGCTTACCACGCTCGGATGTTTGGCCGCCGAGAATCCTCCTGATTCGAATAAAATCTATTTGAAGTTTGAAAGTGTCTCAGATCCTACACCGAATTTTTCGGTCGTGAACTTCACACTAAAAAACGGCTACAGTCGCCCGGTCTATATGTCCGGCGAGCGTACGTCTTCGCGAGCAATTCGGGTGGTGCGACCTGTCGCGGACGTAGGTTGTAGTCCGGCTAGTGACGCCTATCTTACGGAAGCAGGTCGCGAGTTTGACTTTAACGCACGGAAGGCGCGGTTTATCAAGATTCCACCGGGCGAGGAGGTGAAGGTACTCACCCCAACTATGTCTCTCAAGAAGTTTAAGGGCGGGAGTTGCTCGATTTCTTTGGTTTTGAAAGACGGCACGCGTGTTGGGCCGATCGAGTTCCAGCCATAACATGCGAAACTCTCAACCTTGCCTCACAGGTCGTTCTAGAATTAACGAACCCTCGTTGGGAGTGAAATTGTGACACCGCAAGCCGAACGAGATATTCGAGAAAGACCAAAGTTTTAGATGAAGCCAGTCAATCTGGGAACGTCAGCCACACCTGCCGAAAGTATGGGATCTCGCGAGACACTCTTTTATCGGTGGAAGAGACAGCTGGCGACAGGCGGCACTTGTTAGTTCGAAGCCTTGTCCTGCGAATCCGAGCGTCATCACTCATCCAATTTCACGCGAGTCCAGTACGCCTCCTGTTTTTCCAGGTTGAGTGCCGATAACTTCGTTCCATCGCACGCAGCTAGACTCTCCATTTGCCTGAATCTACGCTCAAACTTTGAATTGGCTCGACGCAGCGCCGTACCGACATCCACCTTCGCGTGTCTTGCAAGGTTGGCGCAGACGAAAAGCAAATCGCCGAGTTCGCCTTCGAGGCGATCGTGCACCGCGGCATCGCCGGGCGCTGATTTCAACGCCGTGAACTCGGCACGAACTTCATCAATCTCTTCGTACAGCTTCTCAATCACCGGCTCTGGACCTGGCCAATCGAAGCCTACGGTTGCCGCCTTCTTCTGAAGCTTTAAGGCACGCTGCCATTCGGGCAATCCACGAGCCACTCCCGCGAGCACGGAATTGTCCTGATCGCCCCTCTCTTCGCGCTCGCGCCGCTTATGCTCATCCCAGGCAACGGTCTGCGCTTCCGCATCAGGAATAACATCTTCCCCGAAAACGTGCGGGTGTCTCCGGTACATTTTTTCGGTGATTGATCGCACTACGTCGTTAAAGTCGAATGCGCCAATCTCTGCGGCCATCTGCGAATGGAACACAACCTGGAGTAACAGATCACCAAGCTCGTCTCGCAGACCGGTCATGTCGTTACGATCGATAGCGTCCGCTACCTCATACGCCTCTTCAACAGTGAACGGTGCGATGGACTTAAATGTCTGCTGCACGTCCCACGGACACCCGCCGTCCGGATTCCGAAGGCGCCGCATAACCAGCAGCAGCTCCTCTATCACATTGGGTGCCTCACTCATTTGTCCGCCTGCCTCTTAAAATCCAAATACAGTTGACGGCTCGCCTGTCGCGAGCCCGCCCACGTACCGCGGTACTTCCGAAACTCAGCAATCCTTGGCGAGCGTGGCAATAGGGCCTGGGGCCTGGGGCCTGGGCAGGAAACGGATAACCGATTGCACACGCTGGCGCATGGAATTCCGATCTCTTGCCCAGGCCCCACGTCCCAGGCCCTTACCTAGGTAGTCGGCGGCAACCATGTCTGCCTTACGTAAGTGACATTGGATCTGGAGTCTCTGCCGCTGCCGCCTCAGTCACCAGGCGATACAGCTCCATCAGGATGCCGGCCGAGGCACCCCAGATATTGTGTGCCTCGAAGGGAATATCGTAGACCTGCACCGCTGTGGTTCCGATCACGCGCTCGCGCGAGCGGTGATTCGTCAGATCGAGAATGTGATTCAGCGGAATCTCGAAGGTGCTCTCCACCTCGCGCGCATCCAGCTTCAGTTCAAAGCCCGGCTGGACGAAGCCGACCACGGGCGTGATCCAGAACCCGGTCAGCACCAGATGCGGCTTGAGGTAGCCGGCGAACGTTACATGTTCGCGCATCAGGCCGATCTCTTCCTCCGTTTCGCGCAATGCCGTGTCGAGTGGACCGCTGTCGACCGGCTCGACACGGCCGCCGGGGAAACTGATCTGCCCGGCGTGGGTGCGCAACTGGCTGGAGCGTTGGGTCATCAGTACCGTAAGTCCGGTCGGGCGATCTACGATCGGCACCAGTACGGCTGACGCCGCTGGCGAACGCGGAAAGTGCATGCGCAATACGGGATCGATCTCGCCGGTAACGCCAGCCGGCAGCGCGTCGACCCCATCGATCGGTGGACGGCTGTCGCGCAGGCGCTCTTCGATGAGGCGGCGCAGAACATGGCGATCGAGCGTAGCCAGATCGGTCATCGCTCGCGGTCTCGTTCCACGCGAATGCCGCCGGTAGTGAGCTGGCGCGGATCGAGCAGCCGATCCAGTTGCTCACGGGACAGGTTCGTCATCTCGGCGGCAACTTCGCGTACCGGGCGGCCTTCGGCATAGGCCTGCTTGGCAATCTTTGCGCCGAGCTCATAGCCAATGACCGGATTCAACGCCGTTACCAGAATGGGATTGCGATCCAGCGCCGCATTGACGCGCGCTTCGTTGATGGTGAATCCGGCAATCGCCGAATCCGCCAGCACGCGTGCCGCGTTGGCGAGCAGATCGATACTCTGCAATAGATTGTAGGCAATGACCGGCAGCATCACATTCAACTGGAAGTTGCCCGACTGACCGGCAATCGTGATCGTCACATCGTTGCCCATCACCTGCGCGCACACCATTGCCACGGCTTCGGGAATCACCGGATTCACCTTGCCGGGCATGATGCTGCTGCCCGGCTGCAATGCCGGCAGCGCAATCTCGCCGATCCCCGCCAGCGGACCGCTGTTCATCCAGCGCAGATCGTTGCTGATTTTCATCAGCGAGGTGGCCAAGGTCTTGAGCTGGCCGGACAATTCGACGGCGGCATCCTGCGACGACAACGACTCGAAATAATTCGGGCTGGGTTTGACTTCGACACCACTTTTCACTGCGAGGTAGCGCGACGCGCGCAGCGCAAAACGCGGATGCGCGTTCACTCCGGTACCGACCGCCGTGCCGCCCAGCGCAATCGCTTGCAGACGGGTTCGCCCCTCCATGACGCGCGCGCTGCCATGTTCGACCTGTGCGCGCCAGCCGCTCATTTCCTGCCCGAAAGTCAGCGGCATGGCATCCATCAGATGGGTGCGTCCGGTTTTCACGATGGCGCCCACTTGCGTGATGCGTCTGGAAATCATGGCGCCCAGATAAGCCAGCGCCGGCAACAGCTGCTGCTCGATGCCCATCAGCGCGCTGAGATGGATAGCCGAGGGGAACACGTCATTCGAGCTCTGGCTCATGTTGACATGATCGTTGGCATGAACCGCAACACCTGCATAGCGGCTCGCCAGATGCGCGACCACCTCGTTGGCATTCATGTTCGTGCTGGTGCCCGAGCCGGTCTGGAACACATCGAGCGGAAATTGCGCATCGTGCCGGCCCTCGGCAACTTCCAGCGCGGCCTTCTGAATGCCGGCGGCGACCCGGGGATCGAGCTGCTCCAGTTCCAGGTTCGCCGTCGCCGCAGCCCATTTGATCAACCCGAGCGCGCGAATCAACGTGCGTGGCATGCGCAGTCCGCTGATCGGGAAATTCTCGATCGCACGCTGCGTCTGCGGACCCCACAGGGCGTTCGCAGGCACCCGCAGTTCGCCCATGCTGTCGCGCTCGACCCGAGATTCGTCTTCAGCCACAACCGCTCCCGCTAATGACCTGCCGGCACAGGTCGAGTTGATGATCTCAAAACCGCGTGCCTGCGGTATGATCCTACAGTGTTACGGGTTCCACAAAAGACCGTCACTAGCCGCCTGGCGGACTGAAGTGATCGTAACGAGGCGCGTGGCGGATGGACTTCACCTCGAACCCACTGCCTTGGCGCAAGGGCCTGAGGCGTGGGGCCTGGGTAGGAGACTCCAATTCCATGCGCCAGCGTACCGATTCGTTTCCTGCCCAGGCCCCGCGCCCCAGGCCCTATTTGGTGGCGGCAATTGTGGCGCTCACTGCTAAGTAGGCACCATTCGCCCTAACTGGAGATTCCTGCCGCGCGCAGCGAATGCTTATCCGACGTGACCAATGTCCTGAATGCCATTTCGCCGATCGACGGCCGCTACGCCGATAAATGCGCTGAACTGCGTCCGCTGTTCAGCGAGCGCGGACTGATCCGGCAACGCGTCCGCGTCGAAGCATTATGGCTGAAAGCACTGGCGGCCAATCCGCGCATCGTCGAATTGCGCGGGTTGTCCGGCGAATCGCTTGGCGTGCTGGACGCGCTGGCCGCCGATCTGACCGACGCCGAAGCCGGCGAGGTCAAGAATTACGAGCGCGAGACCAATCACGACGTGAAGGCAATCGAGTATTTCGTCAAGAGCCGCCTGGGTGTCATGGCCGAATGGCGCTCGCGTCGCGAGTTCGTCCATTTTGCGTGCACGTCGGAAGACATCAACAATCTCAGCTATGCGCTGATGCTCAAGGAAGCGCGCGACCAAGTCATGCTGCCGCGACTGGATGCGCTGATCGAGCGGCTGCGCGCGCTCGCCCATGCGAACGCCGCTGTGCCGATGATGTCGCGCACGCATGGTCAGCCGGCGACACCGACCACGCTGGGCAAGGAAATCGCCAACTTCGTTTATCGCCTGCAGCGCCAGCGCGTGCGTTACGCGGCGGTCGCCATCGAAGGCAAGATCAACGGCGCAGTCGGCAACTTCAATGCCCACCTGGTGGCTTACCCCGATGTCGACTGGTCGTTGCTGTCGCAGGGCTTCGTCGAGTCCCTGGGACTCACCTTCAATCCCTACACGACCCAGATCGAGCCGCACGACTGGAATGCGGAATACTTCGATGCGCTCGCGCGCATCAACACGGTGCTGATCGATCTGTGTCGCGATCTGTGGGGCTATATTTCGATCGGCTATTTCCGGCAGCGCGTCGTGGCGGGCGAAACCGGCTCGTCGACGATGCCGCACAAGGTCAACCCCATCGATTTCGAGAATGGCGAGGGCAATCTGGGCCTGTCGAATGCGCTGCTGCGATTCCTGGCGGACAAGCTGCCGATTTCGCGCTGGCAACGCGATCTCACCGATTCGACCGTGCTGCGCAATATCGGCGTCGCGGTCAGTCATGCGCTGATTGCCTGGCGGTCGATCGAGCGCGGACTGGACCGCATCGATGTCGATGCGGCGCGGCTGGCCGCCGACCTGAATGCCAACTGGGAACTGCTGGCCGAACCCATCCAGACCGTCATGCGCCGGTATGGTGTCGAGAACGCCTACGAGCAATTGAAATCATTGACTCGCGGTCAGCGGGTGACGCCGGAAGCGCTGCGTGCCTTTGTCGAGCAGCTGGCCATTCCGCCTGCTGCACGCCAGGCGTTGATGGCGCTGACGCCCGCAACGTATGTGGGCAACGCTGCGGAACTGGCGCAGCGCGTGTGATCGATGCCGGCGAACGCGTCCGGGTACGGGCCGCGCAATCGCCAGATGGTGAAGAATGTCACAATCGTGCCATAACCTCCCGGATACACTAGATAAATGTCCGTAAGACCCGACCTCACCGTAGCCTCCGTCATCGAGCGCAACGGCCAGTATCTGCTGGTCGAAGAGCGTGTCGGCAGCGGTCTGGTCTTCAATCAGCCGGCCGGTCATGTGGAGCGCGGCGAGCGTTTCATCGATGCGGCAATCCGCGAAACACTGGAAGAAACGGCATGGAGCTTTCAGCCTGAAGCGCTGGTCGGCATCTATTTCTGGGAGCAGCCTGAGAAGCATCGCAGTTTTCTACGCGTGACCTTTTGCGGTCAGGCGATCAGCCACGATCCGGCACGGCGTCTGGATCGCGGTATCGAGCGGGCTCTGTGGCTCACCCGCGATGAAATCGTGTTGCGCACGGCGCGTTTGCGCAGTCCGATGGTGCTGCGCTGTATCGACGACTATCTCGAAGGGCGCCGCTATCCGATCGAACTCGTCAGCGAGTATTTGCGCGATGCCACGACCGGCATCGTCGACCGGCGTGGTGCGCCTGAGCACGATGCCGCGGCGGATCACGCATCCTGAGGCCTGATAACTTAGAGATGTTTGTGCCCGCGATTCACTCAACCCTACTGTCTTGGCGCAAGGGCCCGGGGCGTGGGGCCTGGGCAGGAGACTCGAATTCCATGCACCAGCGTGCACTCCGGTCCGTTTCCTGCCCAGGCCCCGTGCCCCAGGCCCGATTCGTCGCTGCGATTGTGGCGCTCACTACGAAGTAAGCACCATTCAACCAAATGCCACTGACTTGGAAATGTTTGCGCCGCGATTCACTCAACCCCACTACCCTTGGCGCAAGGGCCCGGGGCGTGGGGCCAGGGCAGCAAACGGCTCGGCGTACACGCGCACGGAATTCGAGTCTCCTACCCAGGCCCCACGCCCCTGGCCCTGTTGATGGCGGCAATTGTGGCGCTCGCTGCGGGAGCCTCTGCACAGGCTATGTGCGCCACGGGTTGCGTTTCCCATCGTCTGATGCAAGGCGCAAAGCACAGTCGAGCTGATTTCCTTGCCATGACTCACTCGTTGCATTGTCGATCATGACCGCGTCGATCGTTGCGGGGCGGCCGCTCGTGATCGTCGGCATGTCGGGCGGCGTCGATTCTTCGGTGGCCGCCTGGAAGCTGTTGCAGGAGGGTTACGCAGTGCAGGGGTTGTTCATGAGCAACTGGGACGAGGACGAGGATGGTTACTGCACCGCC
>JAHKKM010000021.1 GCA_020027645.1 Pseudomonadota bacterium
ACTGATATCGGGACGCTTGCGACGAGTCATTTTGGTGTTTCCGGGCCGGCTGCGCAAGGTACAATGCCAAGTGGCATTCCAAGGTGATAACAATGAGAAGTGTGAAATTCTGCCTGTTCCTGGTCCTGGCCTGTTTGGGGTCTGTTGCGCCGGCATCGGCACAGACTGCCGTCTCGCGCGCACCGTATACCTTGCTGCCCGGCGACCAGCTTGAAGTCTCGGTGTGGAAAGAGCCTGACCTTCAGAGGGAGGTCATCGTGCGGCCGGATGGCCGTTTTTCGTTTCCACTGGTTGGCGACGTGGTTGCCATTGGCCGCTCCGTAACCGAAATACAGGACGAATTGACGACGTCGCTGGCGCGGTTCATTCCGGAAGTCGTTTTGACGGTTTCAGTGAAAGCCGCCTTGGGCAACAAGATCTATGTTATCGGGCAGGTTCAGACGCCCGGGATGTTTGTGGTCAATCCGATGGTGGATGTGGTGCAAGCGCTAGCCATTGCCGGCGGCATGACGCCATTTGCCGCTGTAAACGATATCCTGATATTGCGTCGCGTTGACGGGCGGCAGACCGTGTTGCCGTTCAAGTTCGGAGAAGTCGCGAAGGGTCGAAATCTCGAGCAGAACATTATCTTGCAGGCCGGCGACATCGTGGTAGTCCCATAATTTGGCTTCTGGAGGCAGCAACGCGGTGAATAGACTTTGTTCGGTACAGGGTTTCTGGTTGTGTCTCATAGCCATCGCGTGCGCCTTGGGAGCTGCGCAGGCGGCGACCGTTGTGCAACCCGATGTCCGTGCTGGCGCGAGCTATATCGATGTCAGCAGTTTCTCCAGCGAACAGGATGTCAGCGAGACCGGCGGACAAATTGACGCTGAAGTTCGCATCGCGATGGTCAATGAGCGCGGATCGTTCTCCATCGTGCCGAGAATGATGAGCACCTATTACCCTGGCAATAAATTATTGGAGCGGGAGGAGCAACAACTCACGCTGGACTGGACCCGACTGTTTCAGACCGGCGATTCGCATTTTGTGGTCGATTTCTCGCGCAAGGACCTGTTTTCGAGCGAGTTTGAAGATGCCAACGCCGATCCTGACGGGGGCGGCCCAGGCAACGACAACGACAGTGGTGTTGTAGGTGATGGCACACGCAACAGGCTGTATTTTCTTGGCGGCATAACGAAGCAGTTATCGCTGCGGGGCGATCTGGTTGTCGATCTTGACTACATGGATATCTCGTACGATGACGCCAGTTCCGTGAGCCGCGTCGACTTCAATCAGGCAATTTTGAATGGTGGCTATCGATTCCGCTCGTCAGAGCGAACTGCATTCACTGTAATGCTTGGCGGGCGGCGGTACGACGGTGACAACGGCGTGAAGGTCGACTCCTACACGGGCGACGCTCGTGCCGACTTCGTCATTTCAGAGTCCATGGACGCGTATATTGGGGCCGGCTACGAGCGCCTCGACGGAACCCAGAATGGCACGGACCTTGGGACGGAGTCGGTGGTGCCAATTGAGATCGGCGTCAACAAACGCACCGAGCTTACACACTACAATTTCGCGATCGGGCGATTTGTCCGTCCTGGCAGCACAGGGGATTTTCGCGAGAGGACGACGACATCGTTCTCGTTGCAACGTACCATGACGGAGAAATTTTCGGTCGAGTTGGGGCTCACCGCCTATCGCGATGAGCAGCTCGGTTCCCAGGGCGCATCAGGCGAGCGGACTTACTTCGCCGGCATGCTGGATCTGGACTGGGCTTTAAGCCAGCGTTGGTCGCTCGGTCTCGAGTATTTTCACAATCAGCAGGATTTCAGTGGCATAGCCGCACCAGCCACTGCCTTGAAGTCCCGCGACGAACTTTTTCTGAATTTCCGGTTCCGCGGCCTTGACGCGACAACACCGGTACGAAGCAGACGATAAACATGAACAGTATTCGCGAATATATGACGGTCCTTCGACGCCGATGGGCCATTGTTTTCTGGACATGTACAGTGGTCCTGACACTTGCGGTCATCGCCGCCTATGGTACCGAAGCCATATATCGCTCGTCCGGGACCATCATGATTGAGAAGCCAGAGATCTCGCCGGAACTGGTGCAATCCACGGTTGTTGGGGTCATTGAACAACAAATACAACTTCTGCGCCGCCGGGTGCTGCAGTCCGAAAATCTTGAACCATTGATCGAAGAGTATGATCTGTATCCCAATCTGGACGCGTCGGAACGAGCCGGTCAGCTCCGAGTGGATACACTCATCGAGCAAGTTGATCCCATCACGCTTGAACCCAAGCTCGACGCATCCGCATTTACCATTCATTACTATTATCCGGACCCGGTCATCGCAAGGGATGTTGCGAGAGAACTGGTCGATCTTTTTGTTGCCGACAACCGAGCGACTCGTACGGAATCGGCCGCCAATACCGAACAGTTTTTCGAAGCTGAGGCCGCGAAACTCGCGGATGACCTCGCCGTGGCTGGTGACAGGCTGGCCGAATTCAAACTGAGAAGCCAGGGCCTTTTGCCCGGTGACATCGAAAGCAACCGGCAGACTCTGGAAAGGCTGCGCGAGGATCAGCTCAGCGTACAAGCCAGCACGAGGCTGGCAACGGAGCGACGAAACCTTCTGGCAGTGCAATTGCAGGAGCTCGCCGGCGGTACAGAACTTGCGAAACTTCGCGCGGAACTCGCGGTTGCCAAGCAAAAGTACTCCGACGATCATCCTGATATACGACGACTGACACGCGCGATCGCGGCATTGGAGTCGGCCGAAGGCGCTACAGATGCCATGCCCTCCGATATACAACGAGTGTCCGCGCAGCTCGAAGCGGTGGAAAGAGAGATCGCGGCATACGCGACGCGCGAGCAGGAGCTTCGGCAGCGGATAACGGACCTCGAAGGGCGCCTGGTGTCAGCACCGGAGGTCGAGAAGGAGCTACTGCAGTTGACCCAGGAATATGCGCTGGCCAATGAAGACTATCAATTGATCCGGCAGAAGCATAGTGAGGCCCGGATTGGGAGCAATCTGGAAATCCAGGATAAAAGCGAGCGTTACACGGTCATTCGGGAACCGAGCGTTCCGTTCTCACCCGACTTTCCCAACCGTCTGGGCGTTTTGCTGATTGGCATCCTGATTGCTGTAGGGGGAAGTGCCGTGCTAGTCGCCCTGCGTGAAGGCGGCGACCGGAGCGTGCGTGGTTCACGCGATGTTGCAGAAATTCTCGGCAGCCCACCGCTTGCGAATATACCGATTGTTAGAAACTCGGACGATCGAAAACGTGTCTGGCAACGATTGGTCGTGCACGGCGTCGCCTTCATGCTGGTGATTACGTTGGCAACAGGGATTTTGATCAATGGGTAAATTGCAGGAAGCGTTACGTCGCGTGAAGGAGGGCAATGCCGGGAAGGATGGCAAGACCGGCAAGGCTCCGGGTCAGCGACGCGCGGAGCCGGTCGGTGGTGCAGCAGGGCAGCGCAACATGGCGGCAGACCTTTGGCCCGGCATCACCCAATACGAATGCGACCAGCAGGTGATGGCAAAGCACAGACTCACTGCCGGCCTTACTGGTGCGCATGGCGCGACCATGTCATACAACATGTTGCGCACGCGACTGATCAAGCGCATGCGCGACAACGGCTGGTTGTCGCTAATTGTCACCAGCCCGAACGCGAATGCCGGGAAGTCGTTGACGGCTTTGAATCTCGCGTTCAGCATTGCGCGAGAACAGAATCAGCGGGTTTACCTGGTCGATGCCGATTTTCGGGTCCCCGGCCTGCACAATTATCTGGGCATCACTCCGGCCAAGCACCTTACCAATTTCCTGGACGGCGACTGTGAAATTAATGAAGTTGTGTGCGGAGTTGGCGTTGAGCGCCTGCACCTTGTTTTCAATACTGTGCAACACGAACATTCGGCAGAGTTGCTGACCAGTCCGCGCATGCGGGAGTTTGTCAGTGAGCTCAAGCGCCGTGACCCGGTTGGCCTGATTATCTACGATGCTCCGCCACTGTTGGCAGCAGACGACGTGCTCGCGTTCAGCCCACAAGTCGATGCAGTGCTGATGGTCGTTGCCGAAGGCGAGACGCAACGTGAGGACTTGGCCAAATCCATCCAGATTATTACGGATATCAACTTGCTCGGTATCGTACTCAACAAATCCAGGGATATATCGGGCAATACATATTACTGACGGATTGCGGACCTACCAGCAGATCCCCTCGTAGTTGGCGTGTGTTGCCGACAACGGATGACACACTCCGGCGATGTCAATGATCGGCCTTGCAGGATCGGACGCCTGGAGCGCAGCGAGGAATGCAGGATCGTTGTTCCCCACGATGACCAGTTCGCCGTGAGCCAATAGATCATCGATCGTGTCCGTCATCAGTCGTGCGATATGGGGCACATGATTAAGTATGTAGTCCTTGTTTGCCCCGACCAGCGACGCAATGCGCACATTCTTGTCGTAGAGCTTCAAATCAAAGCCTTTGCCGATCAGTGATTCGATGAGATCGACGACGGGACTCTCGCGCAGGTCGTCGGTGCCGGCTTTGAAACTGAATCCGAGCACGCCGATTCGGCGCACTTTCTTCGCAAGAATCATCCGCAGGGCTTTGGCGATCTGCGCCTCGTTGCTCTCGATGATCGTTTCGAGCAGTGGCACACTGATATCGGCGCTCCGGGCCCTGTAGGTCAGCGCACGGACATCCTTCGGCAGGCACGAACCGCCGAACGCGAATCCGGGTTTCAGGTAAGCCTTGGATATGTTCAGTTTCTCGTCCTTGCAGAACATTTCCATAATCTGTGTACCGTTCAGCCCGGCATCCTTGGCGATATTCCCGATCTCATTGGCGAAACAGATCTTGAGCGCATGCCACACGTTATCGACATACTTGACCATTTCGGCGGCATCGACCGTCGTGCGGATAACCGGTGCAACCAGGTGCTCGTACAGCGACATCAGCTGATCGCCACTGGCTTTGTCAATTTCGCCGATTACGGTTTTTGGCGGATGGTCATAATCGTAAACTGCAGTGCCTTCGCGTAAGAATTCCGGATTATTGCAAAGGCCGAAATCGGTGCCCGCGGAAAGACCCGACGACGTTTCGAGGGCCGGCACGACAATGTCTCGCATCGAGCCGGGCAACAACGTGCTGCGTATGACGACGGTGTGACGGCGCTTCAATCGAGGGAGTTCTGCGCCGATTTCGGTACAGACGCGACTTACGTAACGGGTGTCGAGACTCCCGTTTGCCTGGCTCGGGGTACCGACACAGACCAGAGACAATTCTGTGCGACCGATTCCGTAGTCGGCGCTTTTGGTTGCGGACAACCGTCCGGACTTCACCCCATCGGCGATGAGCCGGTCAATGTCGGCTTCAATGATCGGCGAGCGGCCGCTGTTGATCAGGTCAACCTTGGTGCCGTTGGGATCGACACCGACGACATAGTGACCATCGCGCGCCAGACAGGCAGCGGCGACCGTTCCCACGTAGCCCAGTCCGAATACAGAAATTTTCACTGCATACCTTTTTGATTTGTTTGTGATCTACGCCGGGTTGCGCGGTGCAATTGTGCAATGGAATTTGCCCGAAATCTTGAATCAGTTCCCAGATTACCCGATCTCTCGTGAATTGCGGGCTTCAATGTCGGATATGTTTACAAGCTTGATATGTCGCAATCAGGCGATGTTGCTGGAACGACGCAATCGACGGAGATTAACGCTGTATCGCTACACCATATGATTGATAAATGTCCAGCAGTCGATGGACACAGGTCTGGACACTGAATTCGCGTTTCGCGCGCTCGAATGCCCGCTGGCCGCAGGCAGCCCGGAATGCGGCATCCTGCATCATTCTCGCAAGTGCCTGGCCCAGACCGTCGACGTCGCCGGGTTCCACCAGCAGCCCCTCCTGCCCGTCGGAAACCGCTAACGGTATGCCGCCTACCGTTGAGCATACAACCGGCAGTCCCGCCGCCATGGCTTCGAGCAGGCTCATCGGAAGTCCTTCTGCGTGCGACGGCAGCACGAATATGTCCGATTGCTCCAGCAATTCAAGGCGTCTGTCAGCGTCGATCCAGCCCGGCACGATCACGTTGCCGGCAAGCGCAAGACGCGAGGCTTCTTTTTCAACGTCTTCAGTTTCACCGTCGCCGGCCGCCACCAACACGAATTCCGGGAACACGGCGCGAATGCGTGCCAGCGCAAGCAGAAGATCATAGATGCCCTTGCGTTTGCCGAGTCTGCCGAGAAACAGCAGTTGCACCGTTGACCGATTCCGATTCCTGAGTGAAAGAAATTCTGCGACTCGCACGCCATTCGGCAGTATCCGTATGTCGGCGTTGCTCGTGAAAGTGGCGACGTTTTGTTGCCACTCCGGTGACAGAGCCAGCACGATGTCGGCGTGATCGAATACGTGACGAATCAAACGTTTGGCAATCCAACCGGATTCATGCTCATAAAATGCCATAAACTCGGATGCGTGCAAATGCAGCATATATGGGTAACGCAGCAGTCGTGCAAGCACGCAAATCGGAAGTTTTCGCCAGAAACTGGCTCTGGACGACAGATGTATGTGCAATAGCACGACCTTTCTGCGAAACAACAACAGCAGGAGCTGCACATATCCCGCAACAGCGCGCACCAGCTTGCGGGGCGCGCTGCCGTCGCAATGCGTTACGACGTAGTACACCGGGGCCTGCTGAAAGAGTCCGGCATGAATGTACTCCTGCACCACCGTCGCTATTCCGCCCATCGTACGCGTGCTTGTTCCGATCATCGCGATGCACGCCGTGGCATTCTTACCGAAGCGAGCCATCTTGCCTAAACCGAAACGCCCGCCAGCCTGAGGATGCCCTGCAACTTCGGGCCGCCCAGCTGCCGGAAAATGATACGGTCTTCGGCACTGAAGTCCGCGAGGCGCAGTGAAAGAAAGCTTGCGATCGCGATGATCGGCACGGCTGCAATTAATGTGAGCAGGTCAGGCAGCGATTGATCGGCATATCGCATGAGCAAATAGCATACGCCCCAGAGCAGAAACTGTTGCGCGAAAAACCTCTGGGTCCCCTTAAATGTTGCAACTTCTCGTACAAAATACCAGATGAAGACATTCTTGAAGAAGATTGCCGTGCCGGTCGCAATCACAGCGCCCATTATTCCGAGCAGGGGAATGAGCACAATATTGGCGACGACGTTATATATCGCGGAAATCTTGCTCAGTAGAATAATGCCCGCGCGCTCGCCGAGTTCTGCAATGAGACCCATAGGCTGTTGAAAAGTGGATAAAAAAGAGAACGCAAACACAGCCACGAGCACATTGCTGAACTCGAGAAACTTGCCTCCGAACACGACGTTGATCAGCGCCTCGGGAAATGCGGCAATAGCGACAAACACGGGAAAAATGGTCAGGTAATTGAGCTTCAGCAAGAGGGTAAAGTACTGTCGGGCTCGCGACGCCTCGGAGACATAGTTGAGCTTGTAAACCACGGTGCTCACTACGGCGCCGAAGAATCGTGTGGGCAGCATTTTCTGAATCATCTGCTCCAGTTGCGTGCAGAACGAGTAAGCACCTACGAAGAGCGGATTCATCAGCACTGCTATGAACAGATTGTCCGTCCTGGAATTCAGGGTCAGCGTGCCCACGTCGTTGAAGTTATTGAGGACGCCGAAACGCAGTACCCGGCGGCGCTCCTCTTTAGGGAATGGTTGAGGCTGTTCGGCTCTGGGGATGTATCGCCGCTGCGCCCACGCCAATGATACATACCAGAAAATGCACGCGCCGACGTCTGCGATAATGACCGCTTGCAAGGTGAAATCACCCAGGGCGATGCCGCCATAGGCCAGGAGTTTCACACACGAGAATGCTGCGGTCAGGCCCATGCTCCATTGCTGCAACTGGTAGGACGACAGCGATATGGTAAGCAGGCGGCACTGAAGGTGGGCAAGGATGATGAGCGAAAAAATCAGGAACAGATCCTTGTAATCGGCGATCTTGACATACGGAGCGAGTACGTCCCAGAACAAAAAGACGATGCCGAGGACCAAAACGTTTGCCATGAATCTCAGGCGCATAGACCAGGTCAACAAGGCTGATGCTTCGCTGAATTTCCCGGCTCCCAGGTACTCGGGAAGATACCTTCTCAGCGTCACTGCAATGCCGAGTGAGAAGACGGCCGAGATTGTCGGGGGAAATGTATAAAAAAGCTGGTACAGCCCGAAGTCGTGCTCGGACAGTTTCCGCACCAGGACTACGTAAGTGACAGCAACGACAAGCTGTGACAGCGTACGGAATATCAAATTATCAACCACCGCTTTTCGCAGTTTTTTGCCGCCGCGACGTTTGCCTGGATCCGATGTCACAGGATTTCTATCCTTGTAGTAAGAAGTGTTGGCCCGCATATATGCGCGGTCGCCCGCAGTGTCGTCGCAGGCAATTTTGAATCGAAGCGATACGATACCCAACCCAGCGGCAGTTCTTCGTCGCCGACAATTGCCTGGGCAGCGGTTGCCGTGTCATGGATCAATGCGATTCGCTGATCGCGCGATTGCAAGTAAAAGCTGTCATTTTCGCGCCGGGCGACAACATATTCCGCGAGATGAAAGAACTGCTCGATGTCGTGTTCGGCCTCGCATTCGAAATGGTCCTGTATCGTCAGTCGTCGTTTGCGGCAATCATACGTCACAGTACGGCGATGGATCACGGGATCGTCGAGGCGGGCATACCCGTCGTGGTATGCACCGACGTGCTGAAGCTCGTTATTCACTTCATGGGTCTGCACGGTCACACGGGCGTGCCTGGTCCACAGGAAGTTGCCACCTATCACGGACTGATCCAGTCCGTCGACACGCACCGTGTTGTGCGCACTCGTGCCACGAAAATAATCACGCCATCGCTGATCCGTATGATAGGAATAGGTACCGGGATCAATGAGAAACGGCGTACCCGAGACAGACAACGTGAACGAAAGTGCATCGGCGTGGCCGTGAGCGGCGATGGGACCGAAGCCCAATGGGCCGGCATCGACAACAATGCGAACCTCGTTGGTCGTGTCGAGATCTGAGCCGAGAACGAAATATCCGCCATGCGGAAAGGACCTCGGCAAGGCAGATTGCGTGTGCTTGTGCCCGATCTCTGCCGCGTACTTTCTATCCGCATCCGGCAACAACCATCGCGTCCTGTCGTCCAGAACCCCGACTTTCGTGGCAAAATCGGGTCGCTTAAATATGACGGCTCCGGTGGCCAGCTGTGAAGAATAATTTGCGAAGCTGTTCCCCGCACCCAGGTCCACTACATAACCGTCATCGGCGTCCCCGATCATTGGCACATTTCCACCGGTATCCATGATGGCTGCAACGAATTCCAGCATGCGCTCGATGGTCTGCCAGTAATTCCGGGGGAACGGGTCGTGAACATCGTCCGCAGTGAGGCCGGCAAGCAACAGAAAATCGACCACGAATTGCTGGTAGGAAATTGCCTGCTCGGCGTTGACTCCGTCCGGATGTGTCTGTGCTTTCGCTTGTTGAATCAGAGTGGCGCGAGCACGATTCATCAGGGTTTCGCATTCCGGCCATGCCGGCCACGTTGCAGTGCCGACGTACACTCCTGCAGCTTCGCCGATAAGATGATTGTTTGCCGAGGAGTAGCCGGAATAGTAGGAATCGATAAAGTGCAGGTGCTGCGAGACACTCCCCAGCCACCGCTGAATGAATGAGTCACTCGCACCCGCCCTGCGAATGCCGTCTAGGCAGCCGCAGATGCGCCATGCCATGCTCCAGTTGATGAGTCTTATGCCTGCCTCCAGGGAACTGCACCACTGTGGGCCGAATGGGTAACGGCACTGCGCAATCCAAGATTCAAGGAGGTGAATCAGCCGCTCAAAAAAGCGCTTGTCGCCTGTGGCGCCGAAAGCTTGCGCCAATACCGGCAGCATGAGGTGCCGACTGGGCTCCCACAGGTATTTGACGTTGCCAACGATCCTTTCATTTCTGTAATCGATGGACTTGCCGAATGTCGAAGGGGCTATCAGGCCGGTCTTGGGATCTCGATGCCAGTCAGGGTCTTTACCGATGCAATAATTCCGGATTGCGAACACGTCGATGTATCCGTCGACAATCCTCAATGCCTTTTCCGATATTGCGTCGGTATCGACGTCTGGTACGGCAATCGCCAAATCCGGAAGTCGCGACAGGTCCGGCGGGGGAACTGCCATTTGATTTGCGAGTAAGCGCTCCACCTGCGTGGACGCAGATCGCCCCGCGCGAAACATCACCTCACGTAACGACATGGCTTTCAGCCGGCGGACGTACCATCCAGGTGATTGCACGAGTGCGAAATCCTTCTCAGACCGTTGGCATCGACGTCATGCACGAGACGCAATCCGAATGAAAGCTTGGGGTTACGCCGGCACGCCTATGCACAAACCTGGCGTCCGAACACCGTCGGACGTACATGCATCGGTTGAGGGTCAGAAAGTGCGCCAAGGTATTCAAGTCTTCCAGGCAGGGAATTTGCGGCCTGTCAGGTGCTCGACTTCGAGGATTTCCGGCAGGAATAATTCTTCAATCAAGCGCTTCCGCGTCCCCGGATCGATCGGAGGGCGTTCTGTACGATTCACAGTGTCCAGGGCTCGCGAGAGGCCAAACAAATCAAATCTCAGCAGTCCACGGTAGACATAGTACAGAATTCGCGATTTCGAGCTGACTGTCGCAGTCGCGTTGAGCCGTTGGTGTGTAAGTGGTGACTGAAATTCCGAATCGACTTCGAGAAACTCATAGATTGTCCTGAGAAAGCGAGCAGGGTCCGCTTTCATGTCATCGAATGCGAGGATCAGCAGATTCTCTCTTGGGAAATGCTCGTACCATCGTCGAAGATGACGTCCGTAAAAGCTCGCTTCGAGAAGTCTTGGCGTGGTCCTGACCTTGTCTTCAAAGGAAATCTGGTAGTTCGGCTCGCCGGGCCGCGCGACGCCTGTGAGACGACCAAAGCTGGAATACGCCCTCTCTACCGGATCTCGCAAATTGGCAATCAGTTTCACATTCGGAATGTGTTTGGCTATGCGCGCGGGTGCCACCTCACTGCGCAGGTACCCGACGCTTGCCTCGCCGACCGCCTTCTCTGGACGGTCGCCAAAGATGTTCGAGTACCAGTCGATGCCCCTGTCGTATCGATCGCTGAAGAAGCGCGTGACCTTGCGACGCGGTATGTAGATGTCCGGATGCAGTGCAAGGTTCTTGGTGATCCAGTCACTGCCGGCGCGGCCGGGGCCTATTAGCATGAAATTCGGTAGCATGTCTATTTGCTGCACACGATGAATTGTTGCTGATCCGAAGTTGCCCGCGGATCGACAATGGCGAATGGCCCGGTGGATGAACCACGAAGAGGGAAAATATAACGTGTGGATCGCATGTTCGGAACGCCTTATGTCACAAAATCCTATTTCCAGGGTGTGTTAGTTTTGCTCGTGATCTGGCTATAGCGGAGCAGGAACCGCAGTGAATTGGCCAAGCCGCGAACCTTGCAACTGGCCAGCAGCAGGTTGCAGCCGTCCATACATTTCAGCAGTGCCATCTGCAGGCGATTCAATCGCTTTGGCAACATGTCTGCGGGGCAATCGTACGAAAAGACCTTCATGGTGCGCACTGCAATGCGTTCGATTGCGTGTCGCTTTTCCAGATCGAGCCCGGCGACGTACTTTCGAGTGTTTGATTGCAGAATACGTTCGTAGCCTTTTGCGTCGCCCAGGTTTTCCTCTGACGACGCCAATTCGACGATCTCTGGCTCAAACGGAACCTCCAGAAATTCGCACATTTTCCGGGACACACCGACAGGGTCAGCCAAGAGGTCTTCGTAGCGCAGCTCAAGGTAGTCGTCAGGCCAGGAAGCGCCGATGACATGCGCCCGATAAACGTCATCGTTCCAGCGTTGCGCTGCACGCAATATGTTTTTTCCCCAGGCCCGATTGATCGACAGGCAATAGTCCCGGACGTCCCGGACAATGTGAATGAACCGGGCAGACGGGAAATGTTTGCGCAATAGTTCCAGGTGCGGCAGGTAAGAGGGTGACTTGTCGCCCCAGATTCGTTGCTGTCCGGCCTGGAAATGAGCAGTCAGTTTGATCAGTGCCTCGAACACGGCTGACGGCGAAAACCCGGAACAGGCCCGATACCAGGCTTGCGGATCGACGATTTCGCCACGGCTTTCCATGTAACGGTAAAACGGATACGACGTGAAACGGACGAAGAATCGCTCGAAGTCCGGATATTTGGAGAGGTCGCCGTACCGCGACCACTGCGAGACCCAATACGGGAAGAATTCGGTCTCGACGTCTGCAATTGCGATCATCGAGTGCTGGTTGAGCATCGCACGCAAGAGCTTTGTGCCCGAACGCGGCATGCCGACAATGAACAGCGGTCGCCCAATGCTGGTCGGGGCTCTATTCACCGATTCGCTTCCCCAAGTTCGTTGAGGTCGTCCGGATCCGGCCGGTATCCGAATCGGCCCGCAACATCGGCGACGATGCCCCAGCTCGCAGCGAATAGCTCCGTGTCGAACCGATCGGGCCGCGCCGGAGGCTGAATACCTGCACTCAGCCTCGGGATCACACCAGGTCCCGACAGGCACGTGAAGTCGAGAATGGCGGCAAACTCTCTTTGCGGGTAGCGGCACAGGTTTTCGAAATGGACCAGCCGGATGCGCTTGGCCAGCTTGTCGTTCGCGCAAAGCATCCCGTGCACGGCTCCGTAGACGTCCGACCACTGTTGAGCATATCCTGCGAAATCATTTCCCGCCTTCCAGAATTCGATGCTTTTTTCGGCGCCTGCATCGCTGAAGCGCAATGGCATTCGCTGTGGCCCGAATTCCAGATGCCCCACCGCTCTTAGGTAATCCGCCACCTTTGGATCATTCTCGGAATAACGACTGAACAATTCATGCTGGCGAACCAATGACTGTACGTGCGTGAATGGATGTCGAATTGGCACCAGGAAAAAGGCATCCGGAAACATGTCCAGGAGAAACCGCATGCGCAGAATATTGTAGTTCCCCTTGGAAACGTATCGCGAGCCCTTCCTCAGATAGAGGATTTTTCGGACGTGTTCACCATAGAATTCACGAAAGCCCGGCATGAGCGGCGAAACTGTGGCATCGCTCGATACCGGTTCAAGCGATCGGCCGAAGAAGAACTGCCAGATCGGTTCTTCGAACGCCTCGGGACTTTCGCGCGTAATTTGGATGCGATCCTTGTGTGGCCTCTCGATCGGGTCCTGACGCCGGCCAAACACGGATAGAAAGCGGTGCCACAGGATCGGAGTCATTATGAAGGGGAAGTCCCGATAACGATGAGTGGCAACGCCATCAAGCGTCGCGAGCTTTTCGAGCAGTATGGTTGTGCCGGATCGCGCCAGGCCTGAGATGAACACGGGGTTCAAAGGTGCTGCGGCGGCCAATCGTCTGGCGTAAACACGCGTTTCGAAATTGCCTAATTTGTACATGAGGTTTGCATGACCGGCGGCAATGTCGGTCAAAATAAAATCAATGCCCCCGACGCCGTGCGCGGACTCGCCAGCCGGCTTGCGTTGCGACGGCCGAAAGATCGCGTAGACAGACACAATGGACAGGCTCGCGAAAAACAGAAATTCCGGATCGTTTAGATACGGCCACAAGGGATTCCAGTCATTGCGTGTGGCGCGCACAATGATCAGCCTGCCGTCCGCTCCTGTCGCTTCCGGATTGACAGTCGTGTGGAATCCCACGGATTGAAGAGCCAGGCAGGAGAGATTCAATGACGGGCAAATGGCAAAGCTGCCGGCATCTCGCGGTATCGGAATGCTGGTGCCGTCTTGCAATTGCAGTGCCATCGAGCGATCCGGTCCGGTGCCTGCTGAGCTTTCGCTCACGCGCCCTGTGCTTTCAGGCAAGACGACCATTGCGGCCCCGTCATTCCAGTAGGTCCAGATCCACGGCGCGACCACGATCATCAGGATGACCAGCGGTCCAAAGGCCACCAGCAGCGCAAGCAGTTGCCGCAGTACGTATCGTCCCGTTGATGAAATGATCTTCCAGTAATTGGCCCAGAAATGGGCCTCGTCACCGAAAATCAGTACAAGTACGGACTGGCCGACGGAATTCCAATACCGGTAGTTGGTGCCGTCTGGCACGACCAGGCGAAATAACCCACCAATCGCGAAACCTGCGGCAACTCCAAGTGCAGCCGCGCCGATGTACCATGTTGCGAGCATATTAATCTGATTATTTTACTGGACTGAGCTCGCCACCGTTCACCGGGAATCTGACGTTGTTGACATACTTCGCCGTATAAACACTGATGCGGGCAGGCCGGCCATCGACCGGGTGCGTGTTGACGAGTTCCCAAAGTACCTCGCCGGTTGCAACGTCGATCTCCCACACCAGCCCCTGGTGTGTAAAGGAAACCAGTATGCGATCACCTGCGTCGGACACGTCTATGTGGCCGGCGGTGTCGGACATGAACGGCATGTCCGGAAGCTTTCGACCCTCTTTCGGAAACACGGTTTGGTACTCACGGGTCGCGACGTCAACCGACAGTATGCGGCTCGTGCCACGGCTCGTTCTGCCGCCGTAGTTGTCGAAAAGCAGCAGCCGATTTCCGCCGATAAATCGCGGGCTGTGCTGGTGATGGGACGGACCGCCGGATTGCCATTTGATTCGTTCCGTTGTCATATCAAGTACAGCTATCGTATTCAGCGTGCGAAACGACACCAGCAGGTCGCCGGCAGTGAAACCCGGATACTGCTCGGCCATCGCTTGCGACAGGACCTGCGTGTCATTGAGATGCATTGGGTCGCAAGTTTCGACGACGTGAGGTTGTTCCTGGTTGCTGCTGAATAATCCGGCCAGGTCGGATTCGACAAGCACCTTCAACATGTCGATTTCCCGAATCTCGTTTCCGTCCCGGTCGAGGACAGCGATGGCATCGTACGGCAATCGCACTTTGTCACAGGTGATCCGCTTGTCGTGATCGCCGATTTGCAGCGGACTCGTAACCAACTTGAGGTCCGGAATGTAGATTTCATCATCCGGGCCAACGGAGAACCAGTGGTGGTAATAATCGTTGCGCTTCCACAGCAGGTTCGAATCCTTGTCGAATTTGGCCAGGCCCATCGGTGACGGAAAAACGCCGACGCCATGATAACTGACCAGGATATCCCCGTTTGCCAGCAACTCTGCGCCGACCGGATAAGACCTCCATCGATCGCCAACGGCATCCCGTCCCGCCAGCGGATGCCAGATCTCACCCGGATTACGCCAGGCATGAATGATTTTTCCGTCCCTGTCGGCAATCCATGCGAGGTAGCCCTCGGAGCCCGAATCGCCAACATAGGCGCGCTCGTTGCCCAGGACGAAAATGTACTCAGACCCTGCACCCGACGTAAGAGCATGGTACTCCGGCTGAGTGCGACCGGAGTCGTCCCAAAAATCAATGTTCTTCAGGTCCGGCCTTTCGTGTGCCAACTCGATAAGAGCGTTGTACGCGAGGGACCCATCGCGAATCAGCTGGTACGGGAAAATTTCAAATCGGTGACTGGCAAAACCGTAGGCGAAGGCTATCCCGGTGACGGCGACCGCAAGCATTATTTTTGGAATTCGTTCTTTCATCTCTCAAACTCTTGCAGTGGCCGGCAGCAATCGTCCGACCAGGGTTCTCTTGCGCGATTGAACATAACGGGATAGTACGCTGAATGGCAACGGCGATTCCCGTGACAATGCATCTTGCCGCAGCCGCAATGCGAAATCCGGTACTCGCCGGGA
This sequence comes from Pseudomonadota bacterium, assembly GCA_020027645.1. Classification (GTDB taxonomy): domain Bacteria; phylum Pseudomonadota; class Gammaproteobacteria; order Steroidobacterales; family Woeseiaceae; genus JAKEGN01. The sequence continues at coordinate 15,779 of JAHKKM010000021.1, forward strand.
GGATCTTATTTTGCCTTTTCCTGTGACTTTGTTGCGCGGGCCAGTCGCTTTTTCCGGAGCAGCTTTATCGGGTAGATGACAAGGCCAAGCACGATAACGAGACCCACGAACAGTATGGCAATCAGGCTGCCGATCATCCCGAGGCCGGCGCCGGGGCCGAGATACGCAGCGGCCACGCCGGCATACGAAATGCCAAAAAAGGCAAGGAAAACAGACAAATACGTTGACCAGCGTGATATTCTCATAACGATCGCTTCCGTGAGTATCAGCGTGCGCAAGCTGTTGAGAGGAAACGTGAAATCTAGCACGGCCTGTGCTTATTTTTCGTGACAACGGTCATGAATCGTATCGTGACAGCAGTCATGAAATGGACCGGGCGACCTTGTTACAAGACGTGAACGTATCAGTGGAGGACGCATTCGGTGACGACATATTGAAATCCGACGCCTGGTACCGGTAAGAGTCCTGCCATGAAAATTCTGTTTGTGACACGAGATAAATTTCCGCCGTTCCGGCCGGCCGCCACAGCCTTATTCAAAGTAGAACTGGCAGCGCGCGGCCATCAAATCGACTGGGTACTGCAGGCGGCCCAACCGCAACCGTCGTCGATTCAGGTTTTTGGCAGCGGCACGGCGTACGTCGGGGCCAACAGCGCAGGCAAACGCGCGCACCGTCGCGTAATTGCCCATTGTCAGGACCTCATGAACTACCTTCGGGTTTTTCGCCTGATGCGGACAACGCGCTACGACATTGTTCAAGTCAAAGATCATTATCTGCCCGCGATAATTGCGTTGGCCGCCTGCAAGCTGCACAAGCTACCCTTCTGTTATTGGCTGGCGTACCCGCACGCGGAAGGCACATTGTACAAGGCACGCGAGGGCATCACCCGCTACCGCTGGTACTATCGCATTCGCGGCGCACTGTGGAAGTGGATTCTCTACAAGATTTTGCTGCCATCGTCGGTGCACATTTTCGTCCAAAGCGAGCAAATGAAGCGGGACGTAGCCCTCGAGGGTATCCCTGAGGAGAAGATGACCGCGGTTCCAGGCTCCATCGATCTGGCCGAAATTCCGTACCAGCGCAGACCGGTGGACATTGCACAAGTGAAGGAGATGGGAGACCAGGGTGTGTTGTATCTCGGCACTTTGTCGAGGGTACGACACATGGATTTCCTGCTTCGTGCCTTCGAGAAAGTCGCCGTAGTAAATTCGAGAGCGACGCTCTACATGCTTGGTAAAGGCGACGAACCGGAAGACGACATGTTCCTTAAGGAGGAGGCGCGGCGATTGGGGATTGCCGACCGGGTGATATTTACTGGCCATCTGCCTATGGAGCAGGCTTGGGAATACATTCGGCGCGCTGCGGTCTGCGTTTCTCCCTATTTTCCGACGATGATTCTGAACTCGACCTCGCCGACAAAGCTCATCGAGTACATGGCGATGGCAAGGCCGACCGTCGGGAATGACCACCCGGAGCAAAAGCTGGTGCTCGAGTCCAGCGGGGGAGGGATGTGCGTGGCGTATGACGAATCGGTTTTTGCGGAAGCGATCAATACGTTACTCAGCGAGCCCGATACCGCACGAGAAATGGGTCTGAAGGGCAGGGCATTTGTCGAGAAGTATCGCACCAACGCAGTAATGGCAAACGTTGTTGAGGGCCAGTATCGACGGATCTGCACTCAGAAATCCACCGCCGACGAGCGTACCGGATCGGTGTCGAGTTAGGCTTGGTGAACTTTGGCTTATTGCCGTTGTTCTGTCTCTCACATCGCGTCGACTGCGCGTTTCCAGTGGCAGAACATCAAAACCGACCACAGTTTCATCGCGTGGTCTTTTGCACCGGTCCGATGGGCCTTCAGAAGTTTATTGATGCCTGATTTGTTCAGCAGTCCGTCGTAATCATCAGCGGCGAGCAAATCCGCCAGCTGAGTGCCCATTTTTCCTGCCATCCAGGACTTGAGCGGGATGACAAACCCCTGCTTGCGATCAAAATCGAAATTTGCCGGAAGTATCGATTTTGCAACGTTTCTCAGGAGCAATTTGCGCTGACCATTCGCTATTTTGAATTTGCTCGGTAGTTTGAAAGCAAACTCGCAAAGCCGCTGGTCGAGCAAAGGAACGCGCGCTTCGAGCGACACAGCCATGCTGGCCCTGTCGACCTTGGTCAGGATGTCGTCAGGAAGATAGTAATTGAAGTCAGTCCGGCTCAGTCGGGAAAGCGTGTCACTTCCGGAACTGCGGTAATGCTCTTCGTACCGGTCCATAGCTTGTGCACGAGCATCGGACGCCAGGACCTGGTCTATGTCACCGTCATAGAAAACCGACGTTCGTTCAAGGAAACACTCGAATTCATTCAGTGCCAGCGAAGCCAGGAAATGCTGACCAGGATATGAGTGCACGCTCAGTGAGGCGGCCTTTGCTACAAGCTGCCGAAACAGACGTGGGATAATCGCGAATCGCTGATGCCTGATGACCCAGCTATACCAGTTGTACCCTCCGAACAGCTCGTCGCCGCCATCTCCCGACAACACCACCTTGACGTGTTGGCGGGCCATCTTGGAAACCATGAAGGTCGGCAGCAGCGACGGATCAGCAAACGGTTCGTCAAAATACGGCGCCAGACTGGCGATAAGCTCAGTCTCGTCCAACCTTACGATATGCTCGTGGTGCTCCGAACCGATGTGCTTTGCGATCTGCCGCGCGTACGGCAATTCGTTGAAACGTTGCTCGTCGAAACCTATTGAAAACGTCTTCAACCGCTCAGCAGATTGCCGCGCAGCCAAAGTCGCAACCAGGGACGAGTCCGTTCCCCCGGACAGCAAGACGCCGACAGGTACGTCACTGACCAACCGCAACGCAACTGACTCGCTGAGTAATTGAGATAACGTCGCCGAGGCATCGTTCCAGGAGATGTCAGTCAATTCCTGACTTGCGGCAGGAATGCTCCAGTATTCGCGGACATCGATCCGGCCGTTCCTGAAGCGCAAATAGTGTCCGGGCTCGAGCTTCTTAACTGTCGAGAAGATCGAGTCCGATTTCGGGATATAGCCAAGCCTGAAATAGGTATCGAGCGCGTTCGCGTCGATCGACCGCGATACCTTCGGGTGGCAGACCAGGGACTTCAGTTCTGAAGCGAAAACAAAATCAGTACCGACATGGGAGTAATACAAAGGCTTCTTGCCAACGCGATCGCGCACCAGCAACAATTCCTGGCTGCGACTGTCCCATATCGCAAGCGCGAACATGCCGCGAAGCTTATCGACAAAAGAAATGCCGTCTCGCAAGTAAAGATGAATGATGACTTCCGTGTCGCAATGCGAGCGAAACGTATGGCCCTGTGCGATGAGCTCTTTTCGATAGTTCTCGAAGTCGTAAAACTCGCCGTTGTACGTAATGCTGACGGCCCCATCGTCGCTGTGCATGGGCTGGTTGCCCAGCGGCGACAGGTCGATGATGCTGAGGCGCGTGTGACCGAGACCAACGTGTCCTCGAACGTGGGTATCCTGATGATCCGGTCCGCGATGAGTGAGGGCCCGAGTCATCTTGTTCAGAATGGCCCGGTCAATTTCGCCGGTCCCGACCCATCCGCAAATGCCGCACATACATTTAGGTCTCTTGTTATTTGATTGGTAACAGGGCCCGATCCTGATCCCTTTGGATATCATGGGAGACGGTTAAAGGACTATCGAACAAAACACGAACTGCCGCCGTCACCAGGCATCGTAGCAAAAAGCAGGATGGCTCCACCGATGCCAAGTCTTTCTCTGATCTGTGATCTCAGTCACGGTTGGTAACATGACTTGAGTCTCAGAATATGCGCAACCGCTCGTCGATGGAATATCCAGATTCGCAGAGGAACTGTGACGCTGGTCACAGTTCGGGTCCGGGAAGGCCATCGGTTGTTTGCCTCAGTCAGTGCAGATATCGGATACTTAAAGTCCCTCACCTGACGTCGCAAGTGCCTCATGCCATTCGAAATCCAGGAGGACCCATGGGAGTTGAAGCTATCCGAAATGCATTGCTGTCTGAACTTTGCGACATATCGACCAGACTAACTTGAACTGCTATTTTGGATGCCAGATCATTTTAATGCCCGAACTCGACAAAAACAGCGGATGTTGAGTTAGGTCCATCACCTACAGATCGCGGTAAATTATTATGAATTGCAGCCTTAAGGGACTTCGTCGTACGGCTCCAGGCAGTCTCGGATCAATGGCGCTTGTGTGCGCCAGCTTTTTCCTGCAGAACACTGCAATTGCGGCACAACTCGTCTGGACCGGTGACTTCGAACAGGGCATGGCCAGTATCAGTGGCACCAGCGAGGCCGATTTCAGAAAGAAGCTGTATGACGAAGGAATCAATGCCTCCGCGGATGTGCAAACGACAGGTGGCATGAGCATATGTGGTACTCCCAGAGACGGCTTGTTCGCTGGCCGGAATCGCGTTCTGGAGGGAGGGAGTGGGGTTAGAGTGCGTGCCGAAATCCTTTCTCACACGCCTGGCGCATTCAAATTCGATTGGGATGGCCCCGAGTATTGGGTTGGCATCTCATTCTGTCTTGCTCAATGGCCACAGGGTAGCGATGCGCACACTTTCTTTCAGATCCACGCGCCCAACGAACCGGCAGGGAGTACCTGCGACTTTGCGGGCAACGCACTGGCAATTGATGTGGCCGGCGACACGGGAATGATCAGTGTCATCGACAATCCAAGCGGCATTTCAGAAGGGGGTGGTTCAAACTCCAATAGCAAAGTGGTGTATACCTACAACCTGCGCAATACGATGGGCCGATGGCAGGATTTTGTGTTCAGGTTCCACCTGAGCACAAAAGGGACCGGCTACTATACGGCTTGGCACAATGGCCAACAGGTGGCGAGCGAATCTGGCCTTGTGAATGTCAACTGGAAAGACAGCTGTGGACAGGTCATTTCATCGACAAACTCGAGTGGTCTCCATGTGGGTATTTACGGCGGGCCGAACAACGCGGGCCCGAAAACAATCTATATCGATTCCGCCAAGATTGCGGAAGGCTCGAACGGCTATGACCTGGTTGCTCCAGGTGGAGCCGTGCAACCGCGGCCGGAGCCACCATCCGCGCTCACTGCATCGCCGTAATCGCGAGCTCGCACACAACTGGGCACTGGACTGAGGTCCGTTCGATACGACGGCCATTCAAGAAGTCTTGTAGCCGCTTTATTTGATCGAACAACTCGACGTCACAGCAGGCCCAGCCATCGCGCAATGATGTTACGCTGAATATCGGAAGTTCCTGAATAGATTATGCCGGCGATACTGTCCCGCACAATGCGTTCGATGCCGTAGTCCTCCATCAGGCCGTAGCCACCGAAGACACGCAACGTGTCGATGGCGCTGGTGACCAACGATTCGCTGACAAACAGTTTGGCAATTGACGCGTCCATGGATGCTGTTCGTGGTCGGTTCAAGCCGCTGGCGGCCTTATAAGTGAGAAATCGTCCCGCCTCGAGTCGCACCTTAATGTCGACGATGCGGTGGGACACCGCCTGAAACTTGCTGATGGTCTGACCAGATTGTTTGCGTGTGCGCGCATACTCGACTGCATGCTGCAACAGCCATTCAATCGTTCCTATATGACTCGCCACGAGGCAGGCGCGCTCCCAATCCATCGATTCGGCGAAAATTGCGGCGCCCGCACCGACCTTTCCGATAACTGCACTTTCCGACACATACACGTTATCCAGGACCAATTCACCGATCGGACAGCTATGCAGGCCCATTTTCTGGAATACCTGCCCCGTACGAAATCCATCCGTGTTCTTTTCGATCAGGAAGGCTGTTATACCGCCATGGTAGCCCTTATCCCGATCCGTCGATGCATAGACGACCGCAAGATCGGCAATCGGTCCATTCGAACTGAATGTCTTCGTGCCGTTGATGACATAGCCGCCACCATGTTTTGTTGCGTGTGTCTTCATGCCAAAGGCGTCCGAACCCGTGCCTGGTTCGGTCATACCGTTGACGGCTATGCGCGAGCCATTGCACATGCCTGGCAATACCTTTTCTCGTTGCTCATCCGTCCCATGCTTCCAGATGGGTACGACACAGGCTAACAGGTGTGCGCAGATTGCAAATACCAGTCCGCCGTCGCGACAGCCATATCCCAGGGCCTCGAGAGCGATGGCGGTCGACAGCGGGTCGAGGCCGGCGCCACCATATTCTTCCGGCACGGGAAGTCCCTGCAATCGCATTTCGCCGGCTTTTTGCCAGCGTGCGCTGGGGAACGCGCGTTCACCGGCGGCTGAGCCGTCAGGGTCGTTCAACTCATCGGTGGCAAAGCGGGATATCTGATCGTACAACAGCCGTTGTTCATCGGTCAGCGTGAGATCCATCAGGCCAATTCCTTCAGCCGCTGGTAGTGAATCTTGTCCGTGGGAGTCTTCGGCAACGCCGGCTGCACAGAGAACCGGTCCGGGATCATATAAGCCGGCAGATTGTCCATGCAATACTGCTTGAGCTTGATGATGGAGGGGCGGCCTTCGCCCGTCCAGTTGAAGAATGCCGTGATGCGCAACTCGCCTTGCGGATCAGGCGCCGCGATGACTGCAGCTTCGGTGATTGCTTCGTGGCGGTACAGCGCCGCTTCGATCTCTCCCAGTTCGACTCGATAACCGCGGCGTTTGACCATTCTGTCGCGTCGGCCGACGTAGATGTATTCGCCGGTGTGATCCTGGCGAACCAGGTCGCCGGTCTTGTACCAGCGTACGTTGTCGGCATCTACAAAAAACGCGACGGCGTTTCGTTCCGGAAGGCTCCAGTAACCGTGCGTTACCGACGGGCCAGTGATGTAAAGCTCGCCTTCTTCGCCGTTTGGAACCTCCTGGTCGTTTTCGTCCACGACCATCGCGAAATCACCGGAACATACGGTGCCGATTGGCAAGGGCACGGTGCGATCAGCATCGAGCTCCGGCCGCACTTTGTAATAGGTGCATACATTCGTTTCGGTTGGACCGTAAAGATTGTAATAATCCTTGTCAGGCCAGATCTTTTGCAGCGCCTGTAGTTGCTTGATTGGAAATACTTCGCCGGCAAACAACACGGTGCGCAATGCGGAGTGGTCGTAGGCGTCGATGTCTTTGACTTCGAGCAACAGCCGGAGGATCGAAGGCGTCGAGTACCAGATGGAAATGCGCTCGCTCGCTATGAGCGCCGCCAGCTGCTTCGGTTGCTTGCCTGCACCTTCCGCAATCAGTACCAACCGGGCCCCGTGTTTGATGCTTAGGTAAATATCCAGTATGGACAGGTCGAAATAGAACGGCGCATGGGAGGAGAAGACGTCGTGTTCGTCGGGTCGAAATTCTGCGGAGCACCAGTCGATAAAAGCGAGTGCATTGGCGTGCGTGAGCATCACGCCCTTGGGCACGCCGGTAGAGCCTGACGTGTATAGAATGTAAGCGAGGTCTATCGGCGTCGGTTCTTCATCGCCGACGGCGGCCGAATTTGCCGGCCCGACCGCGAGATACACATCAGACAGTCGCTCGTCCACATCCGAGAGGGATTTCGGTTCAACTTGAGACTCGTCGAGTTCCAGATCATCCGGCTTTTGCGTCATTACGAACTTGACGGCGCAGTTGGTAAAGATGTACCGATTACGCTTTGCTGGTGCGCTGGTATCGACCGGCACGTACGCGGCGCCTGCTTTCAATACTCCGAATACGCATGCCAGGGTCGCAATCGATTTACGCATATGCAAGCCGACCCTGTCACCACGTGTAACGCCCCGGCTGCGCAAGAGTACGCATATTTCGTCGGCAAGCCTGTTCAACTCATCGTAATTAATTCTCCCACTGTCAGGCTCGACAGCTGCGATGCGATTGGGAAACCGTTCGGCAGAAGCTTCCAGTAAGCAATGCAGAGCAGGCGATTCCACGATCTCTAATCCTGTAGTTTCGAAAAGATGAGGTCAGCCATCTGTGCCAATGTGTCGATGTAATCAGCGCTCAACTCGTGAGCCTCCAGATCAATTCCATACTTCTCATCGACAAATGTTGCAAACTTGATTGTTGCTATCGAATCCATTACACCGCCGGTTACGAGCGGCGTCGTGTCCTCGAGCGCGTCGGGATCTTCTCCTGGGAGAAGGTCTTCGAGAATATAGTCTTTAAGTACTCTCTTTATTGACTCCAGATCTTCGCTCATATTTTCTTCCTGTTGGCTTGTCAATCGTGTCCGTTGCTGCTGATGTTGTTGCCGGAGCTGTCTGTCGATGAAGGAATGAATTCGATCGCTTCAAGTTCCTGGCAGATTTGCTTCGCAAGCAGCACATGTCCTTGTAAGTTCGGATGCCAGTCCCACGATGCGAGCTTCAGGGAACTCCTGTTGTTGATTGGCCCGTATACGTTTTCGAGATTGATGGCAGGAAGTCCGGCTTGATTCACGAATTGGGACAGACGGCTCCACTCGTCCCGGTATACAGCATTCGTATCCTCGACTCGGGGCAAGACTACGACAAGCGCTTGCACACCGTTAACTTCGGCGGTGTGCGCAAATTCCCGGTAGGCCCAAGCGATAATTTCGTCGCCATATTTTCCAAGACGTCTTTCTATTTGGTCGCTCGACATGTCCGGCATGACCTCGGACTTTCGAATGATGTCCAGAAGGAAAGGGTCGAGACCTGGTGTATTATTCTTGACGGCGATGCGTAGCTGTCTGACCGCAAGGTGACGTTCGCCCGTTATCGACATATCGATAACGGCGTCGATGTCGAACTCGAGCGCTTCTTTCTGCAATCGCGCGAGCCGCCTGAGTATGGAATCGCCGCGGTACGCGAAGTTGAGAATCTCGATTTGACGGTACGGCGAGCGGCTCGTCCCATTGTTAAGCTGTTCCTCGATGAGCGATGGGAACGTCGACTCGACCGGTACGCCGGAACCCACGGTGTGAGACGACCCCAGCATGGCGATTCTGTATGTCCCTGCCGGCTTCGCTTTTTCGTAATCCTTGTCCCGCATACCCCAGCGATTGGTGTGAAACTCCTGGCCCTTATCG
>JAHKKM010000103.1 GCA_020027645.1 Pseudomonadota bacterium
AGCGCCAGGTCGAAACATACGCTGGAACGGCAGGCGGAGAGGGGCGAGACCTGCATCGATTGCCACCAGGGTATTGCGCACACCTTGCCGGAGGGATGGGAAGAGCAATTTGATCAACTGGCAGTCAAGTAATACCCCATTCGCGCCATGAGCAGGGGGCAACGCAAATTTCTCGACGCACTTTTTGATGCCATCGACTGCTCGGATGCCACCCGATTTGCCGATTTTCTGACCGAGGACGCGTTGTTTCGCTTTGGCTCGGCACCGCCGGTGCACGGCAGGAAGGCCATCAGGGAGGCGGTAGCAGGCTTCTTTTCCTCCATTGCAGGTTGCCGACATGCCTTGCACCGGGTCTGGTCGGGGCCTGGTACTTTGGGCTGCGAAGGTGAGGTTACCTACCGGCGCCTCGATGGCAGTGAAATTTCAGTGCCTTTCGTCGATACCTTCGAGATTCGCAACAATCTGATTAGCGCTTACCGGATCTACATCGACATGGCGCCACTGTACGCACAGTAAAACCCATGGCGGTTGGCCGGAATCAGTCGCGTGAAATGTGTTGCAGTGCGCGCAGTACATCCCGGCGACTGATCTGACCGACCAGCCGGTGGTCCTTCATGACCGGAAAGCGACGAAATCCGGATTCCAGGAATTTCTGTGCCAGGTCGATGATGCTCATCTCCGCATCGACAGTCTGTACCTCGGTGCTCATGAAATCGGCGACCGGACCGCCGCGATCGCTGTAATACCCGGCATTCAATGCGACTTTCATGCAGTCGAATTCGGACAACATGCCAATGAGATCGCCGTGTTCGTCGACCACCGGCGCGCCGGCTATGCCCTGCAACACCAGCTCGTGAATTGCATCGAGCACGTCCATGTCCGGCTTGAATGCAACCAGGTGGGCGGTCATGTAATCGCGCACCCGGGCGGCTTTTCTGCTCATTCCGGTGACTCCTCTTCGCATTGACCATTGCAAAACTCACAGCCTCCGCCGTTCAATCCGCCGCAGCTCCCGCGTATCGGTTTGCGTCCGGCGATGACGCCAACGGACATCGCGCCGATGACCGCAAGCAGCACGGCAAAACTGAGGAGGATCGTAGCGAGCAAGGTCATGTTGTTGGTCCTTCGGCGGCAAACGCCGGTGTCGCGTGCTCGGTAAAGCCCGACGCGGTGCGAACCAGGAACAGCGCTGCAATGTTCTGCGATGTCGCCAGTGCCAGCCCCTCCTCGGGTCCCAGTACCATCAGTGCCGTTGCCATACCATCGGCGTACGCAGCCGCATCGGCGATCACCGATACCGAGGCCAGTGAGTGCGTCACCGGACGGCCGCTACGGGTATCGATCTCGTGAGAGTAGCGCCGCCCCTCAAATTCGAAAAAATTCCGGTAGTCGCCGGACGTTGCGATGGCACGGTCCGTCAGCCGAACGATGGTGTGCACGCGCCGTTCCTCATCCAGCGGCTCCTCGATCGCCACGGCCCAGCGCTCGCCGTCGGCGTTGCGGCCACGAACCTTGATTTCTCCTCCGATTTCAACGAGATAGTTGTCGATACCCCGCTCATCGAGAAGTTCGGCGAGACGATCGACAGCATAGCCTTTCGCGTACGCCGACAGGTCGATGTACAGGCCCGCGAGATCCTTGCGCACCGCCGGTTTCGTGCAGTCGGCGTGCAAGTTCTTGAAACCGACCCGTGTGCGGGCCGCGGCAATCAGCTCATCGGACGGAGGTTCGAGCATTGCGCCGTCCGGTCCGAATCCCCACAGATTGACCAACGGCCCGACCGTGATGTCAAAGGCCCCGCCGGTCATTGCGCTGATGGCAAGCGACTCCTCGACACACAGGCAGAATTCCTTGGATGCCTGCTGCCATTCCGTTGACTCACTGATGTTGAACAACGAGAGTTCTGAATCGATGATGTAAGTCGACATCGTCCCTTCGATGTCTGCGAGCAGGGCGTCGATATCACGCTGCAGAAGTTCGGCATCGGGCACATGCTCATCCGCCGGTATCTTGACGCTGAAGCGCGTGCCCATCGTGGTCCCGGTCAGTTCTCGTACGGCCGCACGCTCGTCGCCGCAGGCCGCCAGCAGCACAGCTATGGTCACGAGGGCAACACAGGGCAGGCGTCGCATTCAGCCTCCGAAGTCGTCCAGCATTATGCGATCCCGGGTTACACCCAGGTCCTCGAGCATCTTGATGACGGCGGTATTCATCATCGGCGGTCCGCAAAGGTAGTACTCACAATCCTCCGGCGCAGGATGAGTCGCAAGATATTCGTCGTGCAGAACCTTGTGAATGAAGCCGGTATAGCCGGTCCAGTTGTCTTCCGGCAGGGGCTCGGAGAGCGCAACATGCCATTCGAAATTGCTGTTTTCCTTTGCCAGCACGTCAAATTCCTCGACGTAGAACAGTTCCTTGCGGCTCCTCGCTCCATACCAGAACGACATTTTTCGCTTCGAATGCAAGCGCTTCAACTGGTCGAATATGTGCGCGCGCATTGGCGCCATGCCAGCGCCACCGCCGACAAACACCATTTCGTTTTGCGTATCCCGGGCAAAGAACTCGCCATAGGGTCCGGAAATCGTTACCCGGTCGTCCGGCTTCAGTCCGAAAATATAGGAGGACATGATGCCCGGCGGAACACTGGCGGCAGAGCCTGGCGGGGGCGTCGCAATTCGCACGTTCAGGCGGATAAGTTCCTGTTCCAGCGGAAAGCTCGCCATCGAATAAGCCCGGCTCACGGGTTTTGTTACGTGTGATTCGTAATGCCACAGTCCGTAACGGTCCCACTCGCTGCGAAACCTTTCATCGATGTCGAAGTCGCTGAACTTGAGCAAATGTGGCGGGCATTCGATCTGGATGTAGCCGCCAGCCTTGTAATCCAGCAATTCACCCTCCGGCAGTCGCAACACGAGTTCCTTGATGAAACTCGCGACGTTCCGGTTCGACACAACCGTGCACTCAAGTTTGCGAATCCCGAATATTTCATCCGGTACCCGCACATGCATGTCCTGCTTGACCGTGACCTGGCAGGAAAGCCGCACGTGGTCGGCAGCCTCGCGCTTGTTGATCAACGATGTCTCGGTCGGCAGTATGGCCCCGCCGCCATCGAGCACCCGCACCCGGCATTGCCCGCAGGTTCCGCCGCCGCCACAGGCAGAAGGTACATAAATTCCCGCGTCGGCGAGACCGCCCATCAGTTTGACACCGACCGGCATTTGCAGCTTGCGGTCGTCGTTGACCGTTACCGTGACGCTGCCGCTGCTGACAAGTCGCGAACGTGCTGCAAGGATGACGAATACCAGCAGCAGGATGATCGTCGTGAACATGCCGACGCCGAGACTGACTTCGAGGAACGCAGTATCGGTGCTCACAACCGTATGCCCGAGAATCCCATGAAGCCGATCGCCACCAGGCCGACGATGATGAAGGCAATGCCGAGACCCTGCAGTCCGTCCGGGACGTCACTGTATTTGAGTTTCTCGCGAATACCGGCAAGCGCTATGAGCGCGAACGCCCAACCGCTGCCACTGCCGATCCCGTATACGACACTCTCGGCAAAAGTGTACTGGCGTTCAACCATGAACAGGGTTCCGCCGAGGATGGCGCAATTCACGGTAATGAGCGGCAGGAAAATGCCGAGCGTGTTGTAAAGTTTCGGCACGTAACGATCGAGCGCCATTTCCAGGATCTGTACCAGGGCAGCAATGACGCCGATATAGAGGACCAGGCCGAGGAACTCCAGGTCGACGTCTGGCAGGCCGGCCCAGGCCAGTGCGCCCTTCTGCAGGAGCAATACATAAATGAGATTGTTGATCGGAACAGTAATCGCCTGGACAGCGACTACGGCAACGCCCAGCCCTGCTGCCGTCTCGACACGTTTCGAGATCGCCAGGAAGGTGCACATGCCGAGAAAAAACGACAGGGCGAGGTTCTCGACAAAGGCCGCCTTGATGAAAAGATTGACGAGATCCGCCATCACAGTACGCCTGTGCGGTGCACTTCGTGAATCTGGTAATCCGCCTGCTCGACCTGTTCCGGTTTCCAGGACCTGATCGCCCAGATCAGCAGCGCAATGATGAAAAATGCGCTGGGCGGCAGCAGCAGCAGCCCGTTGGCTTCGTACCAGCCTCCATCGGACACCAAAGGCAGGATGCGGTAGCCGAGCAGGGTGCCGCCACCGAAAAGTTCGCGCAAGGTTGCGACGACAATCAGGATTGCGCTGTATCCCAGGCCATTGCCCAGCCCGTCGAGGAAACTGATGCCGACCGGGTTTTTCATGGCAAATGCTTCGGCGCGACCCATTACGATGCAATTGGTGATGATCAGTCCGACAAACACCGAAAGTTGCTTGCTGGTTTCAAATGCATAGGCGCGCAGTAACTGATCGACCACAATAACCAGTGCGGAAATGATCGTCATCTGTACGATGATGCGAATGCTGTTGGGTATGCGGGTGCGAATGCTGCTGATCGTTGCATTGGAAAAAGCAGTTACGCTGGTCAGCGCTGCGCACATCAGGAGCGCGGGCATCAATGAAGTGGTCACCGCCAGTGCCGAGCAGATCCCAAGCACCTGCAAGGTCACCGGATTATTGTCGATGAGGGGATCAATAAGAATTCTGCGTGTGTCGCTCATGACGTTTGCTCTGCTTTCTCGCGAATCTTTTCGAGGTAGGGGCCGAAGCCCTGCGGCCCGACCCAGTAACGAATCAGGTTGGTGACGCCACGGCCGGTTAGCGTGGCACCTGCCAGCCCGTCGACCTGGTAGGTGCTGTCATCCACGACGCCGGCGGGCGCTTCGGCGACGGCGCCGCGGATGACTTCGACCTTTAGGTCGCCGTCGGCGTCGAAAAGTCTCTTGCCTCGCCATCTCTCTCGCCACGCCGGTTTGTCGACCTGGTCGCCAAGACCGGGTGTTTCGGCGTGACTGTAAAAACGCAGGCCGCGTATGGTGTTGCCGTCCGCCTCGAGCGCCAGGTAGCCGTACATGGTGGACCAGAGACCGGACCCGTAAACCGGCAGGATGATCTGCTCGATCGCATCGCCTGAACGCACCAGGTACACCGGCGCGAATCGCGCGCGGCGGCGGATGGAAGCAATGTCGGATTCTGCGGTTATCCGGACACCCAGTTCCGGATCGATGGCGGCCGCGTCCGGGTCGAATCCTTCCACGGCGGGCGAGTCGACGTAATTCCCGGTCGAAAGTTCGACCATGCGGGCATCGATGGACGCAAACGCGATTACCGGGTCGATACCCGGCTTGGCCAGCCCGGCAACATCCAGAATGATGTTCTGGCGATACTCTGCTTCGTTCTGCAGTTGCTTCGGTTTCAGCAATACAGCGGCACCGGCTACCAGCAGCGAGCATACGAGACTCAGGCTGAATGCGACAATCAGCGTATTCGAGACGCTGTCACGCGATCGCTTTCTGGATTCTGTTTCAGCCACCGCGCCGCCTCCGCCGCTGCACGTTCGCACGCACCACCAGGTAATCGATGATCGGCGCGAATATGTTGCCGAAAAGTATGGCGAGCATGATGCCCTCCGGATACGCCGGGTTGAATACGCGTATTACGAGAGTCAGCAAACCGATCAGAATGCCGTAAATCCATTTTCCGGTGTTCGTGTTGCTCGCTGTAACCGGATCGGTCGCCATGAAGACGGCACCGAAGGCAAATCCGCCGAGCACGATGTGCCAGTGCCAGGGCATGCCAACCATGGGATTGCTGCTGTCGACAAAGCCGAGAGCCAGTGCAGGAATGATCAGGCCGGCAAAAACGCCGGCAATGATTCTCCAGGATGCAATGCCGGTGTAAATAAGTACCACAGCGCCGAACAGGCAGGCCGCGGCGGAGGTTTCACCGATCGATCCCTGCATCTGGCCGTAGAAGGCCTGGCTCCAGGTGAGGCCGCTGGCGATGACCCCGTCCATGCCTTCAATCGCGGCGACACCGAGCGCCGTGGCACCGCTGAATCCGTCGACGGCGGTCCAGACCGCATCGCCGGACATCTGCGCCGGGTAGGCGAAGTACAGAAATGCGCGTCCAACCAGCGCCGGATTCAGGAAATTCTTGCCGGTGCCGCCGAAAACCTCCTTGCCGATTACAACACCGAAACTGATACCGAGCGCCACCTGCCAAAGCGGAATCGTTGCCGGCAGGATCAGTGCAAACAGCATCGATGTAACGAAGAAGCCTTCATTGATTTCGTGATTGCGTACGCCCGCAAACAGGATCTCCCAGAATCCGCCGGCAGCCATCGTGACCGCGTAGATAGGCAGGAAATAACTCAGGCCGTAGACAAAATTGTCATAGATGCTGCCCGGGTCATGGCCGGCGCCAAGCAGCAGCAAAAAGCCCTCGCGCCAGCTGCCGACGCTTTCGATTCCGAGGGTGCCCATCGCCGCATGTGCCTGGTATCCGATATTCCACATGCCGATGACGGCACAGGGCGTCACGGCAAACACGACCAGGATCATGACCCGTTTCAGATCGATTGCATCGCGTACATGCGGCGCACCGCGGGTCAGGTCCGGCGGTGAGTACAACAGCGTATCGACCATCTCGTAGAGCGCGTGAAATTTTTCGAAACGGCCGCCGCGCCGGAACAGTGGCTCGAGGCCATCGAGGAACTTGCGCAAGCGTTTCATCAGGCGCCGGCCTCGATCTCGTCCAGCATCGCTCGCAAGTGAGGCCCGTACTCATACTTTCCGTTGCAGACAAAGGAGCACAAGGCCAGGTCTTCCTCGTCCAGTTCCAGGCAACCGAGCGCCTGGGCACTTTCGCTGTCCCGGACCAGCAGCGCTTTCAGTAGCGGTGTCGGAAGAATATCGAGCGGCATCACGCTCTCGAAACTGCCGGTGGATACCATCGCGCGCGGGCTGCCGTTCTGCGATGTCGTCAGGGCGAACGGGCCCCGGTGCAGCAGGTGTCCGGCATAGGTACGAAGCGATGAAAAGCGGTTTGTTCCGGGCCTCATCCAGGCAAGGAACTCACGCGGGCTGCCTTCCTGAAGCACGCAGATCTGCTGGTGGTATCGACCGAGCCACGCCGTGTGCTGGGCTGCGCGGTGCCCGGACAGTACCGATCCCGAAATCGCCCGCATCGCACCCGGTCGCGTCTGGCCTCGCAACAGCTCCCTGATGTTTGCACCGGCGCGCGTGATGACCAGCCGAGGTTTGACGATCATGGGCCCGGCCAGCGCTATTACACGTTCGACCGGCAGGCGCCCGGTCAGGAAAAGGTGACCGACAGCAATAACGTCCTGGTAGCCGATGTGCCATGCCGTTCTGGACGGCCCGACCGGGTGCAGGAAATGCATATGTGTGCCGACCAGGCCGGCCGGATGCGGTCCGGCGAATTCCGCATGCACAAACGACTCTCCGTCGGGGCAGGGGATGCCGCTGCCGGGCGCCGTACAGACAAAGGTCTTGCCCTGACTCAACTTCGCAACCAGGCGCAGGCCGGCGTCAAAAGCCTCGGCCGAACGGGCAATGATCACAGCCGGATTGGCTGCGAGCGGGCTGGTGTCGATGGCGGTGACAAACAACGATGCTGCTGCGGAATCCGGCGCGGGCACCCTGCTGAAAGGACGACAGCGAAAGGCAGTCCACAACCCGGAAGCAACAAGTACCTCGCGAATCCTGCCGGCATCGATCGTTTCGATCTGATGAGTGTCGAACACCGGGAACGAAATTTCGTCTTTGCCATCGAGTTCGATGACAACGGATTGCAAGACGCGACGCTCGCCGCGATTGATGGCGCTGACAAAGCCGCTTCCGGGTGAGGTATACGGAACAGCCGGATTGCGCTTGTCAGTGAACAAGGCCTGACCGAGTTTCACCCGGTCGCCGGCCTCGACAGCCATCGCCGGTTTCAGCCCGGGAGTATCCGCGCCGAGCAGGGCAACGTTGCTGACGTCCACACCGGCAGACAGGACTTGCTGCGGCTCACCGGCCAGCGGAATGTTCAGACCTTTTCTGATTCTTATCAGCATGAATGCCCTTGCGAGCCAATCATCTTGCGCGTTCCAGGCATGCAGGCAACGTCAGGCGGCCGCTGACCACTGAAGAAACAGCACGCAGACACAAAGCCAGAGCGACCCGAGCGTGTGCACGGCCAGTGTGCTCTCGATCGCGCGCCGCATGCGGTCACGGTCGGTGATGCCGCGGCGGATCGCAAGCGTCGCGCGCGCGGTCATGAACAGCAATGCAACCGGTACTACGGGCGCGAACAGAGGCAAGGCACCGGCCACAGTGAGATACAAGACGGCGACGACCGCAGCGAGATGCAACGCCGCATAGACCATCGCGGTTCCGTCCAGGCCGACACGTACCGGCAAGGTGCGTTTGCCGCTCGCGGCATCGGGACGGATATCGGGCACTTCGTTGATCAGGAGTATGGCCGCAACCCATGCACTGACCGGAAGCGAAAACACCAGCAACTCGGTGCCCAAGGCCGCTCCCTGAAGCCAGGCTGCGCCGGACACGGGTATCACACCTACAGGACTCCGAGCACAACGCCGGCGAGGCCGAAATAGAGAACCATTGCACCTTTGAGCGCAAGCAACACGAATCCGGCAATGGCCGCGATCGCAAGCAGGCTGATGCCAAGGCGTGCCATCGCCGCCGAACTCAGAATGCCGGCCTGAATGAAACGCGAACCGCCGGTATAGGGATAGATTCGGTCTTCGTTCTGGCGATCCGTGCCGCCGGCTTCGTCACCGACATCGTTCAGGACATTGCTGCCGGCGTGCACACAGACGGTCGCCAGCAGGGCCAGTGCAAAGACGGTGAAATCGAAGTTGCCGCCAGCGGCGAATCCCCAGGCGGAGCCGGCCAATACCGGCAGTACGGAGGCCGGGAAAAACTTGGGCCGGGTGGCGTGAAAAAGTCGTTTGGCAACAGCGGCCATCGAGTCACCGCTGAAGTTTTCGGGCAAAGGACTGGCCGGGCGTACGGATTCTATTGGCATTTTTATCTCCCGTGGCAGCGCGTCGCGCATCCGGTCGCGATGCGCACGGTGCGGAACGCTGATTCCGTTATACCGAAATCGCGGCCGTTTGTAATGCCACGGAAATTACGGATGTTTCGAGCGCAGATTCGCACGCTTAATCGTGCGCTGATCTCGGCGCGGGTCCTAACGGTCCCGCCGCTTCGATTGGGCAGCCGCAACGATGCCGGCAACGGCCACGCCGATGATGACCAGGAGTACTGGCAGGTGATGCGGCGATCCAAGCTGGTGGGCCAGCTGTAACAGTGCAGGCGATCCGTCGGCAAGCGGATGTGCGGCTGCGTTGCTGCCCGCTGCGGCGATCAGGATGAGGGCTGTCAGTTTTCGCATGTCGGTCGGGCTCCTAGCGTATTTTTACGTTGACGAGTTCTTCGCCATTCGGGTCAGTGACGTGCACGGCACAGGCAATGCACGGATCGAAGCTGTGAATCGTGCGCAGGATTTCGATGGGCTGTTTCGGGTCGTACAGCCGGTGTCCGGCCAGCGCGGCTTCGTAGGGGCCGGGCTTTCCGGTTGCATCGCGCGGACCTGCATTCCAGGTGCTCGGCACGACCGCCTGGTAGTTGGCGATAATGCCGTCCTCGATAACGATCCAGTGCGCCAGTGCGCCGCGCGGTGCCTCCATGAAGCCGACGCCTTGCGCTTTTTTCGGCCACGACGAAGGTTCCCAAAGCAGCTCATTGAAAGTGCGCGTGTCGCCGTTCTTGATGTTGGCAACCAGGTTGTTGTGCCAGGTCTGCAAATGGTCGGCAACGACCTTGGTCTCCAGTGTACGTGCTGCCGTTCGTCCCAGCGTCGAGAACAGCGCGTCAACTGGCACCTGCAAGGTGGACAGCGTGTAGTTGACCAGCTCCCGGGTCTGTTCGTGACCGGAGGCGTACATCATCAGGACGCGGGCCAGCGGGCCGACTTCCATGACGTTACCTTTCCAGCGGGGTGACTTGAGCCAGGAATAGCTGTTTGCGACGTCGAGGTGTTGGTACGGCGGCGTCGGGCCATCGTAGTTCAGCGCCGTTTCGCCCTTGTAGGGATGCAGGCTCTCCTGTTTGCCGCCCGCATAGTCGTACCAGGAGTGAGCGATGTACTCGCGCACCTGGCTGTCGTCATTCAGGTCCACCTCGTGAATGGTTGACAGATCGCGGTTCAGGATCGCGCCGCGCGGGAACAGGTACGAGGACGGATCGTTGATGCCTTGTTCCGGGAAGTCGCCGTAGGTCATGAAATTGCCGACGCCTTCGCCTTGCGCACCCCAGTCCTTGTAGAAGGACGCGATGGCCAGCGTGTCCGGAACATAGACCTGGTCAACGAATTCCCGCATCTGCGTGATGATCGTTTGTACCCGTGACAGGCCATCGGCATTGATCGCGGAGTCGGAATTGAGGTCGATCGGGCAGGGCACACCGCCAACCAGGAAATTCGGGTGCGGGTTCTTGCCGCCGAATATCGTGAGCATTTTCGCCACGTCGCGTTGCCAGGTCAGGGCTTCGAGATAATGCGACACCGCCATGAGATTGGCTTCGGGCGGCAGTTTGTAAGCGGGATGGCCCCAGTATGCCTTGGCAAAGATACCGAGTTGCCCCCCTTCGACGAACTTCTGGAGTTTCGCCTTCATGTCGCTGAAATAGCCTGGCGAACTCTTCGGGTAATTGCTGATGCTTTGCGCAAGCTCGGATGTCGCTTTCGGGTCGGCCTGCAGCGCAGACACGACATCAACCCAGTCGAGCGCATGCAAATGGTAAAAGTGCATGACGTGGTCGTGCACGTACTGCGCGCCGATCATCATGTTCCGAATCAGTTGTGCGTTCTTCGGAATCTCGTACTTGAGAGCGTTCTCGACCGCACGGACCGATGCGATGCCGTGCACGAGCGTGCAAACCCCGCAAATCCGCTGTGCAAAGGCCCAAGCGTCGCGCGGGTCGCGCCCGCGCAGGATAATTTCGATGCCACGAACCATCGTGCCCGATGAATAGGCATCGGCAATCCGGTCTCCGTCCATCTGCGCTTCAATCCGCAAATGGCCTTCGATTCGTGTTATCGGATCTACAACGACTCGCTCGTTCATCTTGTCACCTGCTCGTGCTTGTTAGTCCGTGAGATTGGCTGCCACCGTTACCATCAGGCTGTCGATCGGTTTTTCCCAGCGCGCGTTTTCAGCGCCGATCATGAGGTTGACCCTGCAATTACTGCAGCTCGTGACAACCGCATCGGCTGCCGCCTTGTCAAATTCGCGTTTCTTGATCTCGAAAGCTTTTTGCCGAAGCGGTGCAGCTCGAGCGATCACGTATTCACTGCAGCCACCGCCGCAACAATAATTTTCACGCTTGCTGGAGTCCGTCTCGCGGCGCTCGATGCCCATGGCATCGAGCAGCCGTCGCGGTTCTTCATAGACACCGCCGTGCCGCCCGAGCCGGCACGGGTCGTGATAGCTGACCGATCGGCCGTTTTCCGCCTTTTTCAGTTTCAATCGGCCAGCGTCGAATTCGCGGGCGACAAATTCCGAGGCGGCGAGCACCTCGAACGGCAGTTCGGCACCGGTGTCCTCGGCGCCTTCCCATCGCAGCGCTTGGTAAGCGTGGCCAGACTCCGCAATCACCACCGTCTTCGCGCCGACCGCTTTGGCCTGTTCGACGATTCTCCGTATCGCTTTTGCTTCAGCTGCGGTATCGCCGGAAATGAGCCCCATATTGGCGGCTTCGAAGGCGGCGCTGGACAAGGTCCAGTTGGCGCCGCTGCGGTTCATGATCTTTGCCAGTGCTGCCAATGCATCGTTGAACAGCAGGACATCGACGGCGGTCGTCAGCACCAGCACGTCCGCTTTTGCCTTGTCGAGCGGTATAACGATCTGCCGCGATTTCAGTTGCCCGATCAGCTCACGTAACTTGTCCGCGCCAACGCCGAACAGGCTGTTCTTGTTCTGCTGTTCGTCCTGCAGTGCCTGTATTTCCTTCGGCGCGAGGCCGGCACTGGCAATGCCATTGCGCACCACGTTGATGAGCTCCGAAATATTGATACCCATCGGACACATCATGTCGCAGCGGCCGCAACCGGTGCAGGCGTCATAAACGAGCACTTGCCATTCGCGAAGGTCGTTGGCATCGACCTTGCGTGTGAACGGGCGGAACAGCCAGCGCATCGGGCTCATCTCGCGCCTGTAGTAACGCCGCAACGGGTCGAACTTGTGTGCCGGTGTGTAACGCTCGTCCTGGGTTGCTTCGTAGAAGTGGCAGGCTTCGGCGCACATGCCGCAATGTATGCAGGTTTCGAGATCGACAGCCATGCCGTTCGTCAGCTCCCGAAGGAAACTGTTGCCGGCGCGTCGCACGCGCTCTTCGTCCGACAGCTTCGCGGTGCTTTCCGGCTGTTTACCCAGCGTAGCCAGGCGTTCGCGAAAATCCTTGAGCGATGCGGGACTCGTGCTCATGCGCGGACTCCCTTGCGGCCGTAGCTCGCGCCGGCCTGAAAGCGTGACGGAAAGGTCAGTGCCGCGTGCATCAGCTTGCCGAACGGAAACCAGACGAACATGGCCTCGACGCTCAGCAGGTGCACTGCCAGTAATGTTGGGTAGCGGGCACCGACGTGGGCGAAGGCCAGGATACCGGTGACCAGCGGTGCGATCACCAGCAGGATACTGATGTAGTCGTCAGCGTTGGAAATCAATCGTTGTACCGGGTGCGAGGCGCGGCGGATCAGCAGCGCAATCAGGATGGCGACGGCGATCGCGGCCGTGGCCAGGATGATGCCGTTTGGCAGTCCGGGCCAGCCGAATCCGAGTAACGATTCAAAGAAAAAAATGTGCGGCGCAAAGAACAGCACGGAAATGAACAGCGCGATGTGCCATGCGTAGCCCGAGAAATGCTGGAAACGGATACGTTTTTCAAACTGGTGCGCCGGCAGTGATCGCGTGGCGATGACTTTCAAGCCATCAGTCAATGTGCCCTTGTGACGCGGCCGCGAGAGATCCTTTCGCGCGTTGAGCAGAATAGTGCCGCCGAGCCGCCACAGTACGCCGGCGATCAGGATAATCAGCGACCATTGCAGTCCGGGGCCGCGCGCAAAGTCGAGGAGTGTCATGATGATTTTGCCTCCTCGGCCACCGCTTTTTTCTTGCGCGAGCGCGCTGCGAGTGCGGAGCCGATGCCAATTGCTGCGCCGGCGGCCGCGGCGCCGAGCAGTGCCTCGCGAGATCCCCACAGGCCGGCCGATATCGGCCGGTAGAAACTGCCCTTGTCCCAGAAATCCGGTTCTGAACAACCGATGCAGCCGTGTCCCGAACCGATCGGGAAACTCGTACCCTCGTTCCACTTGAGGGTTGCACAAGCGTTGTAAGTCGTCGGACCCTTGCAGCCCAGTTCATACAGGCACCAGCCCAGCCGTGCGCCCTCGTCGTCGAAGGTCTTGGCAAACTGGCCACGTTCATAGAACGGGCGGCGATAGCAGCGGTCGTGGATGCTCTGGCCGAAGAACGCTTTCGGACGGCCGAGTTCGTCGAGGTCCGGAATCGAGCCGAAGGTCAGGAAGTGCGCCAGCACGCCGGTGATCACGACCGGAATCGGTGGACAGCCGGAGACATTGATGATCGGCTTGTCCTTGATGATGTCGGATACGGAGACAGCTCCGGTCGGGTTCGGATTGGCATGCGGGATGCCGCCGAATGACGCACAGGTTCCGACTGCAATGATGGCTGCGGCATTGGCAGCCGATTCCTTCAGCATATCCAGGTTGCTGATACCGGCAATGGTGGAATAGGCCGGGTTGCCGATCGGAATCGATCCATCGACCACCAGCAGGTATTTGCCGGCATTCTCCCGCATCGCTGCCTCGCGCGCTTCCTCTGCGGCAAAACCTGCCGCAGCTTGCAAGGTATGGTGATAGTCGAGCGAGATCGCATCGAAGATCAGTGACTCGACCGTCGGTGCGTGAGACCGCGTCAGCGATTCCGTGCAGCCGGTGCATTCCTGGAAGGACAGCCAGATCACCGATGGCCGTCTCGCCGACTCGAGTGCTGCCGCGACCCGGCCGACCATCGACGGCGGCAGGGCCATCAGCGACGCCGTTGCCGAGCAGAATTTCAGGAAGCCGCGCCGCGACACGCCCTGTGAGAAAAGGTATTCGCCGAGGCTCTGATCTTTGCGCATGGTGTCTCCTCCGCTTGAATGCCGCATCCGTCCCGGGTGCTGCATGGCATTTCCGTTAATGATCGTCGTGACCGACGTCTCTGTTTCCGCCAGGCAGCTTGCTGTCCAGTTCGCTGACGGCGCGCCGCATGTCTTCGCTCTGCGCAAGCAGCAATTCCGGCATACGCGTGACTTCTATGAAGCGCGCGACGACTTCCTGCTCGGTATTACGGTGCGTGATGTACCAGACACCGGGATAGCGTGTTTCCTGTACTACTGTGGGGCCAAGAGCGTTCAGTTCGGCGCGAACTTCACCCTGGCCCAGCAAGTCCTCGATTCGCTTTTCTTCGCCGGGAGCGAGCGGCAGGCTGCCGAGATCGATGGTGGTTCCCTCGCCGCCCTGGGCGACTCGCCGCAGCGCGTGCCGGATCTCGTGCAGCAACGGCGTGATATTGCCGCTTGCCGCCTCGACCCTGACCGCAATGCCCTCGAGCGCGCTCATGATGTTGACCATTTGTCGATCAGCACCACGGCACTTTCGGCTGCCGCGGGGATAGCGGCATTGACCGAATCGCCCGGCGAGTCGCCCCAGCCCAGAAATTCCGGTTGTATGCCTATCAGTGCACGATTGGCAGGCAGGCAGTCCTGGAGGCGTGCGATATCCATGAGATCGGCGAAGCCGACCTCGTGCACGCTGCGCCGTCCATATCTCAGGAAGTCATCGAATTCGTCGCCCTCGAAGACGCGAATGGCGCCGGGCTCGGAGTCGAGCTGTGCCGCATCGAAGATGATCAGGTTATCCGCTGATGCAATGTCGTCGACCAGCGTAAAACTGAGGGTGCCTGCGTCAAGAAACTCGGTTTCTGGCAATGACGCAAATTGGTTTCGCAAGTAACGCATCGCGTGAACGCCGGCGCCTTCGTCCGCAAGCAGCGTATTGCCGACGCCCAGGACCAGTGTTTTTTTCATCTGCCGACGCGCCCCCAGCGGATGTCGAAGATTATTCCAGCGAGTTTCCCGTCAGCACACGATAGGCACCTGATGGTCGCAAATGAATAGGCGTTAACACGTACTGCGGCTTAGCGAGCATGCCTATTAATATGCACCTGCACGACACAAAGTCAGGCGGCCGTGTACGGCCTTGCGGGGAAATCATGTGTCTCGCCATTCCCATGCAGATCAGGGAAATTTCCGGTTTCCAGTGCACCTGTGAGGCGCGCGGTATCACGCGCGAAGTCAGCCTGTTCATGTTGCAGGACGAGAAACTCGCCGCCGGTGATTACGTGCTCGTGCACGTCGGTTACGCGATCCAGAAAGTCACCGAACAGGACGCTGCCGGTTCCTGGGAACTGTTCGACCAGATTCTTGCCGCCGATGCATGAGCTCTCCATATGCCAGGCGATCATCGCCCAGGTCCAGGCCATCGCAGAGGAAAAGCGGGCCACAGCCGTCAGCGATATTCATTTGCGCATCGGCCCGTTATCCGGGGTGGAGGCGCTGCTGCTCAGAAATGCGTTTCCGTTCGCCGCCGCCGGCACGGTCGCAGCCGGTGCTGCACTGCACGTGTCCGATATGCCAGTGCGTATTCGGTGCAGCCAGTGCGGCGGGGAAATGACGGTGCCCGCGAATCGCCTGTTGGCAGGCCCTATGCAATGGGGAGGGTCCGTCAATGTGTGATACCTGCGGCTGCAATATGACACATGCCAACCAGCACCTTCTGCTCGGCGATGGCCACCTGGCCCATACCAGCAATGGCAGCGCATCCATCGAGGTTCTCAGAGGCTTGCTTGACGCGAACGATCACCAGGCAGAACACAATCGGCAGCATTTTGCTGAACACGGTGTCCTGGCAGTCAACCTCATGTCATCGCCCGGTGCCGGCAAGACAGCATTGCTCGAGGCGACGATCGATGCGTTGCGTGAGCGTTACCGGATTGCCGTGATTGTCGGCGACCTGGAAACCGACAACGACGCCCGGCGCCTGCGGCAACACGGCGCACCGGCAATCCAGATCAGCACCGGCAGCGCCTGCCACCTGGATGCACACATGGTGCACATGGCATTGCACGATCTGGATCTGCACGATCTCGATATCGTGTTTATCGAAAACGTCGGCAATCTCGTATGTCCCGCGAGTTTTGATCTTGGACAGCACTGCAACGTAACGCTGTTGTCATCGCCGGAGGGCGACGACAAACCGCAGAAATACCCGGTAATGTTCCGCGCCGCGGATCTCTTGTTGCTGACGAAATCGGATCTGACGCCGTTGCTGGGCGATTTTGTTGCACAACGCGCGGAGCGGTGCTTGCGCGAGCTTGCCAATGACGCGCCTGTGTTCGAATTGTCGAGCAAAAGCGGCGCAGGCATGAACCACTGGATCAACTGGCTCGAACGGGCGCTGCAACTCGAGCGCGCAAAGATTCGCGACCACATCGCGATGCACGGACAGGTCGCCGGGCACAGTCATGGCTAGCATGGCTGACATCCAGCGCGATGCCGATACCTGGCTGAAGAAACTGCACGCGCTCGAACTGCAGGAACCGGTGCGGATCATGAACGTGTGTGGCGGCCACGAACGCGCCATTTCGATCGCTGGTCTGCGCAGCGCTATTCCGAAAAAGATCGAGCTGGTGCCCGGACCCGGATGCCCGGTCTGCATCTGCCCCGAAGAGGACATATACGAAGCGATGCAGCTCGCATTGCACGAGGATGTGATCCTCGCAGC
>JAHKKM010000281.1 GCA_020027645.1 Pseudomonadota bacterium
GCGGCGATCGGCGTCGGGTCGGTGACCAATCTGGCGCAGTGGGTGCCGGACGATTACACCATTACGTTCGACGATGCCGCCGGCCACTACCAGGTGTTCGACAGCGGCGCACCGCCGACGGCCGTGGCTTCGGGAACCTACACTGCGGGCGGTTCTATCGCGTTCAACGGCGTCAAGGTCGACCTGACCGGCATGCCGGCGAACGGCGACTCATTCACCGTATCGCGCAGCCGCAGCGAGGACCTGTTCACGACGCTGAATAACCTAGTGGCGACCATTAGCTCGTCACCGACGACGACGGCGCAGAAGGCGCAGTTCAATGTCAGCATGGGCAAGGCATTGCAGCAGCTCGATCAAAGCTCGGACCATCTGCTGAGCGTCCGTGCGCAGGTCGGGGCGCGGTTGTCGACCCTGGAAAATGCCGCGACCGCCCGTGAGGATCAGAAAGTGCAACTGCAGACGATGACGTCCGAACTGCGCGATCTGGACTACGCCGAGGCGGTCACGCGCATGAATCAGCAGCTCCTGGGATTGCAGGCGGCGCAGCAGTCCTACTCGCGAATCTCGCAATTGTCGCTGTTCGACTATCTGCGTTGATGCGTGCCGGCGCCCGGCTTGACCGTCACGGATACGGAAAGTGCTGAGTGCGGGCTGCGGTTTTCCCTCAGATCTGGCGTGTAGAGTAGTCAACGCCGCTCCGGTTGTGGCCATTCCCGGCCTAGCAGCCTGTCGGACTGAAGTGATCGTAGCGAGGCGCGTGGCAGATGGAGGACAGTTTTTCGATCGTTGGAGGCGAATAGCCGTCGCTATTTAACGAGAAGGATCGGAAAAATGGACCCATCTTAGATGTGATTCAGGGCTTTACTGTGACGGTGCGCTCAGTTTGTAACGATGGCCTTCAGGTCTCTCAAGTTCGCCTGCGGCTCTCCGATACAGGCCCTGACAGCGAATCGGTCCAAGCACCGGCTAGCGCTGGAAAACACATGACCGGGCTGGTGCCCGGGAAACCGGGTAATTTTTAGGAGTCACTTCAATGCCTCAAGTCATCAATACGAACGTTGCCTCGCTGAATGCGCAGCGCAACCTCAACACCTCGCAGTCGCAGCTCTCGACCTCGCTGCAGCGTCTTTCGTCCGGTTTGCGCATCAACAGCGCGAAGGACGACGCCGCCGGTCTCGCCATCTCGGAACGGTTCACGACGCAGATCCGCGGCCTGAACCAGGCCGTGCGTAACGCGAACGACGCGATCTCGCTGTCGCAGACCGCTGAAGGCGCGCTTGGCGAATACGGCAACATCCTGCAGCGCGTACGTGAGCTGTCGGTGCAGTCCGCCAACGCCACGAACTCCTCCTCTGACCGTGCCGCCCTCAACGGCGAAGCGCAGCAGCTGCTGCAGGAACTTGGTCGTATTTCCACTCAGACCCAGTTCAACGGCCAGAACGTGCTCGACGGTTCATTCACCTCGGCGCAGTTCCAGGTCGGTGCCAATGCCAACCAGACCATCTCGGTCTCGATCGGCAGCGCCGCGACCAGCGCCCTGGGTTCGTACCAGTACAACAACACGTCCAGTGCAGTCAGTGGCCAGGCCCTTGTGTCGGGCGATCTGACCATCAACGGCGTGAACGTCGGTGCTTCCGTCAACGGCAGCGCGGATTCGATCGTCAATGCCATCAACAGCAAGACCAGCGAAACCAGCGTCACTGCTTCGGCCACTTCCACCATCACTGCAGCGAATGCCCCGACCCGCAACCAGAGCCTCGCTTCCGGCGATCTCGTGATCAACGGAGTCAACATCGGCGCTGTTTCGGGCAGCAACAACGTCGCGACCCAGGGCCAGAACCTGGTCAGCGCGATCAACAGCAAGACAGCTTCAACTGGCGTTACTGCCACGGCGAATGCGTCGACAGGCGCGATCACGTTGTCGTCTTCGGTTGGCCGCACGATTGCGATCACCAGCAGCAACGGTGCAGCTGGCGCCGCGAAGGTCGAGAACGCAACCGGTCTTGAAGTTTCGAGCTCGCAGACGATTGCAACTGCTACCAACACTTTCACGGGCACACTGGGTACCAGCACGGCCACGTTTGCCGCAGCAGCGACCGACGGTCAGACAGTGACGGTCAACGGCACGACTTACACGTTCGGTGACGGCACCGGCGGCACGGTAGACAAGGGTGCGGACCAGACCGCTACGGCTACCAACCTGATGACGGCCATCAACACGGCAGAAGCGGCCAAAGGCGCAGGTCGTCGTATTACGGCGTCGAATACCGGTGGTGCGCTGACCATTACTTCCGACTATGCAACGTCGACTAGCGCGCATATCGCCATCACTGGCACCAACGGCGCTACAGTAGTGAACAACGTGGGTTCAGCTGCGGCGGGTGTGGCAGTAGGCAGCACCGCCATCGTCGGCGGCGTGACTTACGAATTTGCCTTCGCGGACGGAACCGTCACGGGCAGCAACACGAAGGTCGTCATCGGTAACTCGGCTACTGCTACCGCACAGGCGTTCTCTACTGCAGTCAATGCTCGTTACACCGCTACGGCACGTATGCCGCGAGCACGACCTACGGCACGATCTCCCTGAACTCGAATGCTGCTTACCAGGTCGGTGGCAACAACTCGGCGAAGGCGGGTCTGTCGACGGCGTCTTCGACGCTGACTTCGATCAGCACGATCGACATCTCGTCGGTCGATGGTGCCAACAAGGCGCTGAGCCTGGTTGACGGCGCTCTGGATCAGGTCTCGAAGATCCGCGCGGATCTCGGTGCCGTGCAGAACCGCTTCCAGTCGACGATTGCCAACCTGAGTGCGACGTCTGAGAACCTCTCAGCCGCTCGTAGCCGAATTCAGGACGCGGATTTCGCGCAGGAAACTGCGGCGATGACTCGCGGCCAGATTCTGCAGCAGGCCGGTACGGCGATTCTGGCGCAGGCCAACTCGCTGCCGCAGAACGTCCTCTCGTTGCTGCGGTAACGGATGGATGATCGAGTGATGCGATGATCGGCTCGATGCGAGCTGGATCTACGGCAGGCGGTGATGGTCGCAAGACTGTCACTGCCTGCTGCTTTTGAAGAGAATCGGCAATGGCAAGCGCGCGGAGGAACTCACCTTGAGTAACGACGCACTGAGTACGGTAACAATGCCTGCGTATTTGTCCCGGCCGGCGGACGCAGTCAACCACTTGCCGAAGCAGGCGGTGGCGATCGATACGGCACGGCAGTCGCAGACCGTTGTGCCTGAGGCGGCAGATCCGGTGGCAGTCAAGGCGGCCGCAAGCCAGATCGAGTCGTATTTAAAGAGCGCGGGACGCGAACTGGAATTTCGTGTCGATGAAGGCAGCGGACAGATGGTGGTCAGCGTCCGCGATGCCAATAGCGGTGAGCTGATCCGACAGATTCCGGGTGAAGCCGCGCTGCGGATGGCACGACAATTGAAAGAAAGTAAGCCGTCGCTCGTCAATATGACGGTTTGAGGAAGTAAACGACATGGCAACACTACAATCAACGGGCCTGGGCTCGGGTCTCGACGTGAACGGGCTGGTGACCAAGCTGGTGAACGCCGAGCGCACACCGAAGCAGCAGCTGATCACCAAGCAGCAGACGACGGTTTCCACGCAGATTTCTGCCATGGGCAGTCTGAAAGGCGCGTTGGGTGCCTTTCAGAATGTCCTGAGTCCACTCAAGACGACCGAAGCGTTCAATGTTCGCGCCGCCGTCTCGGGCGATGAAGAGGTGTTCACGGCATCGGCGACCTCGGCTGCCCCGACGGGTTCGTACGATATCGAAGTGGTCAATCTGGCCGCGGCGCACCAGCTGTCATCGGAGAAGTTCGCCAACAGCAAGGCATCGGTCGGCACCGGCCTGCTGACGCTGTCGGTCGGCAGCAAGAGCTTCACCGTCGACGTGCAAGCCGGTAGCGATTCGCTGGAAGGCATACGTGATGCGATCAACAAGGCGCCTGACAACACAGGCGTGCGCGCGGCCATCGTCCAGGGAACGGATGGCGCGCACCTGGTCCTTACCTCTGCGACCACCGGGGCTGCCAACGGTATCAAGGTCACCGCCGCCGACGGCGACGGTGGCTTGAGCAAGCTGACCTACGAGGCTGCCAGCGGCAACAACGCCAATTACAAGGAACTACGCGCGGCGAAAGACGCCACGATCAAGATCGCCGGTTACGAGCACAAGAGCGCGAAGAACGTGGTCACCGACGCCATCGACGGCGTGACGATCAATCTGCTGAAGGTCACCGAGGAAGATTCTCCGGTGAGCCTCAACATCGATGCGAACGTCGATGCGGCGATGACGCGCATCAATAACTTCGTCTCGCAATACAACGCCCTGGCGACCACGATCGGTGGCCTGCAAAGTTACGATGCCAGCACGCAGAAGGCCGGACCGCTGCTCGGCGATGCAATGCTGCGCGGCATCGATGGCGACCTGAAATCCGCACTCGTCAAGCCCGTCGAAGGCGCTAGCGGTACCTACAGCACACTCGCGAGTTTGGGCATCAAGACCAACAAGGATGGCACACTGACAGTCGACTCGGCGAAACTGAAAACGGCGCTGCAGACGAACTTCGATGCGGTCAGCGAGGTGTTCGGCTCGGAGAACGGTATCGCGGCGCGCCTGGATAAGGTGATTTCGCCGCACCTTGCGGGCGATGGCGATATCGCCTTGCGCAACCAGGCATTGGACAAGCGTTCCAAGACACTGACCAAGGACCTGGAGACGCTGGATACGCGGATGAAGGCGCTCGAGGACCGTTACATGAAGCAGTTCACTTCACTCGATACCTTGTTGTCCTCGATGCAGAACACCTCGACCTATCTGACTCAGCAGTTGGGGAATCTGAACGGATCGAATTCCAGCTAACGCAAATCCATTGTTCCGATCACGCTGCACCAGCTCAAGTCTTCCCCCGGTAAGCCGCTAAACTCCTCAGGTAAGTCACTTGTCCGGAGCATCGAAGATGGCCGCTTCCCCCTACGCCGCAAAGCTCGCCGCACGGCGGCGTCGCAGCGGCCGATCCGCACAAGTTGATCGTCATGCTGATGGATGGCGCACTGGAGCGTATTGCCACGGCGCGCGGCTGCATGGAGCGCAAGGAGACCGCCGAGAAAGCACGACTGCTGAATCGTGCCGTGTCCATCATCGGGGAATTGCGCAATTGCCTCGATGCCAATGCCGGCGGCCAGATTGCCGCCAATCTCGGCGAGCTGTACGACTACATGTGCCGCACCCTGTTGAAAGCCAATGCGGATAACACGGTGAAGCAGCTCGATGAAGTGAGTCACCTGCTGCGCGAGATCCGTGATGCCTGGGTGATGATTCCGGCCGACGCTCGCAATAGCGCACGGAGTGCCAAATGACCTCGCCGATCGCCGATGGCGTGATGGCCGCGACGCAACGTCTGGTGCAGCAGGCCATGAGCGG
>JAHKKM010000282.1 GCA_020027645.1 Pseudomonadota bacterium
CCGGCAAGCCGGTAGGCATAGTGTTGCCCAAGGCGGCGGCTGCCGATGTCGTAAAGCTCGGCAAATTGCTCGACGTGCTGGAACAGGAGCACGGAATCGAGGCAGGAACCACCGGTATTCTGCCGATCGTGACCGAACGTCCCGAGGCCTTGTTCCGGCTCCAGGAATACGCGGGCTCAACGGCAAGGCTGGTTGCGCTCGCCTGGGGTGCGGAGGACCTCGCGGCCGCGGTTGGAGCTGCAGCGAATCGCGACGCGAGCGGCAACTGGTTGCCGCCGTATCAGCTTGCCCGGTCGCTTTGCCTGTTCGCCGCTGCTGCTGCTGCGGTGCCGGCCATCGATACGGTGTACACGGATTTCAAGGACAACAGCGGCCTGACGCGCTACGCGGCCGATGCGCGACGCGATGGTTTTCGGGGCATGCTGGCAATCCACCCCGGCCAGGTGGCGATCATCAATGCGGCCTTCATGCCGGACCAACGCGAAATCGAGCATGCAAGGAAAGTCGTTGCATTGTTCGACAGCAATCCGAAGGCCGGCACCTTGAGCCTGGATGGCCGGATGATCGACCGGCCACACCTGGTTCAAGCGCGAAGGATTCTGCAGCTGGCGGCGCCCAGCGCGGCAGCTAAATAAGGAATGACAGGACGGAAAATGCAAAAGATCTACAAGGTACCGGCGGCATTGGAGAAAAAGGCCTGGATCAATGGCGATCGCTACGCTGCGTTTTACCGGCAATCCGTAGACGACAGCGAGGGATTCTGGGCCGGTCAGGCCGACCGGATTGACTGGATCAAGCCCTTCAGCAAGGTCCGGGACGTCTCCTTTGCCAAAGACGACGTGCACATACGCTGGTACTACGACGGCACTCTGAATGTCTGTTACAACTGCGTTGACCGGCATCTTGAAGAACGAGCAGACGACGTTGCCATCATTTGGGAAAGCGATGACCCGTCACGTGACCTCAGCATCAGCTACCGCGAGCTGCATGCCAGGGTCTGCCGGTTTGCCAACGCACTGAAAAAGCTCGGGGCGAAAAAAGGAGACCGGATCACGATCTACATGCCGATGATTCCGGATACAGCAATTGCCATGCTGGCCTGCGCGCGAATAGGCGCGATTCATTCGGTCGTGTTCGGCGGATTTTCACCGGATGCACTGGCCGGCAGGATCGAGGATTGCGCATCCACCATTGTCGTTACGGCGGACGAAGGCATGCGCGGCGGCAAGTCAATTCCCCTGAAAGCCAATGTCGATGTGGCCGCATCCCGCCCAGGCGTCAGATCGCTGAAAAAAGTCCTGGTGGTTCGTCACACGGGCGGCGCCGTCGACTGGAATCCGCAGCGTGATGTCTGGCTGCACGAGCTGGAAGAGAAAGTCGATGCGGATTGCCCTTGCGAGGAAATGGACGCCGAGGATCCGCTGTTCATTCTCTATACCTCTGGCTCTACCGGCAAGCCCAAAGGCGTGCTCCACACCACGGGTGGCTACCTGGTCTATGTGTCCATGACGCACCAGTATGTGTTCGATTACCGACCCGGTGAA
Source organism: Pseudomonadota bacterium (assembly GCA_020027645.1). GTDB lineage: Bacteria > Pseudomonadota > Gammaproteobacteria > Steroidobacterales > Woeseiaceae > JAKEGN01. The sequence continues at coordinate 1,545 of JAHKKM010000282.1, forward strand.
ATTTTCTGGTGCACGGCGGACGTCGGTTGGGTAACCGGGCACAGTTACATTGTTTATGGACCGCTGGCCAATGGCGCCACCACATTGATGTTCGAAGGCGTTCCGAATTACCCGACCGCATCGCGATTCTGGGAGGTCTGTGACAAGCACGAAGTGAATATCTGTTACACCGCGCCTACGGCACTACGCGCACTCATGCGGGAAGGGGACGATCCCGTAAAGCGAACCTCCCGCAAGAGCTTGAGGCTGCTCGGCTCGGTTGGCGAGCCGATCAATCCGGAAGCATGGGAGTGGTACTACCATGTCGTAGGCGACGGGCGCTGTCCGATCGTCGATACCTGGTGGCAGACCGAAACCGGTGGCATCCTGATCAGTCCCTTGCCCGGTGCCACTGCACTCAAGCCGGGTTCGGCCACCAAGCCGCTTTTCGGCGTGCAGCTCGAGATCGTCGACAGCGACGGCAAGGTCCTCGAGGGTGAGGCGGTTGGCAATCTCGTCATCACCGACAGCTGGCCATCCCAGATGCGGACCGTGTACGGCGATCACCAGCGCTTTGTGGATACCTACTTTGCGGCATTTCCTGGCAAGTATTTCACCGGTGACGGTGTACGCCGCGACGCGGACGGCTATTACTGGATTACCGGCAGGGTCGACGATGTGCTGAATGTCTCCGGCCACCGTTTGGGTACAGCCGAAGTGGAAAGTGCGCTGGTGGCGCACAAGGACGTGGCGGAAGCCGCGGTGGTCGGTTACCCGCACGCAATCAAGGGCCAGGGGATTTATGCCTACGTCACACTGATGAACGGTGTTGCTGCAAGCGACGAGCTGATGAATGAGCTGAAGTTGTGGGTACGCAAGGAGATCGGCGCGATCGCCTCGCCTGACCTGATCCAGTGGGCACCCGGTTTGCCCAAAACGCGCTCGGGCAAGATCATGCGTCGAATTCTCCGCAAGCTCGCCGAGAACGATTACGCGAATCTTGGCGATACCTCAACGCTTGCGGATCCCGGAGTGGTGCAAAGCCTGATCGAGAACCGGATGAACCGCTGACCCTTAGTACCTCGATCAGGTAGGTCCATTTAGTACCGCGGTTTGGATCCTCGATGTCGTACCGCGATTTTCTGCCGCGACCTTCGCGGTCTCGATCAGTCGTCCGTATCGATGCG
>JAHKKM010000283.1 GCA_020027645.1 Pseudomonadota bacterium
ATCCTGTTGCTGCTCGGGCCAGATGCTGTAGTTCGAAGTCTGGATGTCTTTCTTGTCGATGCCCTGTTGTCCAAGCGCCCGCATGATCGCCTCGACTGTAGCCTGGTTCTCCTGCGAGGCCTGGGCGACCGTCGTCGCGATCGTTTGCACGCCTGCGCTGATCTGCGCCCGGTCCGGCGGTCCGGATGCTTCGCCCTGCCCGGTGACCGAGATACTCCGCACGGCAGCCGTCTCGCCTTGCGAGCAGGCGGCGCCAGACAAGCCAATGGCAATCATGGCAAGCAGGGCAGCCTGCCCCAACGTTTTCATTGACATCAGATTTTATCTCCCGTGTCTGTGTTATTCGCCGAGTCGATACCGACCGCCGGTGGCTACCGCATACTTGCTTTGAGACGTCCATCCGTCCGAAAGTTCATGCTGTGAAGCCAAGCATAGAAAATTCTATCGTAAAATCCGTTGAATTCGAACAAACGGCTATTGTGGTATGCATACGCCGAATTCAACGAAAGGAAAAGACATGATAGATCATGTAGGAACTTCGGTAGCAGACGCGAAACGATCAAAAGCGTTCTACGATGCCGCACTCGCGCCCATCGGCATCACGATGATCATGGAGGTGCCAGGGACTGTGACCGAAAGCGGTGGCACCGCTTGCGGTTACGGCAAGGCCGGCAAGCCTTTCTTCTGGTTCGGTGACAAGGAAAAGGTTGGCAAAGGCTTTCATATAGCGTTTGCTGTCGACAGACGAAAGCTTGTCGATGCGTTTTATAAGGCGGCCCTTGCCGCAGGCGGCAAAGACAATGGTGCGCCGGGTTTAAGGCCGCACTACCACGCTCATTATTATGGCGCGTTCGTGCGTGATCCCGATGGCCATAATGTAGAGGTTGTCTGTCACAGCCCTGAATGAAAGACGGCGAAGTGTCTATCTGCTTCGGAGAGCTCGAAAGAACAAAAAGATATCGACCCGGATGACCCGGTTCGTGAACTCGCTGCGGTCCGCGGGGTCGATGCCTGGGTGAGTCGATGCAGGTAACGCGGAGGAATGCCATGCGAGTCTTGACCGGTATTGTGACTGTCGCCCTGTGCTTGGGGTTGCCCGCCCATCCTGCATGGGCCGACGATGTCTACACCATGGCACTCCGGACGCTTGCACCGGACGTCTACCTCATCCAGCGGCCGGATCCGCTGCGCGAACCCGTCGAACCGAATGCGCTGTTCATCGTCAATGCCACCGATGTCGTCGTGTTCGAAGGAGGTGGGGCGCCGATTGTCGCCGAGCGCAGCATTGCGCTGATTCGAAGCGTTACCGACAAACCGGTATCCCATGTGATCAACAGTCACTGGCATGGCGACCACAACCTGGGAAACCAGGCCTATCGAGCCGAGTTTCCCGATGTGCGGATCGTCGCGCACCCGGAAACACTGGCGGCGATGACCGGAACCCCGATGGCGTACGTCGAGCGCTACGTGCCGATGCTGACGGATCTGATCGAGGAATGGGGCGCCGAACAGGCGAAAGGCACATTGTCGCCACGACGCGCAGAACTGTTGCCGAGCATCGTCCTCATGAGGGATGAACTGGCCAGAACCACGATCGTGCCCCCGGACCTGCTCGTCTCCGACCGCCTGGTGCTCGAGCGCGGCGATCGCGAGATACACATCCTGCACCTCGGGCGCGGCAATACGCCGGGCGATCTCGTACTCTGGTTACCCGGCGAACGCATACTGGCGAGCGGCGACCTGGTAGTGCATCCGGTCCCGTACGGCTTCGGAAGTTTTCCGCTGGACTGGATCGCGACACTGGACCGGCTTGCCGGTTTCGATTTCGACCTGCTGGTGCCGGGTCACGGCGCGGTACAGCACGACGCCGCCTACATTCGCCGTTTGCAGGCCTTGCTCACCGAAGTGCGGCGGCAGGTCGGCGAATCCGTGTCGAAAGGCTACGATCTGGAGACGACCCGCGCGAAACTCGATCTGTCATCGTTCATCGATGAGTTTGCCGGCGACGATGCGGACGCGCGGCAGAAATTCGACAACTGGTGGACACAGCCCATCTCTAGATCCGCCTGGCTGGAAGCCAGGGGCGAGCCGATCAAGCAAGGTGCCGCCGACGAGACCGGCTAGTCTAAAAACGAAAAAGGTGTCAGGTTTATTTTCGAATGCCGAAAATAAACCTGACACCTTTTTCTCGTTCCTAAAGTGGTTCGTAGCTGATCGACAGAATGCTCAGGGTAGAAGATTTCCCGCCCGCCACGACCGCGACTTCATCATCGATACGCTTGCCCAAAAGGGCCTTGGCAAGCGGTGAGTCCAGGCTGATCGCAGAGGACTTTGCATCCGCTTCGTCAGCTCCAACTATGCGATAGTTGTAAGTGACACCGGTATCATCGCGTACTTCCACAGTTGCCCCGAAGTAGATTGCGTCACCCTTGGGCTGCTCCCGAACAACATTCAAGGTGGGCAAGCGTTTCTGCAGATAACGAATGCGCCGGTCCAGTCCGGCAAGTTCTTTCTTGCGATAAATGTACTCGGCGTTTTCCGAACGATCTCCCTCGGCGGCAGCCGCAGCCAGCGCCGCGACAACGTCGCGACGCCGTAGCCAGATTTCGTCCAACTCCTTTTGCAGACTGCGATAGCCCGCGGGTGTGATGTACGGTGAGGAGCCTGGAGTTGGTGCACGCCAACGACCCATGTCATACC
>JAHKKM010000284.1 GCA_020027645.1 Pseudomonadota bacterium
GGCCCGGCTCGTTCGACGTGAAGACCGGCATGTCTGCAACACCAGCCAGAACACCAGCCCATATGTCACAAGTCGTATCAAGGCCGTCCAGGTCGCGGTCGGGGATATGCTGATAGTTGGCCGGATGCCTTCAATGCCCGACTCCTGCGCCAAGGCCCAATACTGGCTGGCCACTCCTGGAATATCCAACGGAATGGCCTGCACCGCGGCAAACAGGCAAACTGCAAGAAATAAGGTTACAGGCAGCAATAGCCGGGAAATGGAGACCGCTGGCTGCGCTCTGCGACTGACGATAGGCCAGGCCCAGGCACATGTTATTGCACCGACTGTGAGTGCCAGGAAGCTCCAGGCCCAGGGGCGATTGCTGGCAAAGGGCAGCGGTGCCAATACGATCGTGGTCATGAGCGCGCGATATACGAGTCGATTACGCTCACTCATTGGTCGCCCACCCTATAGTTCCACGTATCAGCACGATGGTGGTGTCATTCTGGCTTCGCCGCCTCAACTTGGCCCGTGACTTGGATCAGCCATCAGGAAGCGAGCCTGCAATACTGTTAACGCCGAGATTTCTCGCAGAACGCGGATGCAGCACTAATTCTGGTACGGTCCATTTGATCACTTAGTATCAAGCACGAACACGCCGTCCCACTCGGGCGCCGGAGGGTCAATCCGAAACTCAGCGATCCGCCGGCGATAAAGATCATACAGCCGGGATAATCCCGGCTTCTGCCCCCGGCACTGGTCGGCAAGAATAGCGGCTTCATCCCATTGCTGACTCCGGTAGGCTGCCAATAGACGCTCGTGACACGTGACAAGTTCGCGGAAATCTGAGTTCGCTGCCAGCTTTTCGTCCCCAAGCACGCTGTAGATTCGGACCGCTTCAGTCCTGCCCTTGACGGTCACAACATCAAGCTCCAGCGCCGCCATTGCCGGCGCGAGGCGCCGTGTCGCTTCGCTGATAATTACTCCCACACCATAGGTTTTCGACAATGATTCGAGCCGCGATGCGAGATTCACTGCGTCCCCGAGCGCCGAGTAGTTGAACCGATGCGTCGATCCCATATTGCCAACAACGCAAGAACCGGTGTTTATGCCAATGCCGATATCGAATACGATTACCCCCTGCTTCTCGGCAATCGGTTGCCAGAAATGTAGCGGCCGCTCTAGCTGCTCTGCAGGGAGAAGCTGGGGATCTGCCAGCACGCCGGCTTCGTCAAGAAGCTCGCGGTTCAATCGTTGAAGCACATCGAACATCGACAGCGCCGCATTGCAAGCGCGAATGGCATGGGCCTCATCATCAAGAGGAGCATTCCACAGCGCCATCAGGCCATCTCCAATATACTTGTCGATTGTCCCTTGATGAGTGAGGACAGCTTCCGTCAGAGGTGTGAGAAGACGGTTGAGCAAAGTCGTGACGCGCTGTGGTTGCTCGCGTAGTCGCTCGGAAATCGACGTGAACCCGCGGATGTCCGTGAACATCACGGACATCGTTCGAAGTTCACCACCGAGCTGGAGCTTTTCCGGATTGCGGGCCAATCGTTCGACCAAGACAGGTGACAGGTACTGCTTGAAGGCCTGACTCACCTCTCGCCTTTGACGTTCGACGGCGATGTATTTGCCATAGACAAGGAGAATATAGACAAGCGTTCCGGCCACCACCGGATATGACCAGTCAAACAAATAGAAACTGCTGAAGAAAGCAATCCACGAACCGCCGATCAATGAGATCGTGGCGACGAGATGCAATCCGAGTGTCCATGCGGTTCCCAGTAGGGGGACCAGAACAATCAGCAGAATCCCGCCAACAGTGATAGCTGCAAGTTCGGCACCAAGAGCGTAGTTCGGCCGCACAAGATATGTGCCGGAAAGAACGGTCTCAATTACCTGCGCATGAACCTCCACTCCCGGCATCGCTTCAGCGACAGGAGTCGCGCGTAGATCGCGGAGGCCGGCCGCAGAGGTTCCGATCATGACGATCCGGCCTGCAAACCGACCCGGAGAGAACCGGCCGGCGGCGACATCTGCTGCAGATACGAATCGTGCCGGATCGTGGGGGCCGTAGTGAACATAGATCATGCCATTCTCGTCGGTAGGAATTGCAACGCCCGCAACGATGACTGCTGCAATTCCCGCTTCATTGACTCGCAACGTTATGGTTTTCTGCCCTGATGCGACTCGCAACACCTCGATAATCAGGGATGGCACGATTGTGTCGCCGACACGAGCAACAGTCGGTACTCGCCGTACGATGCCGTCAACATCGGCCGCAAGGCTGAAACTGCCACGGCCTGCCGCAGCATTCGCCAGTTCGTCGAGATTTTGGACAAGTTTAGCGTACTCGGGAAGGTAAGGCAGCGGGTCGCCTCCAAGTTTGGCAATTGAGGTCGACTTGCCACGGGGAGCAGCGGGAGTTGCTTCTGACGCAGAAAGTGCGGCCTCGCCAAGCACAACGCGGCCACGGCCGAAACTCTTTGCGAGAGTCTCATCATTTGTTGGAAGTTGCCTTAGGGTCCGCAACAAATCAGATGGCGGCAACGAAAGGAGGCGTGCTAGCTCTACGGGCGAGGTGCGGTCAGGTTCCGCGAAGACAATATCAAACCCGACAACCACTGCACCGTCATCGACAAGGCGGTTTACAATGTTTGCAACAACAGTGCGCGGCCATGGCCATTGACCGAGCTCC
>JAHKKM010000104.1 GCA_020027645.1 Pseudomonadota bacterium
GCATCCGTCATTTCATCACGGCCATCGCATTCATATACCGATCACCACAAACCCGCGCGTGCGATTCATGATCGACGGCCAGCCCTACCAGTTCAAAGTGGGCGAGGCCTACGAGATAAACAATCAGAAGACGCACTCGGTGATGAACAAGGGCAAAGAAGACCGCATCACCTTCATCTTCGACTACGTACCCAGAGACCACATCGGCTGAACTTCGCCAGAAATCGGGGTCAGACCACAATTTTCTTCGACATCGACGGTTGATACACCGATCGCCGTAAAATTGTGGTCTGACCCCGATTTTCCTGCTGGTCATTTGCACACGCCGGAGGCCTCGATGGCCGCCGGAATAGTTGCAAGATTGCGTGTGGCAACGAGGTGAGCGCCGGCAACACCCGGGATTTCAGCCAGTTGTTGCAACTGTTCGACGCAAATGCGCACGCTCTCCTGTTCTGCATCCGCCGCCTGCCCGATACGGCGGATGATATCGTCCGGAATCTTGATATTCGGCCGGTTCTCACATAGCCAGCGCGCGTCATCCGCTGAGCCGGGAATTGCAAGCGACACAAAAACACTCAATCGTCGCAGCAATCCGCTTGCTACCAGGTGCTTCATGTAGGTTCGCAACAAGGGAATGTTCATGCAGACATGTGTTTGCACGAATTGCGCACCGGCATCAGCCTTCTTCCTGAGTTTCTCCGGATTCCACCCGGCCTTCGGGGCATGCGGTGTCACTACTCCGCCGATGAAGAAATCCGGCAGGACCTGCAGCCGATCGTCGTTTTTCATTTTCGACGCAGTGGCGATGAGTTCGGTTGCATCGACGTCCAGCACCGCCTTGGGACGCGGATTGAAGCCGTCGGGGACACGATTGCCGCGAATCAGCATGAGACTGGTGACGCCGAGTGCAGCGGCTCCGAGCAACTCGCTCAGGAGTGCGATCCGATTGCGATTGCGGCAGGCGAGTTGAACGATCGGGTCTGCACCGCTGCCAATCAGCAGGCTTGCCGCGGCCAGTGTCGACATGTGCAAATGACCGAATTGATTGTCAGTCACGAGCACACCGCTGACGTGGTCCCGGAGCAGGTCGGCAGCTTCGCGAATCATTTCCGCGGTAGTCTCGGGTTTCAGGAATATTTCCGAGGAAACGGTAAAGTCCGATGTCCGGGTTGATTCTCTGAAGGTCTTCAAGTGTATGCCAGCTTGCTTGTGTGGGGCCAAAGTGAATCGCGAATTGCCACTGAAATATCCCAATGATTATTCCATGGAATCACAGTACTGGCATCGCAATTTGTCCTGTGTTGAACTTTCACCCCCGTTTGATTGACAAGGAACAGGACCATCTCCGATTTGAGGCGACAACGCGAAATCTTTGACCAGGCGCAGGCGCGGCTGCGCTCGGGCGATGCGGACGCGGCGGCCGGCATTTGCGAGCAGGCGCTGACGGAGTTTCCCGAAGATGCAAATATACTGTGTGTCGCGGCACAGGCTGGCCTGATCCTGCGGCGATTCGACGATTGCAGAAGGCGGGCCGAAGAGGCAATTCGCCTTTTTCCGGATTTTGCCAACGCGCACGACGTGTACGGTGATCTGCTGCTTGCGACCGGTGCCGCGGAGCTCGCTGTGAATGAGTACGAGAAAACGTTGAAGCTCGATCCGGCACGACCTGCGACGCTCAGGAAGATCGACCGGGCACGACAACTTGCCAGTGAAAACCAGACGCTCGCTGCGCAACCCGCATCGACAAGGCTGCGGGCGCCGCGCAGCCGCATGGCGTTCGAGGCCGAGATCCGCGAGGCGGAGCGACAGGTGCGCGAAGGTTCCCCCAACAAGGCCGAGAAGATATATCGCGACATCCTGAAAAAGGATCCGGATCACGTCGAAGCCGCACGCCTGCTGGCCGCGATGGCCGTGAAACACGAACGCTATCGCGAGGCCGAAGTGTTCCTGCAACGCGCGGTGAAAATGGCACCCGATTACCTTCGCGCGTGGGCAGACCTTGCCAATGTGCAACGAGAACTGGACCACCTCGACGATGCAATTGCGAGCGCCACACGTGTGCTGGAACTTGCGCCGGACAAAGCCGAATCGCACATGTTGTACGCCAGCGTCATAGGACTCGCTGGTCGTCACGAAGACGCGATCGAGATGTACAGAAAAGCCCTTGTTGCGTCACCGGAAAGAGCAGGCGCCATGTGCAGCATGGCGCATCATCTGAAAACCATCGGGCGACAGGACGAGGCGGTAGCACAATACCGCGCTGCCATTGCGGCGAAGCCGGACCACGCCGAAGCATACTGGAGCCTCGCCAATCTCAAGACATTTCGCTTCGAGGATGCCGAGGTGGATGCCATGGAGGCATTGCTGAAGGAAGGGCACCTGCCGGATCTGTCCCGTTCGCAGATCCATAATGCGCTGGGCTTCGAATACGAGGCCCGCAACCTCTATGACCGCGCGTTCACGAATTTCGATCAGTGCAACCGCATCCGCCGCTTGTCGGAGTCCTACGATCCGGTGGATACGGAAAGCACGCACGATCGGGTCATCGAAATGTTCAACGAGGAGTTTCTTTCTCAGGCAGGCGCCGATCCGGTGCAACCGACGCCGATACTGATCGTTGGTTTGCCGCGCTCCGGGTCGACTCTGATCGAACAAATACTCGCAAGCCACAGCCTGGTCGATGGCACGCACGAACTCGGTGACCTGACACGGGCAGTGCAGACGTTGCGGCGGCGCGCACGCCAACAGGAAAGGTTTCCGGATTTTCTCGACAGGACCAGGACTGCCGGGTGGTCGCGCATTGGACGGGAGTATCTTGAACGAACTGCGAAATACCGTGGCGGCGCGCCGTATTTCATCGACAAGAATCCGAACAATTTCGTTTTTGCCGGTGTGCTGAAACTCGCCATGCCGAATGCGAAGATCATCAACGCGCGCCGGCATCCGCTCGACAGTTGCCTCGGCGCCTACAAGCAGCTGTTTGCCAGCGGCCAGCCTTTCACTTATGAAATGACCGAACTCGCCGAGTATTACCTGCAGTACCAGAGGCTCATGGATCACTGGCACGCAGTGATGCCAGAATTTGTCCTCGATGTACTTTACGAGGACGTGGTTACGGATCTCGAAGCCCAGGTTCGAAGACTGCTTGCCTTCTGCGGCCTGCCGTTCGAAGTAGCCTGCCTGAATTTTCATGAAACAAAACGTGCGGTGAAGACCGCGAGCTCCGAACAGGTACGGCAACCGATCTATTCAAGCTCGGTCGATCTCTGGCGCAACTACGAAGCGCATCTCGATACGCTGGTTCACATACTGGAACCCCTGCTGACAGCCCTGCCTGCGGAGTCCAGGCCATCGATACTGTTGCATGAGCAACCAAAATCTCCGTAAGTTCCTGATTTTCAAATCAGAACGGGCTTTTTTTGCCATATGCGCCGTTGCATCACCATTATTGCCGGCACCGGGTATGGCAATGGTTGTTGCTTGGCTACAACACCTTGGCCGGCGGCCTGACGGTACTTGAGCGGCGCTTGTAGTTATCCAGTAACTGCAATAAATTCTTACGGGTCCAGGCAGGTATAAAAAACGACCTGGCACCGCATACCATCGGGGGATAGCTTTATGCAGGCTGCATCGAAACTTACGTTTACGCCCGTTGCCGCAGCCGTGGCTGCTGCAATCAATCCGGGACTGGCCATCGGCCAGGAAACGGAAGCCGGACCCTCGGGTAGTCTGGAAGAAATCCTCGTTACCGCGAGAAAACGATCCGAGTCGGCACAGGAAATTCCGATTGCAATCCAGGCGCTCTCGCAGGACGCGCTGAAAGCGATGGGTGCAAAAGCGATGGAGGATTACGCGCGCTTCATTCCGTCGGTCAATGTGGTGAGCTACAGCGCCAGCTCCAGCACGATCGTGTTCCGCGGCGCCATCACCGGGCCTGGCTACATTGCCCAATCGACATCATCTGTTTATCTCGATGAAATTTCCATAACGACCACCGGCAGTCAACCGGGCGTACGCCTGGTCGATGTGGAACGTGTCGAAGCTCTGTCCGGACCGCAGGGTACGCTCTACGGCTCCGATGCGCAGGCCGGCACCATGCGTATCGTCACCAATAAGCCGAATCCGGGGCAATTCGAAGCTGTGCTCGACGGTGAAGTTCGTGGTGGCGACCATAGCGACCTGAGCTATCGCGGTTCGATGGTGTTCAATATTCCGCTGATGGACGACAAGCTGGCGCTGCGGCTGGTCGGCTACAACGACAGGGATGGTGGCTTCATCGACAATATCTACGGGCATACGCCCGACGAGTCACCGCTAAAGGGTCCAGGCTTCTATCCGGCAGGTTTCGGCACGCTGGACAATTCGAAGTCGGTCGAGGACCGCTGGAACGATTCAGAAACCTATGGCGGCCGCGCCTCATTGCGCTGGGACATGACCGACAATTGGGCAGCTACGGCATCCATCGGTCACCAGAGCACCGAATCAGGTGCGGACAATTACTACGATCCCTATGTTGGCGATCTGCAAACGGTTCGCTTTCACGACGAATGGAGTGAGGACAAGTACGATCTGTACTCGCTGACCGTCGAAGGCGACCTCGGATTCGCGCAACTGGTGTCGGCGACCTCGTATTACGATCGCGAAAGCAGCAATCTGCAAGATGTTACCCAGTACGCGCACTACTGGACGGCGAATTACTGTCACGACAGCGCTTATACGACAGAGGATTTTCCGTACTACTGGGCCAATCCGGATACGGGCTACATCGTCTGGTTTCCGGTTTACTGTCATGACGACACCGTGGATGGCGATTCGTTCCTGGCGTCGTTCCTTACTGCTCAGCAAGACAAGTTTACGCAGGAGTTCCGGCTTTCGAGTCAGGGGGATACGTTTGACTGGCTGATTGGCCTCTTCTACGAGACCAGTAACGACGACTGGCAGAATCCGTTTGCCGAAGTCACATCGGGTGGCGACGGCATGGAAAAACTGTACCAGGACTCGATCTCGCTCCAATACTGGGAATGGTACTTCTCGGATTTGTATGACACGCCGACCACTTTGCCTGGCACAACTTCGCACTGGTATTCAGAGAACGAGACCGACTGGGAACAGAAGGCGGTGTTCGGCGAAGTGACCTGGCATGTCAACGACCAGATGGACCTGACCGTCGGCGGGCGCTATTACGACCGCAGCAATACCAACCGCTATTTCGTGAACAACCCGGGCGGCCCCGGCATCCCCGGCGGCTACGGTGAGCCATCGATAAACGATCCCGTACTGCGCGCAGCGCGCCTCGCAAACAATGGACTGGTACCGGGACGTGAAGGTGTCGACAAGGAAGTCATACCCAAGGTCAGCCTTAGTTACGCGTTCGCTGACGACAAGATGGTTTATGGTCTGTATACGCAAGGCAAGCGTCCCGGCGGTATCAACCGGACGCGGGGCGAGCCGTTCTTCCCGGCCAACTACGAATCCGATCTCATGGACAACTACGAGATGGGGTTCAAATCGATGTTCGCCGGCGGTGCCGGTCGTTTCAATACCACCGTGTATCACATGGCCTGGAGTGATTACCAGCTCGAGCTGGTGGATCCCTCGAGTACCCCGTGCCTGGATGAAAATGGTAATGAGGATCCTGATTTGGAAGTCGCCGGCCAGTGCGGCCAGCCGTGGCAGCAGGTCGTAACCAACTTGGGCGACGCGCATATTACCGGCGTGAACGTCGAGCTCGACTATGCAGTGGGCGAGCGCTGGGTGCTGGGCATGAACGCCGAGTACATGGAAGCCCAGACTGACTCGGACCACGATCTTGACGGCGACCCAGATGATCTGACACCTAATGAAGTCGTCGGCGGTTTGCGTCTGCCGATCGTGCCGCAGTGGAAAGGCGCGGGCTGGGTCGAGTACCACTGGCCGTTGCAATGGGAAGGCGAGAAAAATGCCTATATCCGTACGCAGTGGTCGTACACGGGCGACTCGCTCAACATACTTGAGCCGTTGCCGGACACCGACGGGAATCTGCAGGTCGAAAACCCTGCCTACGTGATCGGCGATGTGCGCATCGGGCTGCAGGCCGACACCTGGGATGTCTCGTTCTTCGTCAATAACCTGACGGACGAGCGGGCCCAGTATACGTACGGTACCGGCTGGTTTGAGTATGGCGCGTCCAACGTGGCGGAAGGTCGGGAGCACGTATCTCGTGTTTTCACCAACCGGCCGCGCGAGGTCGGCATACATTTCACCAAGGGTTGGGGTGAATGAGGTACTAGCTGAAAGCAGCAAGGAAAAGGCCGGGCTTGTCCCGGCCTTTTCATTTCTGAGTACTAAAGATCAATTCGCGACGAGCAACGGATCGCTAAGGACAGTGAGGGCGAATTAGGCCTTTTTTATTACCGCAAATAGAGTCGCCTGTGAATTACAGTGACAGTAATTCCTAGTCGTCGAACGGCCAAATCTCGAGGCCGTGAATCGCATTGCGAATATCCATCGACAGGTTTACGGAGCCGACCTTCTGATTGCGTTCCACGTCGTACAGGGTGATGGTCGACGGCGAAGAGCCAGCGACAATGTACCTATCGCCAACGGTGCACAGCCCGCGACCAAAAGCCTGTCTCGCGATCTTGCTATCGTCGATGCCGGCAAAATGGATCTGCGATTCGTCATATCGTGCAATTCTGAACGCCTGTGGATTTCCCTTTCGTGGCACGTAGCGTACGCAATCCGCATCCGTGTCGTTGAAGACCACGCCGTCGCGCCACGGTCGAGCGTTGTGCGTACCGCGCGGCAGGTTGCAAACTTCGCTGACGTTCCAGTGCCTGTCGAGAAACAGCAGCGCCTCCGTTCGGAGGCCGCTCAGATAGATGCCGGAATCGTCGACATGCACCGTATTGATATGAAAGTCGTTCACCGCTGCAGGGCCGGTATCTGACAGGGGATCGAACGTGTAGCCGGTCCATTTGCCATACTGCTTCTGAAGGTGGAAACCCCATTCGTACTTGCGGGTTTCGAGGTTGAATGCCAGCAGGCTGTCAAAGCCGGTCGTGGTCAGGAAGACGTGTTCGCCCTTGGCACAGATCTCGTGGCAATGTTTAAGGTACCGGTTGCGGAACGAACCCTGGATGGTGAAGTCGCGATCGTAGCAATACAGCTCATCGCTGGCAGCGATATAGATGTCCTCATCGTCGAAGGCGATGCCCCGCAGGCCGCGATCGGCGCCGCGGCCCTCGAAATCGATGGTGCCGGTATTCCAGTCGACATGTTGCTCGCCGGTCTGATGCTCGAAATCCACAGTGTACACACCACCGTGACTCTCACCCTGCTGGCTGCCCCTGACGACCGACGTAGCAATGAGCTTCGGCAGTTTCCTGTTCACCGGTATCCTGATGGTTGCGACAGTGAAAAGTACTGTAATCGATAAACCGCGGCTCACCAAATCACGTCATAGTATGATCGCTGCAACGATTGTTCACACAAGCAGTAAGGCAATCATGACGCAACTTCGGAAACATCGTGTCGGGACGGTTACGACACTCGCAATGTTGTCGGCCTTGCAGACGGGCGTAATTGCGCATGCAGATACGGTGCAATACAGGCACGCAACAGAACCGATCGGCAATATTCGGCAGGTTTACGATGGAAAGTTGTACCCGGATCTGCAGGTCAACACCTTTCGCAATATCGACCGGCTGTTTCCGACGCGTACGGTGAAACGTGGACCGAAGGTTTCAGCGTTACCCGTCAGTGACCTGCCGTTCGACAATTTCAGCTTTGCATCGAAAGGGGTGACATACGATCTCTACGACCTATTGTCGCTCAACCGGGTGAGTGGATTGCTGATCATCCGCGACGGTAAGATCCGTTTCGAAAAGTACCTGCTCGGCAACGACGAGAATACGCGCTGGATGTCGATGTCCGTGGTCAAATCGATGACTGCGACACTGATCGGCGCGGCCATCCGGGATGGCTACATAAAAAGTCTCGACGATCCCGTTGTCCGGTACTTGCCGCGGTTTCGCGGTACCGCGTACGACGGCGTTACAGTGCGGCAGATTCTGCAAATGGCCTCGGGCGTTGCCTGGAATGAAACCTACACGGACCCCGCGTCCGACAGGCGTGCGATGCTCGAGGCGCAAATTGCACAGAGACCGGGAGCCATCCTTGACCTGATGGCATCTTTGCCACGCGCAAGCGAACCGGGAATGCGATGGAACTACAGCACCGGTGAGACCCACGTAGCCGGCGCACTCGTTGCCGCTGCAACCGGCAAGAATGTTGCGGATTACCTTTCGGAGAAAATCTGGTCCAGGCTCGGAATGCAATCGGACGCGAGCTGGTGGCTCGAGTCACCGGACGGTCTCGAAGTCGGTGGCAGCGGGCTC
>JAHKKM010000285.1 GCA_020027645.1 Pseudomonadota bacterium
CGTTTCTCGTGCGTAATTTTTCAAAATGCCTTGGCGATCAATCACAAAGAAACCGGAATCATGCTATCACCGCTCGCTGTTCAAGGTTCCCGTAATTCCACGGCCGCGCAATAGGTATTCATGGCAAGACGCAGTTCGCCGCCGGGTCGCGCCACTGGAGATCGCAGGTCCGATTTCTGGCCTTCGTAGCCTTCGGCATGCAGAATACCCGCCAGACACGCGGCCATCGGCGGTTTTCGCTTGAGTATTCTTCGCTACACCATTCCCAACAGTTTTACCGCAGCGAGCCTGTTGCTGGGGCTGGCCTCGGTCGTGACCGGCCAACTCGGAAATATCGAGCTTGCGGGATGGATGATCATCTGGTGCGCGCTCCTGGATGTAATGGATGGCGTTGCTGCGAGGCTGCTCAAGGCAACCTCGAGCTTTGGCGCAGAGTTCGATTCCATGGCGGATCTCGTGTCCTTCGGTGTGGCACCCGCCATGCTGGTTTTTCAGGCGGGCATCCAGATTGGCGGTGTGCAGGTCGATTCCGGGGCGTACTGGGTGTTGCTGCTTTCGGTCGGGGTCTTCGTGCTTGCCGGGGCAATGCGCCTGGCGCGATTCAACCTGACGACCGGTGCCCCGCGAAGCGGCTGGTTTGCAGGGATCCCGACGACCGCGGCAGGCGGGGGCCTGGTGTCGACGTCGATCATTGTGCTGGCAACAAACCCGGAAATTGCCGAATTGCTGCCCTTGCACGCTTATCTTCCGGTGGGGATGTTCGTGTTGGCGCTCGGAATGATATCGACGATTCGCTACCCGAAAATTGTGAAGCGGGACAGTCATCTGATCAACGCGTTTCAGATTTTCGTAATCGTTTCGACCTACTATTGCGGTATCACGCGAAGCTATCCCGAATTTCTGCTGGCCCTGGCATTGTTCCTGCTAATCACCGGAATCGTTGCCGGCAGGATCACGAAAGATACCTGAATCACATCAAGCCGCATTATTCTGCAGCGGACTCTATAACCGTCTCGCACACGCGTTCGACATTGACCCTGGATCCGGTGGATGATCCTGCCGTCCGTTCTTTTCTGCATACCGTGCGGACTTCGGGCTTTGCATCCCCGGTCGCAGTATCTTCAGCCGCCGTCGTTTCGGAACCGGTTGACGCGCAACCACTCAAGCCGGCCATCATGGCCAGCACCAGGAACATCTTTTGCACGGACAGACCCCTATGGTTTCTTGGACTTTCGCGTTCTGACATGAATCGGCAATACAAGTTCAGGCCGATCCCGGTCAACCCGGAAGTGCATTGTTCGACTTTGTACCGGACAAGGATCCGGCGTGTGTCCACAGCAATTTGCGATTCACTGCCTGAATGGCGGGCTGTCGACGGGCGGTACTATAGCAATGTGCAATAGCAAAATGAATTCCGGTAACACCGTCCTGATGCGCAAAGGATTTTCCGTCCTTACGACACGGTCGTGCGAGTTCACCCGGTGAACCGGGATCACATATTGCGAAACGAAGAAAAATCGCGTAATACGCTCGAGTCCGTCGCGCATCAGCCGGCGGATGCTGTTACGTAAAGATTTCAGCAAGCGTGCAAATAGTTGCGAGGACTGGCAATTGAATTCCGACACCGAAGCGATGCTCGCGCGGCGCAAGAAACTTCTCGGTCCGGCTTACAGACTGTTCTACAGGATGCCGGTGCACCTGGTTCGTGGCGAGGGTGTCTGGCTTTACGACGCCGACGGCAAAAAGTACCTGGACATGTACAACAACGTGGCGCATGTCGGGCATTGCCACCCGCACGTTGTCGACGCCGTTTGCAGGCAGATGAAACTGCTGAATACGCACACGCGTTACCTGCACGAAAATGTGCTCGACTATGCCGAACGCCTGACCGCCAGATTTCCAGCGGAACTCGATACCGCGATGTTCTGCTGCACTGGCAGCGAAGCAAACGAGCTCGCACTAAGGATTGCACGGACCTGCACCGGTGGCACCGGCCTGATCGTCACGGAGTTTGCTTACCACGGCAATACCAAAGCGATTTACGAGATTTCAACCGAGGATATTCCTGCAGACGAAATTCCGGACTACGTCGTTACCGTACCGCGTCCGGACACCTACCGCGGGCGCCATCGCGGCGACGATTCCGGCAAGAAATACGCAGCGCATCTTCATGAAGCCATCGCCACGCTGAAAGGCCGCGGCATAAAACCTGCCGCATTTATCATTGACACCATAGCCTCGAGCTGTGGCGTCGTTGCTCCGCCGGCTGGTTATCTGAAGGAAGCCGCCAGGATCATTCGTAATGCGGGCGGCTTGTTTATCGCCGACGAAGTGCAGCCAGGGTTCGGCCGTACAGGCAGAAATTTCTGGGGCTACGAAGCCGATAATTTCGTGCCGGATATCGTCACGATGGGCAAGCCCATGGGTAATGGCCATCCGCTGTCGGCCATCGTGACGCGCCGCGATCTTGTACAGGAGTTCAGCACGCACGGGCACTACTTCAATACCTTTGGTGGCAATCCGGTTTCCTGCGCCGCGGGACTTGCGGTACTCGATGTGATCGAAAAAGAAAAGCTGCAACAGAACGCACTGCATGTAGGGCAGCACATCGTGGATGGCATCCGCTCGCTCGCAACCCGGCACGAATGCATCGGCGACGTTCGAGGCACCGGCCT
>JAHKKM010000286.1 GCA_020027645.1 Pseudomonadota bacterium
CGCCGATCCGACGCTGGAAGGCAAACTGGTGCTGCGATTGACTATTGCGCCATCCGGCGAAGTCACGTTCTGCGAAGTGGTGTCGAGCGAGCTCGGCGATCTGGACCTCGAACAGAAGCTGGTGCAGCGCGTTCGCATGTTCCGCTTCGAAGCGAAAGACGTCGAGGCGATTACCACGACGAAACCGATCGACTTCTTCCCGGCCTAGGCAATCGCGCCAAACCTGGCACGATCTTCTGTAGGAGCCCGCATTGCGGGCGACAACAAACCGTTGTTACCAACATTGCACTAAAGATCAATTTGCGCCATCCACCGGTGGTTTTATTTGTAACGGCGGGCAAATTGGCCTGCACTGCAGGCGACAAAACCTGGCACGATCTCACCTGTAGGAGCCCGCATTGCGGGCGACTGCTTTGCCTATACGGCGCCGCGCCGCCATGCCTTTCTCGCTCGGAAGTCTTAACTCACTCGAAAGGCATACCGTCGCGTCGCCGTTTCATTATTGTCGCCCCCATCGCCAATCTGCAGTCGAGCTATTCCTGCGCGCGGATCTCTTCGCGTATGGTGGCGATCCTCTCGTGCTGACGCGGCGCTGCCCGGCCGAGGCAATGCCGGTCGCGCGGGCAGGTGGAACTCCGCGGACAGATGATGCTGGCATCCTTGGCGGCACCGTCGGCAATCCAGCCGATATTGAGAATTTTGCTAACGGTTTCCAGACTCCGCCGAGCTTCTGCCGGAATCGGCGCTGCACCGCCGCGTTTGTTGCAGGCGGACTCGATCTGGGCGATCACGTCGCCTGCATCGATGCCTTGTGCATTCAGCGCCGGTGCGAGGTCAACACCTGCGCAGATGACGTGACGATTTCCCGCCGGGTCCCGGCTGCGTATCGATTCGCAACAATAGAGTCGTGCATCGTCGCCGTTACGCAAGACGGAAATCTGCGCCGACGGTTTGTCCGATGTACTGTTCAGCATGCGGAACACAGCCCAGTGCTGGCAGGGATCGCTCACCATGCGCATGTTGCCCCAGGGGAGCGGGATGCCGTTGCCGCGGTATACCGCGCGCAGGTTGCCCGGCGGATAAGCATCGAAATAATGCCAGTGCCGGTAGGGTGACACGCTCGACATGCGCCGCATGATCAGCGTCGTCGACAGTTCTACCTTGTTACCGACATCCATCGCGTACGCATGTCGTGCGAGGAACTGGCGAAACGGCGCCTTCGGCCCGAGCAGCGCAGCGGCGAAATAGCTGCACTCGAAATCGCGCCAGGCATACAGGATGTCGCGGGCATCCATGTTGGGCGATTCGGTTTCGAAGCGCCGGCCGGACAGCTGGTCACCGGTGATCTGCATCGAGCGTGCGCCGTCACCGTCGTGCAGAACGCGGTGCGCGATGTGATTGGCGAGATCGTACTTGATACGACCCTGGCGTTTCTCGAGCTGCCGGTTCAGGTACACGACATCGGGTGAATCGTAAAACGATCGCACCAGCGTGTTCAGCGGATTGTCCGTATCGCGCCGGTCCCTGAAAGCCGGTTTGTCGAACCAGCGAATCTTGAGTCCTGCGTGTTTTGCCATGGCAAACAAATCGTCGTCACTCAAGGGAAACCGCTTTCGGCCGACGCTCTCGGCGGCGCGTTCGAGATCGGGAAAACGATTCTGGTTCGACTCCTGGTGTGCGCGAATCAGGAGATGTGCGAACTGCCGCCCGGTCGTGCCGGTCTGCGCCAGCAATTCCGGAATAGCGGTCTGCAGATGCCCGGTCGAAAACAGGAAAGCTGGCTCCAAGGGCATGCCGTCGATGCCGCCCGCCCGCGACTCGGGCTCGATGGCAACATCACCCAGGCTTTCGTCCGAGAACCAGGCCAGGTCCTTCTGGAATATGTCAGCTACAACCCGCATCAGGCGTTCGGAGGGCACGCGCTTGCCGTTTTCGATCATCGACAGGTAGGACACCGATGGCGCGGCCTCGCGGTCGATCTGCATGCAACGCACCGCCAGGTCTTCGAGCGTCAGTTGATTGCGCTTGCGCTGGCTGCGGATCTTGGTGCCCAGAAAGTGCGCTTTTCGGAGCAGGCCCTGGCTGGTCGGCATACGAGTTACCTTGTGAAATTAACAGTGTGAAATTTTCACTGTGAAATTATCTAGGATTTGAGCCTATTATGCTCCTGAAGCCGCCCGTCCGGAAGGACCGTCTATACCTAAGGAGATCGTCATGCAAAGGAAAGAGCAGATCAGGGCCCTCGAGGCAGAATGGGCCGACAGCCCGCGGTGGAAGGGCGTGGAACGGGACTACAGCGCCGCTGACGTGGTCAAACTGCGCGGCACGGTGCAAATCGAATACACGCTGGCACGGCTTGGCGCCGAAAAGCTCTGGCGCCTGGTAAACCAGGAAAAGCCCCTGTGTGCACTTGGCGCCATGACCGGTAACCAGGCCATCCAGGAAGTTCAGGCCGGACTGAAAGCCATTTATTGCTCCGGCTGGCAGGTCGCGGGAGACGGCAACAGCGCCGGGCAGATGTATCCGGACCAGAGCCTGTACCCGGTCGATTCCGTGCCGAAAATGGTGGAGCGCATCAACAATGCCTTCGCCCGCACTGACGAGATCTATGCGCTGAACGGCGACGACAGCATCGACTGGTTCGCGCCGATCGTTGC
>JAHKKM010000105.1 GCA_020027645.1 Pseudomonadota bacterium
TTCCGTATCGGCACACCAGCGACCGGACCGTATGAGGCGGGTCTCATGGCTGCAGGTGCCGCCGGTCCCTACAACTACGCGCCGGTGAATTACATACAGACGCCGTACGAGCGCAACAATATTTTTGCGGAAGCACATTTTGATGTGACGGAAACGGTTCGGTTCAACACCTCGTATCGCGGCAACTTCCGCTCATCCGAGCAGGAACTCGCACCCCTGCCGTACACCGGTGGCGATCCTTTCTATAACGGCACGTTCACCAACCCGGCAACTGGCGCAGTAGTTGCGTACGAGGGTATTTCAGAGAACAACTACTACTTGCGACAGGCGATCGATGCCTATAACTTGGCCAACGGAACCGCGCTCAGTTACGACCCGGTCATTCAACCACGCCGTCGCATGATCGAGACGAATCGGCGCTTTACGCAGGACGTCAACCAGTACCAGGTTTTCGCGGGCTTTGAAGGGACTTTCAATGAGCTCGACTGGGAAGTGTTCTACAACACCGGCCGACGCACCCGCAACGACAACGACTTCGGCCAGTTCTCTGGTGCCCGATTGCAAAATGCACTGGGGCCATCAGCGGATCTGGACGGCAATGGTCAGCCTGAGTGTTACACCGACGTCACCAACCCCGCCACACTGATTGATGGCTGTGTGCCGTTGAACCTGTTCGGCGGCGGCGCCGTCGACCCGGTGACCAGCCAGCCGACTGTTACGACGGTCACGCAGGACATGATCGACTACGTTTCGGCCGACCTGACCGACCACTACGTGACGACCATGGATACCGCAGGATTCAGCGTGTCAGGCTCGGTGTTTGATCTGCCCGGCGGGCAAATGGGCTGGGCAGCCGGCTACGGTTACTGGGGTCAGAGCTACACCTACGCACCGGATTCCGGCAAGCAGACGGAAGCCGTAACCGGTAACGTCGGTGCCGGTACGGACGGCTCGTTGTACAACAATGCGGTGTTCGCCGAAGTGCTGCTGCCGCTGTTCGACAACGGCGCGCAGGCCCTCGACGTGAAAGCTGGGGTACGTTACGACAGTTACAATGCCTTCGATGCCGAGACAACGTGGCAGGCCGGCCTGGAGTTTCAGGCAATTGAGAGCGTGAAGATACGCGCCACAACCAGTACGATTTTCCGTGCGCCAACCATTCTTGACCTGTACGGCGGCCTCGTAGATAACTTCCCGACCTACAACGATCCCTGTATCCCGGTTCCGCCAGCCACGCTTCCACCAGGATGCGATCAGGTCGGCGTGTCGCTTGACAGCCAGCTTCGTTCCCGCGAAGGCGGAAACCCGTTCCTGGTACCGGAGACTGGTGACACCCTGACGGCCGGCGTCGTCTGGACGCCTGATTTCGGCTCCAACGACCTGTCGTTCACGGTGGACTACTGGCAGGTCCAACTGGAGGACGGCATCAGCTCGCTGGGCGTGCAGTTCATCCTCGAGGATTGCTATGTGCGTGAGAATGCAGCCTCCTGCGCGCTGATAACTCGGGCCCCGGACTACAGCATCGACCAGGTACTGAATGGCAACCTCAACGTTGCCGAGCAGAGCGCCAAGGGTGTCGATGCAGAAGTTCGATGGAACATGGAATCAAGCATCGGTCAGTGGGAAGCGGCAATTCTCTGGTCGCATTTACTGGAGCGTTTGAAGAAACCGTCGCCGGTTGACGATACAGTTGACCTCGCCGGTACCTACACGGATACCACAGCAGAGGACGGCGGTGCTCACGCGACCGATAAGTTCAACTACTCCTGCGGCAGGTATCACAAACCTGACGGACGAAGAACCGCCATACATCGACTGGGGTTTCAACGCCAAGACGGATCCGGCGACCTACCGTATGTTCGGCATGGGCTACTACGTACGACTGACGCAGAGCTTCGAGTAAGCATGCGGCATAGCCCGGCCTCGAAAGGGACAGGGTGATGATCAGGAGGCCACCTCACTAGAGGTGGCCTCTTTTTTTGTAGGTCTGATTTTGGTTGCCGGAATCGCTGGAACAGATTACTTCAGATCCGGTATTGCTGAGCCAGCGATGTATTCAGTGCGGCCGTGAGCACGCGCGCCCTGAAGGTATGCGTTGCCGAGCCCTCATTACTGGCAAGCGGCATGTGAACCTGCGGGATGCGCAATTCCCTGATCAGTTTTTCGAAGTGCGGCCATCCGGCCTCGCTTTGCCCATACTGTGACCAGAGGCGGCGCCATTCGGCACGAAAGTCGAGCATGGTTTTCTCGAAATTGGACTGCACGGGGCCGCTGTTGGCCGGATGTGCTCGCATGTCGAAGACGATGTCGCTTACCAGCGCATCGACCTCGCCCGGATGCATGACCAGTGGTGCATTGTACTGCTCGGTCAGGATGGTGACCTGTTTGCCTTCCTCATAGGGAATGAATACATCGTCGATGTTCGCGGGCTTCATTTGTCGTTCCGAACAACGCCATTCGGACGTGGCAACCAGCTTCCAGAAATTCGCAGACCCTGCCGTATCGATCACCAGGTGCACGCGATTCATGTCCGAGCGGTTGTCGACGCTGTGCTTCTTCCATGAGTCGAAGATCCACGCTTCGCCCACAGCCATGTGTACGTGTCGCGATCCGCAATAAAACAGCACCTCCGGGTTGGTAATGACCGGTATGTGAATTCTGACCCGGGTGTACCAGTGATAATTGACGTCCCGGTGCTCGGGAACCGAGCAGTGTGCCCCAAGCCCCATCAACCGCGACCGGCCAAACACCTCGTTGAACGACGCGAGAACCTGCTTGATGTAGGGGGACCGTTCCAGTTTGTCGGTCACCTTCATGGGGCCGTTGAAGTCATCGTTCATCTCGCCACGAACGGAAATCAAGGGTATTGCGGTATTGCCTTCGTAGCCTTGCACGTGAGGCAGCCATTCCGCCGGGTCAAAAGCAAGGACCTCCTGTCTGAGCCGTTCGTGATCGAACCTGCGAGGCAGCCGCACGAACTCGGTGGCAAGCCTCACTGGCGTGCACCCGATTGCCGCGGATCCCCGTGGCAATGTTTGAATCTCTTTCCAGACCCGCAATGACACCGGGCATTGCGGTGCACTGCGTCGGTTTCGCTCGCGCGATATTCAGCGCCAGCAGCCGAATCGGCATCGATCAGCGACGCGTCAATGCCCAAGTCGAATTCCTCCTCCGGCAATCCCTGCGTTGTCTTCCGGATGAACTGCACCGTATCGGCAACATCCGGAAGGACCTCGCGTAAGGCGCTTGCGTTCTTGCGCCATTTTTCGGGCTGCGGCAGGGTCAGCGTGTAGCGGGAGGGCTTCAGTCCGCCTGCCGACAGGCTGGCAAGTATGCCGTCCGCCGAGACATCGCAGAATTCGCACAGGCGTCGCACTGTTTCGGCGGGTGCATGAACCTGCTGGCCGTAGCTGACGGTTGTCCATCGGTCCTGCCCCAGCTTTAGCAGCTCCTGCAGGATCGCTGTGTTGGCGGCCTTCCACTGGAAGGCCGCAATCCTCGCGACCGAGGAGTCACGATGCTGCTGCCAGCCCGGTGGCAACAGCAGTGACCACGGCGTGCTCCTTCCTGGAAGATTCCTGTAGGTCACAAATCGTCCCGATTGCCAAGCATCGATCATGCTGCTGATATTCTCACGTGGATTGCGATACAGGTAGACGAACAGTGCATCAGGGAATACCTCATTGAGCAGTGAAATCCGCAGGGCATTCTTCGGCGTCTTTTCAAGAAACCTCGGCGCTGCATTCACGGGTCCTGGCCGGCCGCGATAACGCGCGCCCTGCGAGTTTCGTAGCTGATTGAAAAACGAGGAGCGAATTTGCGACACAATTTCGGGTGTCGCGTCGGCTGCCGACAGTGCGTTCGAATCGGAGGTTCCAAGTTGCGGATTGAATTGTCGAATGCTCTCGAAGACCCCGTGGCTTTCACCGCCTATCGTCCAGAAATCGGTGCTCCTGGACAGGGTTTCGAACAGCAAGGTGCTGCCGGAACGCGGCGCTGCCACCAAGACAACGGGCCGGTCGAACGGGTAGGCGCTGCTTGCTGTTTGCATGATCGAATTGTCCGTATGCTGCATGGTATGTGCAATCAGCGTTATTGGTTTGCAACGCGGGTCCGGAATTTGTGCTAACGAATCGCAGCCGCGGTCCACAATGCATCGGCATCGATCAGCTTGAACAGTGACGATGCCCTTGCTTCAAGAGCGTCGCACCATGCGTCCCAGTTGCGTTTGCCCTCCGGGTCAAGCTTTCTTTGAACCTGGGGCTCGCGATGGCGAGCTGCCTCGAGCTGCCATTTCATGGCAAAATGCCGTGCGGCCTCTCGTGGTGTTGCTGCCATTGTTGAACTGATGTAGTCGACCGGCGGATCACCGCAGATGACCCAGAAAAAACGATGATGCTCCCCTTGTTCACGAATTTTACCGATGACGGTGCTTCGCGGATACGCCCATGCAGGTCTCGCTTCGAGTAGGACTCCGTCCAGCTCGCCGGCCCGGATCAGTTCACCGACAGCTATGTTGAGTTGCTCCCGGCTCCAGGCCACCAGTTCGCCGGAGATAGTGTCAGCCGCCTCGGGCATGACCGACGCCACCTGTTAAGCTTGCGGATACTTTGTGCATGTCGGATCCACGATGAAAGTTTTGACTGTCAGTATATCAACCGGCCATATGATTAGCGCCTTCACGCCGGCAGACGCCATGACATTCAATTCAGCCTTGCACCCGGATAGTTGTGACACGCCGTTACCGGTCGCGGCAGACAAATGAAAGCTGAAATAGAGAGACTCAGCCGGCTTGGCCGGCGCGCGCGGGAAACGCAGGACTGGGCCACGGTAGAGTCCTGCGCCGCCGGTATCCTCAATCTGGACGCGGCAAGTGCGGAAGGCTACTTCCTGAGCGGCTTGGTCGAAAAAGCCTCCAAGCGGCCTGTCAATGCCACACAGGACTTTGAAAAAGTCCTGGCGCTGGATCCCGGGCGCTATGACGCCGCGATCGAGCTGGCTGGCCAGCACTCGATTGGCCGGCGCAATGGCCAGGCGGCAGAACTCATCGGTCGGTATGAGGACAAGCTTGGCAACAGCCCCAGGTACCTGGACCTGGCGGGTACCGTCTATACCGAAATCGGGCTCTCCGAAAAGGCCTGGCCCTTGTATCAGCGGGCCAACGAACTGCAGCCCGGCGTCGATCTGTTCATGGCCAACATGGCCTCTTGCGCCGTTTATTTGGGCAAGATCGACGAGGCCAGGGAGATTTACCTGAAGCTGCTTGCCCGGTTTCCGAACCATCAACGTAATCACTACCATCTTGCGAGGCTCGAGAAAGCAAGCGATGACCGGCACATCAACCAGATGAAAGCGTTACTGAAGTCGACCGGTCTGCCGGCGGACAAAAATGTATTTGTCTACTACGCCATCGCCAAGGAGCTTGAGGACCTCGGCCGCTGGGCCGAAGCCTTTGAGTACTACAAGAAAGGCGGCGATGCCGTAACGACCGTCGCGAAATATGATGTCAACGAAGATCTGAAGCTGATCGACGCCATCATCAACACCTGCAATCGCCAATGGCTGAAGGATGGCTGCATCAAAACCGCCGAGCATTACCCGGCGAAGACGCCAGTCTTCATCGTCGGCTTGCCGCGAACGGGAACCACACTGACCGATCGCATACTTTCCAGTCATTCACACGTGCAGAGTATCGGCGAAACGCAGTTCATGCAGATGGTGCTACGCCAGAACAGCGGTGTGTCGAGCATTCAGAATATGAATGCGGCGATGATCGAGGGCGCTGCGAAGAGTGACATCATGCAAATCGGCAGGGACTATATGCAGGCGGTGTCATACCGGCTCGGCGAGAAGCCGATGTTCATCGACAAGCTGCCCTTCAATTTTCTGTTCCTCGGGTTTATTGCCAAGGCCTACCCGCACGCGCGCATTATCCACCTGCGAAGAAATCCGATGGACAGCTGCTTCTCCATGTACAAGCAGGTATTCACCTGGGCATACAAGTTCTCCTATTCACTTGAAAATCTGGGGAAGTACTACGTGGCGCACGAAAGGCTTCGCGAGCACTGGCTGGAGACCATTGGGGACAGGGTAATCGAAATCCGCTACGAAGACCTGGTTACAGACCAGGAGGCGCAGACCCGCATATTGCTGGACCGGTTGGGACTGGACTTTGAGCAAGCCTGTCTTGATTTCGACCAGAACGAGACCGCCAGCACCACAGCGAGTTCGGTACAGGTTCGCGAGAAGATTCACAGTCGGTCAGTCGATAAGTGGACGCATTTTGCAAACGAGCTGCAGCCGCTCAGGTCCTACCTCGAGCAGAACGGAATCAGGGTCGCGTAGCGGGCGCCTGCGCCATCGAATGACAAGGTGACCCACGGACCGCGAGTGAAACCAACCAGCCGCAAAGATGAGCTCAGCCTCAGGGCCAGGACGCTGGCCCGCTCTTCGGACTGGGCCGCGGTCGAAGCTTGCGCGCGGCAAATCCTGAAACTGGACAAGGACAGCGCCGAGGGTCATTTCCTGTTCGGCCTTGCCGCCAAGGGGCGATCGCGCACCGAGGCAGCGGAAAAGGCATTTCTCCGGGCAGTGAAGAAGGACGCGCGGCGTTATGACGCGGCTATCGAACTTGCCGATATGCAGGTCAAGGTGCAACGCAATGGCGAAGCGGTGGCCCTCCTGGATAAATTCGTGGCGCTGCTTGATAACAGCCCGCTGTATCTCGAGATGGCGGCGCAGGCGTATTCGCGGCTGGACCTGCACGAGAAGGCTTGGCCGCTGTACAAGGCGGCTTGCGACCTGCAACCCGAGGTCGAACGGTTCCAGTCCAGTCTTGCCGGGTGCTCGGTGTTTCTCGGGAAAGCCGACGACGCCCGGAAAATCTACCGGGCATTGCTGGACAAGCATCCGGACCACCAGCGCTTCCATTACGAGTTGAGTCAGCTGGCCAAAGCGAAGGACTCGCGGCATGTCGCGCAAATGGAATCGGTTCTGAAATCATCGGCATCGACGCCGGCCAGAAACATTTTTCTGTATTACGCACTGGGCAAGGAACTGGAAGACCTCGAGCGTTGGGACGAGGCATTTCATTACTACGAATTGGCAGGGACCGCAGCGAAAAGCGTGTCACCCTACGATGTCAGTTCCGATCTCACGCTCATCGATACGGTAATAAGTGTCTGCGATGAGAACTGGACGCGTACCGGATTGGCTGCGCCCGGTGCACGCAGTTCCGGGAAGATACCGATATTCATCGTTGGCCTGCCACGCACCGGCACGACCTTGACCGAGCGAATCATCGCCAGTCATTCGCAAGTGCGCAGCATCGGTGAGACGTTTTTCATGCAAATGGCGATTCGACATGAAAGTGGGGTGAAAACCAGCGAAAACATGAATCCCGCAATCATCCGGGCCGCAGCCGGCCGCGTGCCAGCGCATATTGCCGCTCGCTACTTTGACGCCGTGCGCTACAAACTCGGAGATGAGCCGATGTTCATCGAGAAACTGCCGGAGAACTACCTCTACCTCGGGTTCATTGCGAAGGGGATGCCGCAGGCACGCATAGTGCACCTCAGGCGTCATCCGCTGGATGCCTGCTTTGCCATGTTCAAGCAGTCCTACTTCAGGTTTGCCTACACACTGGATGATGTCGGTCGATACTACGTCGCTTACAACAGGCTCATGACGCGCTGGCGATCATTGCTCGGCGACAGGCTGATCGAAGTGTCTTATGAAGAGCTGGTATCCGATCAGGAAGGGCAAACCCGCAGCCTGCTCGAGCGACTGGGGCTCGATTTCGAGGAGGCCTGCCTGAACTTCGAAAAGAATACCGCGGCTTCATCCACCGCAAGTGCGATCCAGGTGCGCGAGAAAATGCACAGCCGCTCCGTCAATCGCTAGCGCCATTTCGAACGGCAACTGCAGCCGCTGAAGGCCTTCCTGGAGGCGCAGGGAATCCCATTATGAATGGCCTCAGACGTCGTCATCAGCCGGGGTGATCGACGCGGTCTCCGGCATCACGATCCTGACCTCGGCACCATCGCTCAGGCTTTCGGCGCCACGAATGGCGATGCGATCGCCTTCATCAAGTGCCCCGGCAACCGCGATCAACTCACCGTGACTGTCCCCGATTTCGACCAGGATACGCTCCGCCCGATTCTCGTCATTGATCCGGTATACGAATTGTCCGCCCTGACGCAAGACCAGTGCATCGCGTGGCACGGTCAAAGAGAGTTCGCTGGAGCGTATCGGCACGGCGACGCTGACCAGCTGGCCGACCGTCCAGACGCCGGTTGCGAGTTCCGGCAGGTCGATGATCGCCTCGAATGTCTGCGATCGAATATCGCCGGTGGGCACGAGCGCCCGGATGCGGCCATCGTGGCTGGTGTCCGATGTGTTGACCTGGATTGAATCGCCGACCATTGTGCGCGCCAGGTGCTTCAGCGGCACAAAGGCACGGACCTCAAGATTTCGCAGATCGGTTAAACGGGCAAGCCGTTCGCCACGGGCGACTTCCTCGCCCTCCCGACGAACTCGTTCAACCACGACACCGGAAAAATTGGCACGAGTTTCGGAGCGTTGTATCTGTTCATCAATCTGCCGGATGCGCACGCGGGTGATGTTGGCATCGCTCAGCGCCAGGTCGCGATTCGCCTCGGTCTGTTCAAGTTCGAACTCGGAAACCAGGTTCGATCCTGCCAGCTCCCGCTGGCGGCGCAGCTGGCTCTCGAGCTGTCGCAGACTGATCTCTGCACGTTCCAGCAAGGCCTCCTGTTCCGCACGTTGCAGCAGCAAAGCTTCCTGATCGATACTGGCAACGAGATCGCCTTTTTCTATGATCGTTCCAGGCTCTGCCACCATGCTCAGCCGCCCCCCAACGCCAGCGGTGATCTGCACTTCATTGCGGCTGTAGATAGTGCCCGGTACTGACACGGTGGGTGTGACCTCGATGCGAAGCACCTCAGCGACCTGCACGATTTTGGCAGGCGGCTGTTGGGCCGCAGCCATGCAGGGTGCAAGGGCCGTCATGAGCATCAGCGTTCTGGTTCGAGTTTTGAACAGGGTCTTACGCATCGACGGGCACTCCCTGGTTATCGACGAGTCTTCCGGGCTGGCGTTTTTTGGTCCACGAAAGCGAAATCGGGGGCAGGCGCAGGAACGCAGGAATCAATATCAGCGTGAAAAGCCCTGACACCAGCATGCCACCAACAATTACGGTCGCGAGGCCACGATAGATCTGCGATCCGACGCCGGGGACCAGCATCAACGGCAGCATGCCGAAGATACTGGTCAAGGTGCTCAGGTATAGTGGCCGCGCGCGCGAGCGTATGGCGGCAGCAACAGCCTGTTGTCTCTCGATCCCTGCCTTCTGCTCGTCGCGCATCTGCATAACGAGCAGGATTGAATAATTGACCACGAGTCCGAGAAGGATAATGAAGCCAATCATAGTCAGGAGGTCCATGGATTGTGGCGTAAACAGATTCATTATTCTCAATGCAATGATGCCGCCTGCAATTGCCGGCGGCGTGACCAGCAGTACCAGCAGGCTATCGCCAATCGAACGGAACATCGCCGCCAGAATGAAAAAGAGAATTGTGATTGCGAGGATCAGGTTGATACCGGTTTGGGCGAACGCTTCATCGAGACGGTCTGCTGTGCCGCGATATTGAACAGAAACACCGGCCGGCAAAATGTCTTTAAGCCTTGGGCCGACCGTATCCCGCAGCGTGTCGAGCGCCTCCTGTACCGTCATCTCCTCCGGGGGCGTGACGCTCAGGGTCAACGTGCGTTGTCCGTCG
>JAHKKM010000287.1 GCA_020027645.1 Pseudomonadota bacterium
TGCTTTGCGGGACAAGTTGTTCCTCGCCACCAAAGTGTGGACGAATGGCAAGGCATCGGGAGAACGGCAGATGCAGGCGTCTGCAGATCTCATGCAAGCCGGTGTCATCGACCTGATGCAGGTACACAATCTTCAAGACCTCGATGTGCAGATGCAGACCATTCGCGAATGGCAACAGCAGGACCGTATCCGCTACAACGGCATTACCGATTACCGCGCCAGCGCGCTCGATGAACTCGAAGCCGCGATGCGCAAACACCGGCCGCAGTTCATCCAGATCAACTACTCGATGGGCGAAACCGAAGCCGAACGGCGGGTGTTGCCGCTGGCAACGGAACTGGGAATTGCGGTGCTGGTCAACCGGCCGTTCATGGCCGGCAGTTTGTTCAGGGCGGTGCGAGGCCGTACATTACCGGACTGGGCTATGCCTTTCGCGGCCAGCTGGAGTCAGTTCTTCTTGAAATTCATTGTCAGTCACACGGCCATCACCGCCGCCATCCCTGCCACCAGTAACCTACAACACATGACGGACAATCTCGGCGCCGGCTTCGGCGACGTGCCGGACTCGGCCATGCGGAAAAAAATGACCGATTTCTTCGCCTCGCTTTGATTCAACAGATTGTGCAGAACGCCGGCCTCGGACGACGCATGGGAGCTGTGTTGTATGACGCGCTGCTGGTGCTTGCGCTGCTGTTTCTCGCCACGCTGCCGTTTATCGCCGCACGCGGCGGAGAACCGGTCGAGCCCCGGGATCCGGTGTACCGGCTGGTCATGTTGCTGGTCGCGTGGCTTTTCTACGCCATTTTCTGGTCGCGCTACGGCAGGACACTGGGATTGCAATCCTGGCGCTTGCGCATCGAAACAGCGGATGGCGGCAAACCGACCTTTGCCGCGGCAACCTTACGTTTTTTCGCTGCCATTGTTTCCTGGTTGCCGGTCGGCCTCGGTTTCTGGTGGCAGTTGTGGGACCGGGACCAGCTGACCTGGCATGACCGGTGGTCGGGAACGCGCCTGCGTTATTACCCGAAATAGATCGAGTCGCCTGCAGCGCAGGCGACCGATCGGACCAATCGGGGTCAGACCACCATTTCCAACAATCGTGGCCCGATCCACAACAGCGTGGCAATGGTGGTCTGACCCCGATTTCCGATTTCAGCGAAACAAAAAACGCTAGCGCACCCGGCTCAAGGCAAACACGGTCACGATCAGCAGGAATGACATCGGCACCCAGGCGACAATCGCCGGATTCAGATTGAACACCTGTCCGGAATTCGCCAGCATTTCGCTGGCAAGAAAATACGCGAGTCCTATCATCACACCCAGCATCAGGCGGCCACCGGCGCCGGACGAGCGCAAGGAACCGAAAACGAAAGCCAGTGCCAGTACCGGCATAATGATGACGGTCACGGTCTGGGCAATGCGCGACCACAGCTCCGTCTCGTATCGAGCCGCATTGAGCTCATTCTTTTTCAGGTAACTGATGTAACTTGCCAGGCCCCTGCCCGACAGGCTGATCGGCTTGACCAGCGTGACACCGAGCAATTCGCTGTTGATCTCGAAGGATTCAACAGACAGTGACGACTCGACCGCCTGCACGCCATCGTTTTGGAACCGGGTTTCGCGGTAGTTCTCCAGGATCCAACGGTCGGATTCATCGATGCCGGCATTCTCCGCGCGCGCGATCGCTTTGAGCGTGCCATCGTCGTTGAACCGGTACAGGTAAACACCGCCGAAATTGTATTCCGTGTTGATGCGATCGAGGTGCAGGATCACGTCGCCGTCTTTCACCCAGGCAGCATTTCCGGTGGACGTTCGCTCGTGCCCGGCGCGAGCCGAATCGCGCATGGTGCGTGCAAAATGGTCCAGCGGCGGACCAAGGAACTCGGCGACCAATGCCGTAACGATCATCATGACAAGGCCGGAGATTGCGACCATCCCGGCAAGGCGCGCAACCGAAAGGCCTGCGGTGCGCATGACGATCATCTCACTGTTGGTTGCCAGCGCTCCGAGTCCGAGCAGAGAACCGATCAATGCTGCTATCGGCAAGGTTTCGAATGACAGTTGCGGCAACCGCAGCAAGGAAAACAAAAGCGCCTGTGCTACGCCATAGTCGGCCTGCGTGTCCTCGAGCTGGCCGATGAACTCGAACAGTCCACCGAGTGCGAGCAGTACCAGCAACACCATCAGGGTGCTGGCGATAATCGTACGCATCAGGTACGTCGTCAGGAGACTCATTGGCGCGCTCGCCTGGCAAAGATTCGACGGTGCACGCCGTTTTGCATGCCAAGCAGGGTGAGGGCGCCCGCCAGCATCAATGCGTGGACCCACCAGATGCCGATGAGCGGCGATACTACCCCCTGCTCCAGCCACGCGGTACCGGCGCTCATCAGGTTGAAGTAGATGATGAATACCAGCAGGCCGACGGCGAGCCGGCCGTAACGGCCCTGCCGCGGTTGGCTGCGACTGAGAGGTACTGCAAGAATGGACAGGATCAGGGTCGCCATCGGAACGCCGATACGGAAATGCCACTCCGCAATTTCTGCCGGTACCGACGAGACCATCAGGTCCAGCGTGCGCATGGCGCGCGGTTCCGGTTGCTCGGCCTCGACACCAGGAAGCTGGTAAGGGATGCCGTGTTCTGCGAATTCCATG
>JAHKKM010000106.1 GCA_020027645.1 Pseudomonadota bacterium
GCCGCGAAACGCGGCGATAAGGCTGGCGCGATAGAACATTACAAGAAGGTTGCCGGCAGCCAGGGTCAGTTGGGGCAAGCGGCGCAGACGGAACTGGTCAAGCTCGATCTTCCCAATAACCCGGATGCTTATATTCAGAAGAGGTGTGATCCGGACAGCAGTGGCAAACTGGTTGTCTCATTCAAGAACGGTACATCCGTGACCATGGCGGACATCCGTTTCGCGATCGAATATACCGACAGCACTGGCCGTCAGCGCCGCATCGATCAGCAGGTCAGCGGCCAGCTCGGCGCCGGGCAGGTCACCAGTGTCAACACGGGTCTTGGCCCGTATACCGCAGGCTCATCCTGCCCGGTGCGCGTAGTGGCCGCCAGAGTGGTGGAAACGAAATGACGCGATTTGACCGCAGCTTTCTGCAAACCATCGCGGCTGCAGCGATCCTGGTTTGCCCGGCCGTTTTCGCCGCAGAACATGCAATGGATGCTGAAATCGACTTTCTGCTGGTGACCGTTGCTGAAAGCGATTGTGTCTTTATTCGGAACGGCAAGGAACATGCGGGTCCTGCCGCCCGCGATCACCTGCAGATGAAGCGCGAGCGTGGCAAGAAATACTATGAAACGACGGAAGAGTTCATAGAGCGCATCGCCAGCAAAAGCTCGTGGAGCGGCAAGCCCTACCGCATTCGTTGTGGCGACGCGGAAGAAGATGCTGGCGCCTGGTTCACCCGCGCTCTCGAGTCATTCCGCAAGCAATAACCGCTGGACCAATCGGGGTCAGACCACCATTTCTTGAAATCGAGTTCTGGCCGCATTGGCTGATAATGGTGGTCTGACCCCGATTATTGGACCCCGATTATTGCGCAGTGACCAGGAAATTCTTGGCGGGCTTCCACATGTCTTACGTGCGGTCGCGTTGCTCGAGCAATCGTTCCATCTCATCCATTATCGCGTTCATCTTCGCGACCGCGGCTCGGTACGGACCGGGTGTGGCCATGTCGACACCCGCGTTTTTCAGCAGGACGTAAGGGTAGTCGGAACCGCCGGCACGCAGCAGGTTCTTGTAGTTCTCGACCCCGGCTTCACCTTCGCTCTTGATGCGCGCATATAGCGCCGTTCCTGCGGTTTGCGATGTCGCATACTGGAACACGTACATATTGAAATAGAAATGCGGTACGAACATCCACTCGTTGGTGTACAGGTCGTCGACAATGACTACGCCCTGATCGTGCCCGTGGTAGCGTCTGACAAGCTCACCGTACATTTCGGAAATCTTCTCTCCGGAAAGCGCCTCGCCGCGTTCCGCCGCCTCGTAGAGCGACAGTTCGAATTCGGCAAACATGGTCTGGCGGAAAAACGTGCCGCGCATGCTTTCGAGGCCCTGGCCCAGGTAAAAGAGCTTTTCCTCCGGCGAATCCGTATTGGAAACCATGTAGTCCTGCAGGATCAGTTCGAGCGAGGTCGACGGGATCTCGGCAATGAAGGTCGAGTAAAACGCGGTATCGAAAGGCTGCGCCTGTTTGGAGTACAGCGTATGCATCGCATGTCCCCATTCGTGCGCGAAGGTGGAGAGCGATTCATAGTCGTCGTTGTGATTGAGCAGCAGGTACGGGTGGACGTCATAGGCCGACGGGTTCATATAGGCACCGGACTGCTTGCCGCGCTGCGGCATGACATGCATCCAGCGCTGGTTGATCGCTTTTCGCTGCATCTCGACCCAATCATCGCCAAGCACCGCCATCGCCTTCAGCGTAATTTCCTTGCTGGTCTCGAGATCGAATTTCTTGTCGAGCGCGACCATCGGCGGATAGATGTCGTAGTAATGCATCTGCTCAAGTCCGAGCATGCGGGCCCTAAGCTTGAAATAGCGGTGCAGGGTGGGGAGCGCATTGTTCACTTCTGCGACCAGCGTCCGATAGACCTCGGGCGGCAGGTTGTCCTGGAACAGCTCGCGGTGCAGGACGCTGTCGTAGTTTCTGGCTTTTGCCAGCGAAACCTGGGTCTGGATGTGCGCATTGAGCATCGAGCCGACGCTGTTTCGGTACTCGAGCCACTTGCCCCAGAAGGTATCGAACACCAGTTTCCGGTCGTCGCGATTCGGGCCGCCGCGAAGCCGCCCGTAGCCCTGCGAGTCGACCACGAACTCGGTACCGTCGGCCAGTGTCACGGTGGGCCAGGGAATGTCCGAGTTCGCCACCAGGCTGTAAGTATTGTAGGGCGCAGCAAATGCCTGGCTGAAATAGGCGAGCGTTTCTTCGGCCTCGTCGCCGAGGGTGTGCGGCGCATTGCGCAGGCTGTCTTCGAGCTGGAAGGCAAAGCGGTCCAGGCGCTCGTCTTCCTTGACATAGGCATTGATGACTTCTTCGCCAACGCGCAGCAGCTCCGGTTGCATCCAGGCCGTGGCCTCGTTCAGGCGGGCAAACATGATCTGGCTGAGCTGATCCCGTTCCTGGCCTTCGGTGACCCGGACATCCTCGTCAGCTTTGAGGCTGGCATAGGCCGAAACCCTGGCAGCCTTCCGCGTCACGTCCGACACCAGGGCGAGGGCCTGGTAAAGAGAATCGGCACTGTCGCCCAGGGTATCGCGCCGCGCCTCGATGAGTTCAAGATCCTTCAGCACTTCTTCGCGCGCCTGGTCCCAGGCCTCGACCGAGGGATAGATTTCGCTGAGATCCCAGACGGCCGCATCGCCTTCCGCTGCGCCAGCAGACAAGGGCATGGCCAGCAACAACAGGTATCCGATCAGTTGCAATCGACGCATGCGTATTCTCCTTATTCTTCGTCGTCGTGCCCGGTTAGACCGACATCTTCGCAACAGTTCGAAGCGCCGGCAAGATTCTGCGCGGTTTTCGTTTAAACTTGGGCCAATGTCATCGGCCGCAAGTTTACGCTGGTTCCGACTCTTCATTCGCCTGGGGATAAGTGCGCTGTCGCTGCTGATCTTTGCGATGCATGTGGCGTCCTCGCCACGCTTCGAGATCATCGACCGGATCGAAAACTACCTGTACGACGTCAGGGTCCTGCTGACCATGCCGGCCACCGTCGATGATCGCATCGTGATCGTCGATATCGACGAGGCCAGCCAGCTCGAACTCGGCCAGTGGCCATGGCCTCGCGATACGCTCGCAACCATCGTCGATCACTTGTTCGACGATTATTCCATCCGCGTGCTCGGTTTCGATGTGCTGTTTGCCGAGGCCGAAGAAACATCCGCGGAGCGGCTGCTGGAAAGACTTCGACAAAGCGACCTCGCAGAAATACCGCAGGTTCGCGATGAGCTCGGTCACATCGCGGCAGAACTCGACAGCAACGTTCGTTTCGCCGAATCACTCATTGCAAGGAACGTCGTGACCGGGTTCGTGTTCAAGGATTCGCTGGCTCCGAATGAGCCGCAATCGACCGGCGCCTTGCCGGAACCGATCATTCCGGCGACGTCCATCGAGGGTGTGAGCATCCCGTTTGTCGATGCGCAGGGTTTTGCCGGAAACCTGCCATCGCTCCAGGAAAATGCGACAGCAGGCGGATTTTTCGACGCGCCGGTCATCGATTCGGACGGTGTGTTTCGCCGTGCACCCTTGCTGCAGCGATACCGCGGTGACCTGTACCCGTCGCTGGCCCTGGCGGTTGCCGGCCTGTCGCTGGGCTCACCGCCGGTCAGCCTGTCATTCGCATCGCGAAAAGACGAGCGCATGAGCGGTATCGAACTCGACGCCTTGCTGCTCGGTGAGCGGCGCATCCCGGTCAACGAGCAGGTGACGGCCTACATCCCGTACCGCGGCCCGCAAGGGAGCTTCCCGTACGTGCCTGCGAAAGACGTGTTCAGTGGCGAGGCGCCGCCGGAAATTCTTCGCGACCGAATCGTGCTGATCGGCGCGAGCGCCGCCGGGCTGCTCGACCTGCGCTCGACGCCGGTTGGCCAGCGCTATATCGGCGTCGAAGCGCACGCCAACCTGGTATCGGGCATTCTCGATGGCACGATACGGCAGCAGCCGTCGTGGACCCTTGGCCTCGAATTTTCGCTGCTGTTCGTCATTGCATTGCTGACCGCGCTCGTATTGCCGCGGCTTGCACCCATCACCGCATTGCTTTTTGTCATCGGACTCTTGTTCCTGACCATGGCGCTGAATCTGTGGATGTGGACTGCGCAGGGGCTGGTTGTGCCGCTGGCCTCATTATTGTGTTTCACGCTGGTCGCATCCGTGCTGCAGATCAACTACGGCTTTTTCATCGAGTCTCGCAACAAACGGCACCTGTCGAAAATTTTCGGCCAATACATACCACCATCACTGGTTGCGGAAATGGATGCAAGCGGTCAGGACGTGTCGCTGGAAGGAGCAAGCCGCACGATGTCGGTGCTGTTCTCAGACGTGCGCGGATTTACGACACTGTCCGAAAAGCTTGATGCGAGGGAACTGACGCGGCTCATGAACGAGTTCCTGACTCCGATTACGCGCGTAATCCACGACCATCGCGGCACCATCGACAAGTACATGGGCGATGCGGTGATGGCGTTCTGGGGCGCACCGCTGCCTGACGATCAGCATGCAAGACACGCGGTGCAGGCGGGCATGGGGATGATCAAGGCAGTGCGGGACCTCGGCGATGACTTTGCAAAGAAAGGCTGGCCGCCGATAGCTGTCGGTGTGGGTGTGTCCAGCGGCAACATGAATGTCGGCAACATGGGCTCGGAGTTCCGCATTGCGTACACGGTGCTCGGCGATACGGTGAATCTCGGCTCGCGCCTCGAGGGCCTGACCAAGCAATACGGCGTCGACATGATCGTCAGCGAAGCCACCGCAAAGCTCCTGCCGGATTTTGCGTTCCGTGAACTGGATCTCGTCCGGGTCAAGGGCAAACGGGAACCGGTGGCTATCTTCGAACCGGTCGGGCTTGTTTCGGAACTGTCGGCCACGCAGCGCGGGCAGATCGCATTGTTTGCCACCGCCGTGGCGGCCTTCCGTCGGAGGGAGTGGGATGCTGCCCAGGCCGCATTACATAACTTGAACGAACGCACAGAACAGCTTCTATATAATGTGTACCTTGATCGAATCGAGCAATTCAGGCGGGAACCGCCGCCGGCTGACTGGGACGGGGTCTTCGAACACCTGACCAAGTAAAGACAGGCCGGTTTTTTGCGCAGCAGGTCGAATCGGGGCCCTGCTGTCGGGGAGCGATTTCGAATGCCAGATCACAGCCAACGGGGCATGAACTCCATTTTGCGGGGACTGCTAGTCTTCGGCCTGCTCTGCGGAACCTGCCTGGCCCAGACCGGCGACAGGCTGCGCCTCACCACCGATGCGGAGACCCGGGAACTGGTTCGCCAGGCTGAAGACTTGCTGACCAACGGTGAAAGCGCCCGCGCCTACGAACTTTTGCAGCCTCACGAGACGGCTCTCGCCGGCGATGTGCTGTTCGATTACGTACTCGGCGTTGCGGCGCTGGATACCGGTCGACAGAGCGAGGCGATTTTCAGCCTGCGGCGGGCGTTGTCGGTCGAACCCGGATTCTCGGGTGCACGCATGGAACTGGCCCGGGCCTATTACGAATCGGGGAACCCGGAGCTCGCCCGGCCGCTGTTCACGCAGTTGCTCGGCGAGAGTCCGCCGCCGCCGGTGGCCGGCGTGATCCAGCAGTACCTGCAGGCGATCGACCATGCGCCGGCGGCGCCTCAAAGCCGGTTCCTCCCTTACCTCGAACTGTTCGCCGGCTACGACACCAACGCGAACGGATCGACTGACGATCAGCAATTCCTCGGGTTCACGCTGAGTCCGGATAACGTGGAAACCGAATCGGCGTTCGCCGAGCTTCGTGCCGGGTTCGACTGGTTTATACCGCGTAGCTCGCGCTTCGGTTGGGTATTCAACGCAGGCGCCAGCCATCGTGTCAATCCGGACGCCTCGTTTGTCGATACCACGATCCTGAACGGCCTCGGCGGATTCAACTGGCAACGGGACGCCTGGTTCGGCAGGGCGGTGGTCGACGGTTACTGGGGATCACGGGATGGAAATCCGAACGAATCCTATCTCGGCCTGGATGCGCTGATCGGCCGGCGATTGAGCGACAGCTGGGACGCGACGCTCGGGCTACGCGGTGGTGCGCAGCGCTACGACGAAGCTATCGAGGTGCTCGACGTCAATCGATTTCTTTACTCAGTGGGCCTCACACGGCACTTTGCTTCGCGTGCACAACTCAGCGTGCAGGTGCTCGGCGGTAACGACAGCGAGCAGTTCGAAGGTTCACCGTATGGCAATTCGAAAATCGGCGGACGCCTGGGCCTGAGCATGCCTGTCGGTGCCTCGGCCTGGCTGCTGGCGTCACTCGGCAGTCTCACCAGCGACTACGATGGCCTGTTCTTCGGTACGCCAAGGGAGGACACGCAGTTGTTCACGATGCTGCAACTCGAGTTTCGCGATGTGCTGATTCGTAACCTGGCCATCATTCCGCGCGTTCGCTATATCAACAATGACTCCGATGTCGAGCTGTATTCATACGAT
This sequence comes from Pseudomonadota bacterium, assembly GCA_020027645.1. Lineage (GTDB taxonomy): Bacteria > Pseudomonadota > Gammaproteobacteria > Steroidobacterales > Woeseiaceae > JAKEGN01. The sequence continues at coordinate 6,491 of JAHKKM010000106.1, forward strand.
CGAACAGAATTGGGAATCGCCTTTCGATGGACACCACAGCCATGAAGAATGCAATCCTGGGAACATTCCTGTCCTTGCTTGCGGTAGCCGTGTATGCACAGGATGCCGGCACTGTCATATTTGCCACCAGCGGCGTTACGGCTGAACGGACACCTCCCGTGGCGCTGGTCAAGGGCGATGCTGTTCGTGTGCAGGACACGATCGCAACGGATGCATCAGCGCGGGCACAGCTGTTGATGGTCGATGGTGCAAAGATTGCGCTGCGACCTGGCAGCCGCCTGAAAATCGAGGAATATGCATTTGGCACCGAGGCGACGGCAACGGCCAGCGCGGTTACGACCAGCGAGGATCGCAGCGTCACGAGCCTCTTGAAGGGTGGCTTTCGCACCATAACCGGCGCCATCGGCAAGCAGGATGAAAAAGATTACGAAGTGCGCACGGCAGTCGGTGTGCTCGGCATTCGGGGCACGGATTATACTGCCGTCTTCTGCAGTGGCGACTGCGCCTGGGCGCCGGGAATATCCGCCGGACAACCGCTGGAGGACGGCCTGTACCTCGGTGTTACCGAAGGCACTATCGTATTCCGCAACGAGTTTGGCGATGTCGAGCTCAAGACCGGTCAATTCGCCTTCGTTCCCCTGAGCGAGCGCCGGTTGCAGAACCTTGCTGCGCCGCCCGCAGTGCTGCTGGATACAAACGACCTGGGTCTCGATGCAGGCGGTTCGGCGCAGTCGCGTCCTGACGATGCATCGACCACCGGCTTCGACACCAAGCTGGGGCCGCGGCGCACGCCGACACCGGCCGGATACGAACCTGCCGACGAGGAGGCATCGGGCAAGGGCGGCCGCGATGCACCGGAACAATCCGTGATCGGCGTGAATCCGGATGGCACGCCGGTCGATATCACACCGGGAACTCCGCCGCTGCCAGCGAACGACAGGACCATAAGCTGGGCCACAGGCCCCGTGAGCGGTGTCGGTACGCTGTTCAGCGGCACGCTGGTCAACGATCCGACGCAATACCAGCTCGATTTCAACAACAACCTGACGCATTTCGACAATCTGCATCCGGGCCGCGGTATTCCGGGCACGACAACATTCGATATCGGCTCTGCGGCCAACACCGATACCGGCTTCGATTCCGTCACCGTGATGCGTTGGGGCCGATGGTCCGGTGGCACGGCCGGTATCACATTGAGTGATGGCAGCGATGCCAGCCTCGATCTCGCAACGCAGAGTATTCATTGGGTCAGCGGGCCCGAATCCGCCGCGCCACCGGTCATGCCGGTGACCGGCGTGGCGAATTACAGCCTCATCGGCAATACCTCGCCTACCGACAACTTCGGCCACACCGGCGCGCTCGGCAGCGCCACCTTCAGGGCCGATTTCACCAACCAGCTGGTCAACAGCACACTGGTCTTCAATATCAACTCCGCGGACTGGATCGCGACCGGCCAGGGCACGATCGGCCTGATCGGAAACCAGCCTGTGGCGCCGCATCTGTTCGGCGGTAATTACAACTCCGTCATCATCAATGGCGTCACCGGCGGCAGCGGCACGTTCAGCGGTTTCTTCAGCGATCCAGGCACGACATCGGACCCGGCATTCCCCGGTGCTGCGGGCATGACCTACAGCCTGCAGGATGGCAGCGACACGACCCAGGTTTCCGGCGCACTGGTATTTGGCAATCCGTGAGTTTTGAGCTGGTCAT
>JAHKKM010000107.1 GCA_020027645.1 Pseudomonadota bacterium
AACGAATGGTCAGATGTTGTATGGCCTCAGGACATCAGGAATTGCCAGACTTGCCACGATGAAAGCGACGTCACTACGCCGCAGGCCAGCAATTACCGCCTGGTGCCGAATCGCGCCGCCTGTGGAACCTGTCACTTTGACGACGGCGTAGCCGGCAACAGTGAGCACGATTTTGCGATCGAGAACGGCACGCACCCGGGTGGTTTCCAGTTCTCCGACGACACCCAGTGCGTCGATTGTCACGGACCGAATGGCACGGTAACCAATTCCGAAGGTCGCCTGGTACAGATCCCGGTTGCTCACGAGATCCGCGAACGGACAGCGGCCGAGGCCTTCTCGTTCAATATTCTCGACGTAATCAACACCGGGCAGGGAGAAAATCCACAAGTCACGTTCTCCGTAACCGATCCGACCAACGGTGATGCGGCCTACGACATCCATGCGGACGAGCCGTTCACCGTCTGCGCCGGTGGCACAAGCCGCCTGTCGGTCGATATCGCCTGGAGCACCACGGACTACGCCAACATCGGCAGCGGCCTGAATCCCGGGCAGCCCGTCCAGATCAATCCGCTCGTTGCCTGCGGCGGTACCTCCACCGACAATGGCGATGGCACCTTCACCGTGACCTCACCGGTTGCGATCCCGGCGACGGCAACAGGCTCGCTGTCGGCTGCGCTCGAAGGACACCCGGCAGTGGACGTTTACAGCGACGGCACTTACGACAGGATCGCGGTCACCAATGCCATCACCTACGCAGCGATTACCGACAGTTCAGTCGTCGAACGTCGGGACGTGGTCGATTTCGCGAAATGTGACGACTGCCACAACCAGCTCTCGCTGCACGGCAATAACCGGACGAACAAGCCGGAAGTCTGCGTGACCTGTCATAACCCGATGGCGACGGATGTCAGCCGGCGTAGCGGTCTCTGCACCGCGGCCTTTGGCACCGACGATAAAACCATTGACTTCAAGCACATGATCCATGGCATACATGCCTCGGGCACAATCGGTGTGCCGTTCGAGGTCTGCGGTTTCGGCAACACCCCCTACCAGTTCGACTTCGTCTACCCCGGCCGCTTGAACAACTGCGAGGGATGCCACCTGGCAAACACTTACTACCCGGTCGATTCAGCCGGGGTAATCGGTACCACATTTGACGCCAACGACCCGGCCATCCTGACCGACGACCGTGTAGTGTCCCCGAACACGTCCGTTTGCTCCGCATGTCATGTCGATACCCTGGATACGCAGCACATGATGCAAAATGGCGGCGATCTGACTGCCAGCAAGGCGGCCGATGGCAGCATGATCTCGGCGGGTGTCGAGACCTGTGCGGTCTGCCACGGGCCGGACCGCATTGCCGACGTGAAGAAAATGCATAACATCGAGACATTCGAGTTCAACTGATCGGTGGCGGGAGGCACCGTCCGGTGCCTCCCGTTTCGACCGGCGAATGTAAAGCGCCAATTGACAGGGAATCGTGATCGAATGCATCTGCAATCACCGGCTCGTGCTGCATTACTGCTGACGCTCTGTCTGCTGGGCCCGCCGGATTCGGTCAGTCAGTCCGAAATTGCTGCGGCCGAGCCCGTGCCCTACAGCAACAAGGGCGCCGACAGCTGCATTGCCTGCCATGACGATCCGGTGAGCCTCGCCGTGTTTCGGACACCGCACGGTGTACCCGGCGATCCGCATAGCCCCTTCGGCCAGGAACAGTTGCAATGCGAGGCCTGTCATGGACCCGGCGGAGCACATGCCGCCAGGGTGCGGCGCGGGCAGGAACGCCCGCCCGTGATCCGCTTCGGTTCCGAGGGAGGCACCGACGTCGGCATACAAAACGCCATGTGCCTCGGCTGTCACAATGCAGACGTAGGATTCGGCTGGCATGGCGGCCCGCATGACAGCAATGAAATCGCCTGCTCGGATTGTCATGCGGTGCACGCGCCGCAAGATGCCGTATTACAAACCAGCACACAGCCGGAGGTGTGCTTCGAATGTCATGCCCTGGAAAGGAACGAGACACTCAAAGCTTTTGCGCACCCCTTGTTCGAAGGCAAAATGGACTGCAGCGGCTGTCACAGCCCGCACGGCGAAACCACTGCCACTCAACTGGCGCAGCAGACTCTGAACGATACCTGCTATGACTGCCATGCGGAAAAGCGTGGCCCCTATCTCTGGGAGCATGCGCCGGTTGCCGAAGACTGCGGCCTGTGCCATGCACCGCACGGCTCCAACCACCCGGGCATGCTGGTCAGCCGGGCTCCGTTGTTGTGCCAGAGTTGCCATGCGCAGGCCGGCCATCCGAGCATCGCGCAGGGTACCGACGGTCTTGCGGACGGAGTGCCATCACAGTTTTTGCTCGGGCAGAGTTGCCTCAACTGTCACGAACAGGTGCATGGATCCAATCATCCCTCGGGTTCCAAACTGATGCGCTAACGAACAGCGCCGGAAACCCGGGGACGAACTGGTGAACGCTATGAAAGTGTCAAAGAAAAAAGTGTTGGTGCTGGTGGCGGCCTGTGTGATCGCCGCGGAGGCGCAGTCACAGGCAGTGGATACCAGCGGGTGGATTTGCGAGTACTGCCCATTCGAGTCCGGCCAGCGCAGCGACATTTCTGCGGGCGCAAGCCAGGTCAGCGACGACGCAGCCCATCTCGGAGATGCGACCGGTTACAGCGAGTCTGGCACCTATGCGAATATCGATGGCGATGGATCCTTCGTCAGCGACAAGCATCAGCTGCGATGGCAGGTCGAGGACCTCGGCCTCGATTCAAGGTTTGCCGAATTGCAGGGAGGGCGCCAGGGTACCTATGAGTACAAGGTCGCCTGGCGGCAAATTCCGCGCACCCAGTACTTCACGACCGACACAATCTTTGTGCAATCTGCTGCGGACACGCTTTCGCTCCCGGAAGCCTGGGTTCGCGCACCGCAAACTTCAGGATTTACCGCACTGGACGAAAGCCTGGTGAGCCGGGACATCGAAAGCGAGCGCCGGACCCTGGAACTGGGCGGCCGTTACCTTGCATCGAGCCGCCTGCATTTTTCCGCCGACTTCCGTCGCCAGGAACAGGACGGACTTCGAGTCAACGGCGGTTCCTACTTCACGCAGTCGAGCCTGTTGCCGGGACCGTTCGACTTCGCGACGGACACGGTCGACTTCGGTGTTCGTTACGCAGGCGACAGCGGCTTTCTGTCAGTCAGTTACTTCCTGTCGGAATTCGATAACAGCCTCGACGAGCTGCGCTGGGAAAACCCGTTTACGGGGGCACCCGGGGCGGAATTTGCATCTCAGGCACAGGCGCCGGATAACAGCTTTCAACAGCTTGCACTGAATGGCAATTACCGGCTCACACAGTATGAAACGGTGATCGCATTCACTGGCGCGGTCGGCCAGATGGACCAGGACGCAACCTTCCTGCCTTACACGACCAACAGTAACCTGATCGTCGCGCCATTACCCCGCGCGAACCTGGCCGGCGACGTCAATACAAGCAACCTTGCTGTCTCGGCTACCTCAAAAATAAACAGCAAGGCTCGCGTGCGAATGAGCTACCGTTTTGACGAGCGGGACAATCAGACGCCGCAGGACACCTGGACGCGCGTCATCACCGATACGTTTCTGTCCGGTGAAGCGGAAACGAATACGCCCTACAGTTTCAAGCGATCGGCTTTCAGCGCCGGCGCCGATGTCGACCTGTTCGAGACGCTGCGCGCCTCAGGCGGTTTCGATCGCATTACCATGGACCGGGATTTTCAGGAAGTCGCGGAGCAAACCGAGGACACCGGCTGGGGTCAGCTGCGCTGGCGCCCGGACGACGTGATACAGCTCGACATCAAGGGTGGAGTTTCGGAGCGGGATATCGATCATTACGATGAGTCCTTCGCGGCCAGCGTCGGCCAGAACCCGCTGATGCGAAAGTACAACATGGCCTACCGCTATCGGCTATTCGGCGAGATGACCGTCTCCATGGCTCTGCCCGAGAGTCCTGTCGCCGTGACCCTGACCGGGCTGTTTGCGGATGACGACTACGCGAAATCGCAGCTCGGCCTGACAGCCGGCGACGACTTCAGGCTGGCGGCCGACCTCAGCTGGGCGGCCTCCGAAACAGCGTCCGTTTATGTCAGCGGCGGCTACGAAAACCTCCAGTCTGAGCAATCCGGCAGCGAATCATTCACGACCGCCGATTGGCAGGCAGAGAATTCGGATGACTTCTACACAGCCGCCGCGGGCTTGCATATGAGGCAGATAGCCGGGAAGTTCGATCTGCAGCTCGACTACACACGCTCCGAGGGGACATCCGCCATCACCCTGGATTCCCTCAGCACAGGACTGAGTCAGTTTCCGGATCTGCAATCAACACTCGACTATCTGCGACTGCGTCTCGCGTATGACCGTTCCGAAAAAATGCAATGGACCGTCGACGTTCGATACCAGCGCTTCGTGGCCGAGGACTGGGCGCTCGAGGGTGTGGGGCCGGCAACGATTCCGGCGATACTGACCATGGGCGCAGAACCTTACGACGAAGAAGCCTTTATATTCGGACTTGGCTTCCGATACAGAATGGGAGCTTCGCAAACCGAATCCGAATCCGCCGAGTAAGACCATGAGCGACCAGACTTTCGATCGAAGTACGATGCCCTTCGTCGCGCCGTGCCGAATCGTGTCGCCATTGGCGCCGTTTCGCTGGTTGCGCCAGGGTATCGCGGATTTCCGGCGCGCACCGCAACACAGTCTCGCCTACGGCATTTTCATGGCAGCCGTCATCGCGGTGGTCGTGGTGCTTGCCTGGATCTACGGCAGTTACTGGTTCATGCTGGCAATGCTCGGTGGCTTCGTCTTTCTCGCACCATTGACCTGCATCGGCCTGTACGCAATCAGTGCGCAGATCGAACGCGATCAGCAACCGTCGATGGCCGCAAGCCTGACCGAGGCGCTCAAGCGGCATTTCGGCAACGAACTCGTGTTTGCACTGATCCTGCTGATGCTGTTCATGGTCTGGGCCAGGGCCGGCATCATGGTAAGTATTTTCTTTCCAACCGATGCCAATCCGACATTCAGGGAAATGATCGGATACCTGGCCATCGGCAGCGTGGTCGGCGCATTGTTTGCGATGGTGACTTTTTCGGCCAGTGCCTTTTCCTTGCCTATGATCCTGCACCGCGATGTCGACAGCGTTACCGCGATCGTCACCTCGATCAACGCGGTACTCCGCAACAAGCTCGCCATGTTGATCTGGCTGGCGTTGATCATGCTCGGACTGCTGATCGGCACCGCCACGATGTTCGTCGGTCTTGTCGTCATCCTGCCGGTCATAGGCTACGCCGCCTGGCACGGCTACCTGGAAACCATCGACGCCTCCGCATTCCCGCGCCACAGCGCCGGCATCACCTCGACACCGCGCAAGATCACCGATTAACACGCCTGCAACCTCAGGATGGACCATCGTGCACCTGTAGGAGCCCGCATTGCGGGCGACCTCATTGGGTTGGCACCGCAGTTGAACGAAGGGCACCCGGGGGATCTTCCCGGGACACGCCGTGAATACGTCCCTGTAGGCTCGCGGCGCGCGTCCATGCGCGCCGACGGTCCCGGGAAGATCCCCCGGATACCCTTCGTTGTCCGCATTCGTGGAACGCACACGTCGGATCGTCGAAGCTTGCACCGCACCGGTCTGCCGTTCGAGCGCATCTCTTCTAAGTGAGAACGGCAGACCGGTGCGGTACAGGCGTGCACACGTTGTACCGAGAAACGTCGCCTGCGATGCAGGCTCCCGCAGGGGCAAATCAGGACTGCCGCAGGCATAAAGTGGCGGGCGGCGGCGTCGCGGTTTACCCTTATGGTGCCGGTTCCGGCCATCTGTCATGGTCGCGCACGGCAAGCGTTACTCCCCTGAATAAAACAAGCAACCGGGCAGGGATTCATGGATTTACAATCGACTTATAACGATAAGGTCGTGCGCCAGTTCGCCATCATGACCGTCATCTGGGGTGTCGTCGGCATGCTGGTGGGCGTCATCATTGCCGCCGAGCTTATCTGGCCGGGGCTCAGCATGGACCTTCCGTGGCTGACCTACAGCCGCCTCCGGCCGTTGCACACCAACGCCGTGATCTTCGCCTTTGGCGGCTCTGCCCTTTTCGCGACCGCTTATTACGTGGTGCAGCGCACCTGCCATGTGCGGCTGGCGTTCGACAAACTCGCCGCTTTTACTTTCTGGGGTTGGCAGGCCGTTATCGTCCTCGCGGCAGTCACGCTGCCGCTGGGGATTACGCAGAGCAAGGAATACGCAGAACTCGAATGGCCGATCGACCTGTTGATTGCAGTCGTGTGGGTTGCCTATGCGGTGGTGTTCCTGACCACCATCGGACGGCGGCGCGTCAAACATATATACGTCGCCAACTGGTTCTATGCTGCATTCATCATCACGGTTGCCGTGCTGCACATATTCAACAACCTGGCCATTCCGGTGTCGCTGTGGAAGTCCTACCCGATCTACAGCGGCGTGGTCGACGCCATGATGCAATGGTGGTACGGGCACAACGCGGTCGGATTTTTCCTGACTGCCGGGTTCCTCGGCATGATGTATTACTTCGTGCCGAAGCAGGCGCAGCGGCCGGTCTATTCGTACCGGCTTTCCGTCGTGCACTTCTGGGCGCTGATCGCCATTTACATGTGGGCCGGCCCACACCACCTGCACTACACGTCGCTGCCGGACTGGGCGCAGTCGCTTGGCATGGTATTTTCACTGATCCTGCTCGCTCCCTCTTGGGGCGGCATGATCAACGGCATCATGACGCTCTCCGGCGCCTGGCATAAGCTGCGCACCGATCCGATACTCAAGTTCATGATCGTCTCACTGTCGTTCTACGGCATGTCGACCTTCGAAGGACCGATGATGTCGATCAAGACGGTCAATGCGCTCTCGCACTACACCGACTGGACCATCGGTCATGTGCATTCCGGGGCGCTCGGCTGGGTTGCCATGATGACAATCGGCACGCTGTATTGCCTGATTCCGCGCCTGTTCAACAAGGAAGCCATGTACTCGACCCGGCTGATCGATGCACACTTCTGGACCTCGACCATCGGCGTGGTCCTGTACGCGGTATCGATGTGGATTTCCGGCATTACACAGGGATTGATGTGGCGGGCACTGAATGACGACGGCACCCTCACTTATTCGTTCATCGAAACGGTCAAGTTCAACTATCCGTACTACGGCCTCAGATTGTTGGGTGGCCTCATATTCTTAAGCGGCATGTTGATCATGGTCTACAACGTGTGGATGACCATCCGGCAGGTAAAACCGCAGCCGGTTGCCGTCATTCAGCCGGCGTGAGGCAAGAAAGATGAATCACGAAAAAGTCGAAAGAAGCATCAATCTCATGTCCGTGCTGATCGTAGTCGTTATCAGTATCGGCGGACTGGTTGAAATCGTGCCGCTGATGGCGAGTTCCGCAACAACCGAGCCGTACGCGGGTGTGCGGCCGTACCCTGCCCTGCAGCTCGCGGGGCGTGATATCTATGTCAGGGAAGGATGTTACGGTTGTCACTCGCAGCAGATTCGCCCGTTCCGCAGTGAGACGGAGCGTTACGGACCGTACTCGGTAGCCGGCGAGTTTGTTTACGATCGCCCGTTCCAGTTCGGTTCGAAACGCACCGGTCCCGATCTCGCACGCGTCGGCAAACGCTACAGCGACGAATGGCATCGCATTCACCTGACCCAGCCGAAAGAACTGGTGCCGGATTCGAACATGCCCGCCTATCCCTGGCTGGCCAAAGCCATGGTCGATGGGGAGCTGGTCGCGAGAAAGATGCGCGCGCTGCAGCGGATCGGCGACCCGTATACCGACGACGAAATTGCATCGGCCGCAACCGCTGTCGAAGGCAGGACAGAACTCGATGCCCTGGTCGCCTATCTGCAAAATCTAGGCACCGTGCGATCGGCGCGCTGACGGAGTTGCACATGGACATCGGCATCATTCGCGGCCTGATCACTGTCATCCTGGTCATCTTGTTCCTGGGGATATGGGCCTGGAGCTGGAGCCGTAAACGCCGTGCGGATTTTGATGCCGCCGCACAACTGCCGCTGGAGGACGACTCGCGTCCACCGGCCGAACAGAAGAACAACAAGGAGCAAACGCCATGAGCAGCGCGTTGAGCTGGTACATCATCATCGGCACAGTGGTCAGCA
>JAHKKM010000108.1 GCA_020027645.1 Pseudomonadota bacterium
CCGGCGGCGCCGATGGGCTTGCTGTTCCTGCCGGGGATCATCCTGATGGCAGTCATGTTTTCGGCCAATGGCCTTGCCGCAGATTACTGGGTCGAGCGCGAACAGGGCACGCTGCGCCGCATGCTGTGCGTTCCGGGACAACTCGCGGCCTTTGTTGCCGGCAAGGCGCTTGCAGCCATCGTGGTCATCGGACTGATCGGCGGTTTGACGCTGCTGGCCGGCTTTCTTTATCACGGTATTGGCGTTGCCAGCTTCCTGCCATCGCTGCTCTGGATCGCCGTCTCCGGACTCGCACTGTTTGCCTGGTTCTCCGTGCTGCAGATGCTCGGTTCCACGCAGCGCGCCGCCAATATCATCACCTCCCTGTTGCTGTTTCCCCTGCTGATGGTGGGTGGCAGCTTTTTTCCGTTCGCTGCATTGCCGGACTGGATATCCACAATCGGTCGCATGACACCGAATGGCTTCGTCGTCGATCGCCTGACCACCGAGATCACTTCGGCTGCGGCATGGGCAATTGACGCGCAGAGCTGGCTGATTGTCCTGCTGATGGCCGCAAGCGGGCTCGTCATCTCTGGCTGGAGACTGAAATCCGGCTTTGCGCAGGCATGACCTCGGTGGGAAACGCACTCTTTATTGCAGGACACGACATACGCTACCAGCTGCGCCAGGGCATAACCCTGATGTGGCTGTTCCTCATGCCGTCGATCTTTGTCTTTTTCATCGGCACGGTGACCGGTGGTTTCTCCGGTGGCGGCAGCAGTGGTGTCGCAGCGCCGCTGACCGTAGTCGCTGAATCGCCGGGATTTCTGCAACCGCAGATCGACAAGCGCCTGCGCGAGAACGATTTTGCTCCGCAATGGCAAGACATCGCGTTTGCAACGCAGGACGCGGCGCAGAACGTGGCGCAGGAATCGACACGCACGCTGACATTCCCGGACGTGCTCAGCGACCGGCTCACCGGGGGAGAGCAGGTGATCGCCAGCTTCGAAACCTCGGCATCGTCGCTGCTGCGTGACTTCGAAAAGATCCGCATCCAGAGAAGCCTTTACACCTTACTGGCGGATATTGTTGTTGCCGACGCGACATCCGGCGCCGCGCTGACAGCTGCGGATCTCGAGGCGCTGAATGCCGAGCCCCGCATCTGGGCTTTGCAGGTTGAGCCTGCCGGCAAACGGCAAAAAATTCCCGGCGGATTTGATCAGGCGGTTCCCGGCACCATGGTCATGTTCACCTTGCTGGTGCTGTTGACCAGCGGAGCCTCGATGCTGGCGATCGAACGCCGCCAAGGCCTGTTGCGGCGCCTGGCCTCAGCACCGATCTCCCGCAGTGAAATTGTCGCCGGAAAATGGGGTGGGCGTATGGCGCTGGCGGTGGTGCAGGTCGGTTTCGCCATGGTCGTCGGCACCTTGTTGTTTGGTATGGACTGGGGCTCGGATCTCGCGATGGTATTGGCCGTGCTGTTGGGCTGGGCCGCGTTCTGCGCCTCCGCCGGTTTGTTGCTCGGCAGTATTGCGAAGACCGAGGGACAGGCCGTTGGACTCGGTGTGCTGACTGCCAATTTGCTGGCGGCACTTGGCGGCTGCTGGTGGCCCATCGAAATCACGCCGGACTGGATGCAGGCCTTGCAGAACCTGTTGCCGACCGGCTGGGCGATGGACGCCTTGCACAAGCTCATCAGTTTCGAAGCGGGGCCGGCCTCGGTGCTGCCGCAGCTCGCGGCGCTGGTCCTTGGCACACTGCTGTTGCTGGCTTTGGCCGTGAACCGATTTCACTACGACTGACAGCTTTTATTCCGTACCCGGCGCGAGCAGAAATTGACAAAGTTTCGCTAAATTGCTGTTTTTTTGAATATTTCTCTTCCATTTGGCAAATGAGCTGCTATAGTCCGCGGCGTCCTGGCGCACTTCGGTCTGCGCCAATCACTCCAGCCCCGCAATATCGCGACTTCTGGAGTTCTTTTAAGAATTCCCAGCCTGGACCGAACCCTGCGCGGCGCTAGCCCTGCACGTGGTCAGGCGACCCTGGAGTAAAAAATAGATGTTATTTAACGAACTCGGCCTTTCGGCCGAACTGCTGCGTGCGGTCGATGAAAAAGGTTACCGCGAAGCAACCCCGATTCAGATCAAGGTGATCCCCCTCATACTCGAGGGCCGTGACATCCTGGCGGGTGCCCAGACCGGTACCGGAAAAACGGCGGGCTTTATGCTGCCGATTTTACAGCACCTGCAAATGTCCCCGACCAACCGTCGCAGCGTACGCGCGCTGATTCTCGCGCCGACGCGTGAGCTTGCCGCCCAGGTGGCGGAAAGCGCTCGCGTTTACGGCAGCCATTTGCGCTTCCGCAGCTCGGTCATCGTCGGTGGTGTCAGCATCAACACGCAGATTGCAAAGTTGCGCAAAGGCGTCGATATCGTGGTCGCAACGCCCGGACGCCTGCTCGATCATCTCCAACAGCGCACGATTGACCTGTCCGGCATTGAGATCCTGGTACTTGACGAGGCGGATCGCATGCTCGACATGGGATTCATCCGCGACATTCGCAAGATTCTCAAGGTGCTGCCAGCAAAACGCCAGAACCTGCTGTTCTCGGCAACGTTTTCCGACGAGATTCGTCAGCTCGCGGCGGACCTGTTGAACAAACCGACCGTAATCGAAGTCGCCGCGCGCAACAAGCTGGCGGATCGTGTCACGCAGGTCGTGCATCCGGTCGACAGGAATCGCAAACGCGAGCTGCTGTCGCATCGCATCGGCTCGGAGAACTGGAAGCAGGTGCTGGTGTTTACGCGCACCAAGCACGGTGCGAACCGCCTGGCGGAACAGTTGTGCGACGATGGCCTGTCTGCCACCGCGATTCACGGTAACAAGTCACAGGCGCAGCGCACGCGCGCCCTGGCGGATTTCAAAGCCGGAAAGGCGCGCGTACTCGTTGCCACCGATATCGCGGCTCGCGGTATCGACATCGATCGTCTGCCTCACGTGGTCAATTACGAATTGCCACACGTGCCGGAAGATTACGTGCACCGCATCGGGCGCACCGCGCGGGCGGGACATGAAGGCCAGGCTGTATCGCTGGTCTGTGTCGACGAAAAGCGCTTGCTGGCGGACATCGAGCGCATGCTGAAGTGCGAGATCGAGAAGCAGGTAATTCCTGGCTACGAACCCGATCATCGAATCAAGGCGGAGCCGATCACGCAAGGTCGCGGCCAGCGATCGTCGGGAAACCGTAGCGGAGCGCAGAACCAGCGTCGCAGCGGACCGCCGAAGCATCGCAGCGCGCAGGGCGGACAGCGCCAGCGGCCTGCCGGGCGTCAACGCCGCGCGGGATAGGTACTTGAATTGACGCAGGCCGCGACGATTCGCGCGACGATTCGCGCGACGATTCGCGCGATGTTTCGTGCGACATGCCGACGTCGCGGTTTCCGTTCTGCCTAGTTTGGCACGCGTTTGTCGACACGAATCCCAGGGTCAAGGATATCGGCCTGATTATTCGGATCACAGTCGCCGCCCCCCGTTATCGTGTATTTGTACATGGCGGGTGGCGCTTTCTCGTCGATTCGCGTTTTCAATTTGCCGTTTGATGACTTAAACGGGCGTCCGACTACAGGATCGAAGTAAATTTTAAAGCCGGTCCCTGCCGGGTCGCTCTCCCATTGAATGAACTTATCCTGTTGCACGCAAATATCGGAACGGTCTGCGAGGCCACAGGTATTCGGCTCCGCCTCTGCGACCAGAATCTTGCATTGATTATTGGGGTCGATACTTACCTTGACGATCCACGGGTCGTTTTGGTCGCCTTTCCCCGTGACCCCAGGTTGGCTCGCGCACGCAGTCAGGAAAAGCATGCACCCGATTGCGGCGCTGAATGCTGTGCAGCGTCTTGTTATGGACCTCGCTCGAAAGTTTCGCATTTCGCTCTCCTTTTGATCTTTTTGTTGATCGACAAAGTGCAATCAATTGCCGCTGCTCGAAATCAGCGCTTTGAAACGATTGTCTGACGCCAGTTCTGCAAGTCCCGCGTCCATGGCAAGCAGTGTGGTCGGATATCCGAGCTCGACCGCTTTCTTGATAGCATCCAGTGCCTTATCCGTATTACCTGTAGCCGCCAGCGTTACGGCCGAGAAATAGTGGACGTACATGTTCAGCGGCTGAAGCTCTTGTGCCTGTGATACCAGGTCCATTGCCCGTTCCACATTGCCGTGGTGTGCATGGTATTGTGACAACGTAGCCATCATCTGTGCGTCCGATGCGTTGATGGCGAGCATCTTTTCTCCCAGCGCGATCGCTTTCTCGTATGCCTGTCTGGCCTGATCGTCACCGTTGCCCTCATGACTCAGTGCGTCGCCGAGCGACCCCCATACTTCATAGTCGTCAGGACTGAGTTCGCTGGCTTTCTCGTACATTGCAGCAGCATCGCCGAATCGACCGAGGAAGAAGTAGCTTGATCCGAGGTTCATATAAGCACTGGGCGATGGCGCAAGTGCCAGCGACTTGTTCCATGCCGACGCGGCATTCTCAAAATCCCCCAGGAGATAATAGCTGGAGCCGAGGTTGAGATAACCCGTTGCACTGTCCGGCGCCAATTCGACGACGCGCTTGTAGGCTTCGGTGGCTTCCTTGATCCGACCGGAAAAGTAGAGAAAGTTGCCCATCTCCAGGTGTCCTCGCCAATAGCCGGGCTGGATATCGATGGCGCGCTGGAAATTCTGTTCAGCCTGGTCGAAGACGTTCTGGTCCCGATAAGTTTCCGCGAGACCCGTGTAAGCATCGACATCCTTGTCGTTGATTACGAGCGCCTTCTTGAAATGGACAACCGCATTGTCGTACTGACCGGAGTACCGATACAGGTTGCCGAGTGCGACGTACACGTCACCGGCGTTGCTATCCAGCGCAAGTCCCTGGTTACAGGAGCGTTCGGCGTTCTCGAAAAATTCCGTCGCGCGGCTGCGGCGGTAGAGTGCGAGGTACGTGTCACACAAGCCGGCATGCGCTTCGGCGAATTTCGGGTCGATTTCCAGGGCGCGTCCGAACAATGAAAGTGCGCTTTGCAGGCGGGATTCGCTATGGTCACCCCGCAGGTAGTCGCGCCCTTGCAAATAGTACTCGTAAGCGTCGACGCTGGCGGTCGGTACGCGCTCGAGGATGGCGCTCGACTCGCTGGACAGCACGATCTCAAGGGCATCGACAACTTGCCGGGCGATATCGTCCTGTATAGTGAAAATGTGCTCCATCTTCCGGTCGTAGGTGTTGGACCACAGGTGAAAGCCGGATTCGGCGTCGATCAGCTGGGCGGTGACACGAATCTTGTCACCTTCGCGCCGCACGCTGCCTTCGAGCACATTGCGCACACCGAGACGTGTGGCGACCGTCTTGATATCGACGTCCTTGCCCTTGAAGAAGAACGATGAGGTTCTTGCGGCGACATCGATGACCTGCACTCGCACCAGCAGGTTCAGGATTTCCTCGGTAAGGCCGTCACTGAAATAGGCATTCTGCGGATCGTCGCTGAGGTTAAGGAATGGCAGTACCGCGATCGAAGGGCGGCTGGATACGTTGGTGTCGGACACAGTCGCCGCCGCCGGGTCGGCGGGGGCTTGCAATTCGGCTGTGAAAAAGCGCTCATAAGCGAGGATGACCACCAGGGCGGCAAGCGCGACTATCACCACGAAATCGATCTTCCGATTCCGGTCGACGATGTAATGGATCGTCGTCGCCGTGTGATCCTCGCCTTCGGATCTCACCTGGTAGGCCCATGAGAGGATCAGCGCAAGGGGGAAGCCGAGCACGACCAGGACGACCACGAGCGTCACTGACCAGCTTGGGAGCAGCAGTGCCGGAAAGGTCGTCTGCGCTACCTGGACGATCAGCCACGCGACAACCAGGTACACGAGGCCAACACGGATCACCCGCCGGCGTCGCAATTCCCCGAAGAATGTCCGGTAGTCCGCTTTCGCCGTGACTGACTCACTGCGCGCAGCTGGCTCGCCCTTGGGATTGTGCTCCTCGGTCATAGGGAGGAACCGATCAAGCAATCGCTGATCGTGCCGGTAGACGGGCGAATGCCATCGTCACCCGGCAGGAAACCTTGTCGGAGATTCGCGCTCATCCTGGGCCGTGTGCTCTTCTTCTGATGAACGCGGCCGATACTACTCCAAAGCGCAAGGCCGCAATAGACTCGGCCTGATGAATCAACGGCTTACGCGATCAATTCAGTATTTCAATGAGGCGCTGGTGAACGGCTGGGCCGGCTTCTTGCCGAGCACGCGCGTGAGCACCGAGTTCATGGTCAGCGGGTCGTTGTCGAAGCCACCGTGGGAGTCGCTGTGCGAGTGTTTGGATTGCAGCATCCGGCCATCGCTCATGTGTATTTCGAGATTCGGCAGATGCGCTGCAAGCACCTTCGCATGGATTTGCATACCCAGCAGCGGTGCCGGTAGCGGATCCTCCTCGTACGAACGACTGACCAGGTACAGGAGTGACTTTCGATAGACCTTGATCACGTTGTCGTCCAGCTCGAGCCTGTCCGACAGGTTGTAGATGTCCATGCGGTTGATACCGGCCTGTGATTTCGCGGTGAGGAGCAGGGGACGGAGATGTTCGCGAAACAGATCGACTGTCGCTGCCGGCGCCAGCAGGCTCACGCTCGTCACGCGTTGTTTGGGCGACAACCTCGCGAGCGCGGTCAGCAGATACGCATGCAGGATCGCACCCGTACTGTGCCCTGCGACGTGTATCGACAGAGGCCGCTTGGCCTTGCCGAAGGCCTGCAGGAATTCCTCGAGCACGGACAAGCCGGCACGGCCCTCGCGAAACGGCCGCTCCGCGCCGAGTTTCATCTGTCGCCACAAGGCACGACCGGCCTTTTGGGTGCTGCGTTCGATCAGGCGATCGGTCCATTCGGCCAGGCCGCCGGCGCGTTCGGTAACGTCCTTGTTGCGTCCGGCCAGCACGTCCTTCAGTTCTTCGATCAAGCCGGTGTCGTACATGAAATGGAACGGGTAGATGCGATTTGCCTTGAACGTTTGCTTGGTCGCCGAGATGCGTCGCGCGGCGTCCTCGACGCTGTTCAAGCCACCGTGTGCATACAGCAGCAGGTGATCGTACTTGTCGCTGGCCGCGACCAGTGCGGCAGTCTGTCGCACGTCGGCCGCGTTACTCCAGTAACTCCCGTGATCGTGATAATCGCCATCATCGATGTGCGCGAAATGCCCCGCAATCTCGGCACGGGTCGGTGTTTTGCGGAACAATCCTTCCGCGCGGCCCGCATCCGAGCCGCCTTCTTTCGGCAGGTGCCAGATCTGCGGTGTCGGTACGGCAAGCCGCTGCACCCAGGCGTCCGAAATATTCTGTTGCCAGTCTTCGTACAACCACAGCGCCGTGCCCTTGTCACCCCATTCGCGGGTCCAGCTGTTTTGTACCCAGAAACCTCGCTTGTCGTAGCCAATGATGGCAAACGCGTGGCCGCCGAGTGACTCGCCTTCAAAAGGAATGACGCCGCGTTTCGGCTTCTCCCAGCCTTCGTGAACGTCGGCCGAGCAATAGACAACGCCGGTCTCGTTCAGCGCCGCATGAAAATCCGAGATGCGTGTGCCGAGCCGATAATAGGCACCGAGCGTGTTGCTGCGCGCGTCTTTCGCCGCAGGTACGGTGAGGAAACCGGGTTTGCCTTCGACGTAGGGCCATTTGGCCTCGAGGCACACGCCCATGTTGTACCAGCCCTTGATGGCACCGCGGCAACTCGAGCCTTCGTACTTGAATCCGGGCCACTCGTCGTGGCGCTTCGCCATTTCGTAGAGCATGCGCGGGCTGACGGTGCCCGTATGACCGCTGCGCTGTCGCAACAGGTTGATCACGGCAGCGAGTGCAAAGCCGGTACACGAGCCTTCTTCGCCCTGGTCGAGAATTTTCAGGCGGGCAGGACGATCGAGTTTTTTCGCGAGCTTCAGCAGTGCCGGCTGGTAGGTCCAGTCGCGGAAGTCAGGCATGTCCGCCACCGCGGTCAATTTGTACTTGCCGATGTTGGCTATCTTGAACTCAGGCATGACGCGCACCTTTCACTATTGATAGTCACGCGGAATGATTTCGTCCCAGGTCTTCTCACGAATGACTTTGCCGTTTTCGCTGACACGT
>JAHKKM010000288.1 GCA_020027645.1 Pseudomonadota bacterium
CGTTTATCAGCTGATTCTTTCTGATTGCTTCAGACTACCGCACTGACACGGTAGCGGGAGAGGGCAGTACGCCACCTGCCGCCATGGCCCGGCCATACGGCCGCATGCCCAGCCAGAACGCGAGCGCCGCCGGCGGTCCCAGCAACAGTGAGCCGAGGAACAGCGAGTAGCGAATTCCCTCTTCGGTGAAAATGTACTGCGAGAAGCTTGCGATCACGAGTGGGCCCAGTCCCATGCCGATGACGTTCATGATGAAGAGGAACAGAAAAGTCATCTGCCCGCGCAGATGATTGGGCGTGACGCACTGCAGTGCCGCATTCTCCGGGGGCGCCGCCATGCTGGCGAAAATGCTGGCAACGAAACCAAAACCGGCCGCAAGCCACGGGTCCGGCATCAGCGGCGAGACCATGCCGATCGGCACGGAAATGACGGTGCTGATGACAACCACCCGGATGTTGGCGTCGTAGCGTCCTTTCTTCCAGTAATGCTCCGCCAGCCAGCTTCCGGCGAACAGGCCAAGCGGCATGGCGATGAACAGGCTCGCGCCGATGACGTAGCCGACCTGGGTGGGAGACCAGCCGAAGGTCCGCCCATAAAACGCCGGGCCCCACATCCCGAGCCCGAACATCTGGACTGATCGCAGTGCAAGCCCGGCGAACATCGGTGCATACACCGGCCAGTGAAATCCCAGAAACTTGAATACTTCGGTAATCGGTTGTTCCCGTCGCACGTCACCGCCGCGCCGTTTCGGTTCGCGAACCGTCAGCATCAATGCCGACACGATAAGCCCGGGAAGCCCCACGACAATCAGTACGACCTGCCAGCCGCGAAGCGTTATGTCGCCGGGCAATGCAATATCCTGCGAGGCCCCTACCGCACCGATCACCGCTCCGCCGATGATCATCGCGAGGCCCGTACCGGCAACGAATCCGAGGTTCATTCCCGCGATCGCCCTCGGCAGTCTCTCCGGGGCAAAGTAGTCCGAGAGTAAGGAATAGGCTGACGGGCCGCTGGTGGTCTCGCCGACACCAACACCCACCCGCGCGACAAACAGTTGCCAGAAATTACCGGCCAGTCCGCAAAATGCCGTCGTCAGGCTCCAGATCGCAATGCCTGCTGCCATTATGTGCTTGCGGCTGTGGCGGTCCACCAACCGGGCAACAGGCAGCCCGAATATTGCGTAGAAGAACGTAAATGCAAATCCCATCACCAGGCTCATTTGCACATCGCTCAAACCAAGATCGGCTTTGATGGGTTCAACGAGGAGCGTGAGGATGCCGCGATCGAGAAAATTCACCATCACGGCGAGTGCCAGGATGGCTACGCAGTACCAGGCTTGTGCTGTCGGCGGATATTCCTCTGCTTTGGCTGCAATGGTTGCATCGGTATCGGCGATTTTGTTTGTCGATCGTACGTCCACATGCATCTCCATAGTCGATACTGATGTTGGCCCGATTGTAGTCACAATCGGGCAAGCCGCGAGTCGCGGAAAGACTAAACGTTGATGGGGTTCACTTCAGGTCGTGCGACATTTCGCTGTCAGTCGCATATTCGCTGCTTGTGGATTCGCGTTTGCCGCCGAACTGCCCGCGGAAACCGATTCGTCAGCAATCGGGGTCCGCCCGCTCAGGAATGCAGCGACTGCCAGATACTGAGCGGCGTGAGTGGCATGTCGAGATGGTCGACGCCGCGGTCTGCCAGCGCGTTCAAAACCGCATTGACCAGTGCCGGCGCGGCGCCGACGGTGCCGGCTTCTCCGGCTCCCTTGACTCCGAGCGGATTTCTTGGCGACGGAACTTCCCGGTAGCGAAAATCGACATGCGGCATCCAGTCCGCGCGCGGCATGGAATAGTCCATGAACGACGCCGTGATCAGCTGTCCGCCATCCCGGTCATACAAGGCGTGTTCGCCGAGGGCCTGCCCCAGCCCCTGTGCAACACCGCCAACGATCTGTCCTTCGAGAATGAGCGGATTGATTACGGTGCCGACATCGTCTTCGATGGTGTAGCGCAAGATCTCGATGACGCCGGTTTCCGGATCGACCTCGACCTCGCAGACATGGCAGCCATTCGGAAAGGTTCCCTCTTCGGGCTGGAAACTCTCAGTGCTGGCAAGCCCGGGCTTTACTCCGTCCGGTCTGTTCTTGTCATCGAAGGATGCCCGCGCCACCTCGATCAGCGAAACCGAACGGTCGGTTCCCGCGATACGATAATTGCCAGTATCGAACTCGATGTCGGTGTCCGCAGCTTCGAGCACCTGGCCCGCCATGCTGCGACCCGCTTCAATCAGACGTTCGACAGTCTTATAGATTGCAGAACCCCCGATCACCATCGAACGCGAGCCTACCGTGCCGTGGCCGGTCGGCACGCGATCGGTGTCACCCTCGAGCACATCAATCTGTTCGATATCGATTCCAAGGCCACCGGCGACCATTTGCGCATAGCTTGTTTCGTGACCCTGGCCCGTCGCCTGTGTGCCGACACGCACCAGCAACCTGCCATCTTTGCCGAACTCGATATAGGCATGCTCGTCTCCCAGTATCGAACAGATTTCGACGTAATAGGAAAGACCTATGCCGCGCAGCCGTCCGCGTTTTTCGCT
>JAHKKM010000109.1 GCA_020027645.1 Pseudomonadota bacterium
CCAACGCAGCTAAGCCAAGGGCGGCTGCCAGCAGCACGGTCATCATGACGCGTCGATCAGGATAACCGTGTCGCCGATCGTAACCGGG
This sequence comes from Pseudomonadota bacterium, assembly GCA_020027645.1. GTDB lineage: Bacteria > Pseudomonadota > Gammaproteobacteria > Steroidobacterales > Woeseiaceae > JAKEGN01. Next base: position 89 of record JAHKKM010000109.1, read on the forward strand.
CCTTCCTGCAGTACACGACAACAGACGCCGCCGCGCCAGTCCGGTTGCAGTGCCGCTTTGAGACCCTCGCATTGCTCTTCCATGCGAGAGCATGGATCCGTTTCACCGGTGACCTGCAATCTCACCGCGCCAATGCGAATTTCGCCACCGATAGCCTTGGGTAACTCGACGCCTTCAACCAGCAGATTCGCCCGGCGGGTAGTCCAGGGAATATTGCGGCCGAGTTCAGCGCAGACCTTTCGCCAGACATCGGCAGAAATCACGGTGACCTGACGATTACCCGGCTTGCCGCGAAAGTCGCGGGCAACACCGGACACCAGCGTGACCTCTGCCTGTTGCAGCGTTTGCATCTCCGCCCGCTTTATGTCGCGACGCGCGATTCCGACCAGACGACCCATGATTGCTCCCGAGGCTGCTGCCTGCGGTGCATTGTAGCGAAACATTGGAATTAGGGTGACAGTGACCTTAATTACATCCGGGTCGTCGATTGACGGCCATGCTCAGGTAATTGAGGTCACGAATTACGGTGACAGTGACCTTAATTACATCCGGGTCGTCGATTGACGGCCATGCTCAGGTAATTAAGGTCACTGTCACCGTAATTCGAGTTAGGGCTTCCGAGCGAGACGGGCGCAGCGCCGATTCGACCAACACCTGACGGCGTTGGCGCTAATACCAGAAGGAGAAGAACAGCTGGAAGACGTTGGCGTCGAGCGAATACAGCGGCTCGAGGCCTACCGGCGCGGTGCTGGTCAGGTCGCGGAATTCCTTGTAGTCGACCATCAGGTAATCCAGCGACAGGGTTACCGAACCCTTGTCGACGAAGTTCCAGCCCTCGCTGAGAAACTCGTAAGTCGCGGCGACACGAACCGTATGGCTGGTCAGCGGGCTGAGCTCTTTGTCCCGACCGCGAAAGTTGGTTGCCTCGGACCTGGAGAACAGATCGCTGAAGAAATGCGCGCCGGTCTGATCGTGAAATCGATACTTGCCGGTAAAAGTCCACTCGCCCATGGGGTGAACGTAAGTGACGGCGGCCGTGTTCGAAACAATGTCCCAGGTATCGCCGAACCACCGGTACTCGCCCTGCAGCGCAGCCCGCCACGGCAGATAGTAGCGGGCCCTGAAGCCCACAGCGTTCGTGGTGCGCGTATGCGGATACAGCTCCGGCTCGTAGCTGTAACCTATCGGATTATCTGAATCGGCATATCGCACAGAGCGGTAGGGATTATTCAGGAATCCTTCGTCCGTGATGACCTCGAGATTCACGCTCGCAATGAGATTTCTCGTCACGATCTGCGTGAGTCCCATGCCGTAATGCTGGCGTGTGTTGTCGCGGGAGAACGAGTCGTCGTCCGAACGCCCGACGACATCGTCGCCGTACGCATAGCTCAGCGTCAGCGTCGTCAGATCGCCAAACATGTCCTGGCTCACGCTGAGATTGTAGGTGTTCGCATCGAAATCGGACTCGGTGCTGTTTGTGTAGCCAGCCGACATCGTGGTGTTGCCGCGCAGGTAGTCCATCGATAACGAATACTGTTTGCGTTCCTCGCTGTACGGACTCGCCGTGGTTATAACGTCAATCGATGCGGAACTGACCATATCGACGTAATAATTGGCGGCAAAGGAAACACTCTTGCCAACCTGCTTTCGAACCAGGATCGATGGGCCGTCAATCTGCACGCCACCGCCGTCGTACAGGTGATAGAGAATGTCGGCGCGATCCTCTGGCAGCACACCAGCGACCGCAGCGCGGCAGACCAGCAGCATCAGCAGCAGCCCGTAAAATTGAATGCGATTCGGTTTCATTGTGTCACGCCCAGGCGGCTTCTTCAGTTGCAACCGCAACCGCCACCGGCACTGCCCTCGCCGCCACGGGCGCCTTCCCGTGCCTCATAGACATGCTGGATATAAGAGGTCGAAACCGGGTTTGCATCGAGAAACATGATCGGGTCCGCAAGACGGTCGCGCTCATATGGCTTGACCCACGGCTCGACAGTGCCGCAGGCGGACAGGCCGAAAGCCAGCAGCAGCGCCATAAAACCCCGCAAAATCAGCTTCTTGTTCATAGTCATGCTCCAAGCTTATCGCGGCTCATCGTGACCGAACCGTGAACCTTGCCTCAGAAGAACACCGTCATGCCGAGGTGCGCCTCGAGATTGTGCGTGGTCTTTTCCTCGCCCAGCAGGTCGATGTCATACAGGTGGTCGCGGAAATCGAGGTGCACGGCGATCGAGTCAGTGAAAAGGAAACGGTAGCCGGCCCCGAAATTCACGGTAAACCGGTCGTCGCCGGCGAAACGCGTCGACCCAAGACCGCCGATCAGGTACAGGCTGGTGTTGTAGGCGCGGCCCTCGCCGATGAATACCTCACCCGGCAGAATGTTGTAGCCGAGATTCAGGTTGTAATAGGTGTACTCGCGATCCGCATCGGAAAGTAACGGAGCGCCACCGCTCAGGATTTCGAAACTCGTGAGGCCCGCCTTGGTTTGGCCAAAGGTGCCCTCGACGAAAAACCCTTCGGTAACGTGATACGCGATGCGCGCGCCGTAGACAAAGTCGCTGCCAAAATCCTCGATGCTCATGATGCCGGCAAATGCACCGATCTCGAAGTCCTCGGTATCGATCTCCGGCTCTTTCACTTCACGGCGTTCGACCTCGGGTTCGATGACCTGGCCCTGCGGCAACTCCGCGGGCGGCGGCGCCGATTCATTGCCGCCACCAAAAAGCTTTTTGGTCGCTGCGCAACCGGAAAGCGTCAGCGCCGCCAGCGGCAGCACTAGAAAAAGAACGCGAAACCGGCTTTCCATTCCTCTACTTCCTCGTTGTCGTCGCGGCTCGTGAATACGACGTAGCTCTTGAATTCCGCTCTGATGACGAAGCGCCGCGTTGCATAAATGCGGAAGCCTGCGCCTGCATGAGCTAACTGGTCTGTTCGATCTTCTCCCTGGACGATGGTTGACTTCGGGCTGGTGTTGATCACACCGGTTCCCAGAGTGAAGAACGGCGAAATCCGCCAATCGGGCCAGGTCTCATGGACGACGTTAACACTGGCCATCCAGCCGTTCGAAAAATTTCCCAAAATCTGTGAACCCCATACCTCTATTGAGACATGTGGGTTGAGCGAGTACCCGCTGTAAACCGAAATGATATTGGCGCCGCCGAAATCCCCGGCCAGCAACCCGGCTTCCCATTTGGAATCGGTGAAGTCTTGCTGGTCAGCCTGTTCGAATTCGGTGATCTCTCCACCAGGCTGAAGCGTCTGCTCCATTTGTGCGCGATCGACCCAGCCCTCCTTGCCGTCCGGGCCACGGACGAGGAACCAGTCGGTGCGCTGCGCCAGCACCTGCACGGACTTGCCGCGGTCGATAACGTGAAATATAGGGTAGCCGCGACCGGGTCCGGTGTGCATCTCCAGATAGGGATCGGCAACCGCCACGGTTTTGTATGCCTCGGCGGCCTGAGCAACTCCTGCGCTGATTACCTGGGTCAGTACGACCAGGAGAGTCAGTAGTGCAGATTTAATTGATCGGGGCGTCGAAGGGGTTGTTGTAATATTGCGCTCCGACATCCAACCATTCCGCAATCAAGCGTTTCTCCGCGTCACTCAGATAACCCTCGTGACTTTGACCCGCATCGAAGCGATCGAAAAACTGCCCCGACGCATCGGCACCTGCAACAGACATTGACGGATTGACGGTGACGGTCACGAGTATCGGGTTACCGTTGACGTCCACGCCATTCTGCACCTGCCTGTCTTGCAGCGCGCCCATGTTAAGTTCTTGTTCGTTATCAGGAAAAAGCAATTCCCGATAGGCGTTGAAATGATCTGCTTCATCCGGTGAGAGCCCGTCGGTCAGGTCGAGCTGACCCTCAGGGACATGCGCCATTCCGGCGGCATCGACCGGCGTATGACAATTGGTGCAGTTGTTCGTGACCGGCAGCCCCGTGACCGGATCCAGTACCGGCATTCCAGTGACCGGATCGAGTACCGGCCGAGCGGCGCCCCACAACGGATGTATGTGCATTTCGTAGTTAATGACGATGCGGCAATTCGATGCCCAGACCTGGGTCATGCAATTCAGCGACGTCGGCGGCGTTGTCGTCAGGTCGACGTATGCATAACGGAACGAAGCGTCTTTCAATCGGCCCGCAGCTGTTTCATCGGTCCAGACGTCGTCAAACTCGACATCCATGGAAGGCTCGAGCGACGAACACTGCGTATTGGCGCAGGAAATGCGCGCGCGCACTTCGGCCATGGTGTCGCCGACTTCGCCGACGAACAAGGCCGGATCGGTATTCGGAAATTGAACGCCCGCTGTCGGCGCTCCGGCATAGGCCGACTCGAACGCGTCAAAGCGACCGTGAGAAATGCCGCTTTGCGCCACATGACAGCCGTTGCATTCCAACAGTTGTCCCGGACGGAGCTGAATCCAGTTCTGGTGACGAAAAGTGATGCGACGACCGTTCGAATCCAGCACGCTGACTGCCAGCGCTACGTTCGCCGGGACTTTCACCATGACGGAGCCGTCCGGCTCGATCATCGAATAGCCGACGATTTCCTTCATGCCCTGCTGGGTGCTGCGGCCGAAGGCGGTATCGTCGATATCGAGAAAGTCTTCGTCCGGAAGTGACACGGCTTTCTCGATGCGCAGGAATCGCGCCGGTCTTTCGGCAGCGGTCGTCTGGGCCGGATCGGCCAACGCCGGTATGTTAACGACGGCCGCGCCGTCGAAGTCGTACACGCTGCGAATGCTGAGGATGGCTGCCGCCTCGCCGACAAGGTCCGGGTCCTCGAGGAACATGCTTTCGCTGTCGAGAATAACCGGCGGAACCGGTCGTGGATCGGCCGACACGACTTCCGAGTATATGAATCCGAGCTCCGGCGGCACGATCGGCAGCTGCGTATCGTCGCGCGGATCGTAGATCCAGATGCCGTACCTCGGATCTGCTTCTTCGAGCAGCGGATTGGCAAGGTTGACCGCCGTGCATGGGTAATAAACAGGTTCTACCGGTGGTGCATTCGGGTCAACGATGTCCGTCAGGCTGCATTGTGCCCAGCTGACCATCAGGCGGCCGGTGCCATCCTGAATCGGATAGACCGAGCTGTAACGGCCGCCGGGTGACGGTACGCCCGGCTCGGTCGTGACGTTGACGATAGTGGCACGCTGTTGTGCCGGACCGGTCATGCCGGCATTGTCCTTGGTCGGCTGCGTGTTCTCGAGGTACACAGGCGTGTCGATGACGAAGATGTCTCCGCCACCACTGGTGTCGGTAAACGGGCGAACCATGGCCATGATGCGGCCGTCCTCGAGCTCGCGCGGCTGGACAAACTGGATGATCTCGCCATTGGTGCCGGTGTCATGGCTGTTCTGACCGTACAACATTTCCAACTGCGAACCGTTCGGGTTCATGCGATAGATGTTGACCGAATCATTGACGCCCATGTGATCCCAGCGGCTGAACACGACCTGGCCGCTGGACAGCACGGACGGGTCGAAATCGTGCGACTGGTTGTAGGAAACCTGTTCAATGTTCGTGCCGTCGGCATTCATAACATGCAATACAAAAGCCGGCTCGTTCCGGTCTTCATCCTCGGCGGGAAACTGCGGCTTGCCCTCATCGAGCAGCACGGCGTTCGAGCGCAGTTGCCGGGTCGACGAGAAAATGATGCGTCCGTCCGGCAGGTATTTCGGTCCGATGTCATGCCCGATCTCCGCCGTGAGGTCCGATGCAATGACACGGCGCAGCACACCGGTCTCGAAGGTGTACTCCCAGATATTCCAGGTCGGCTGGTCCTCGTCGTCTATGGCCAGACCAAGATCGATCGGCCCGCGCATCGCAAACAGCAGCGTGCTGCCGTCGTAGGACATCTCCAGGTCGCGCACCGCGCCTAGGCCCTGGTTAATTGCTCCGGTGATGTTGACGTCCAGCGCGCCCGGTGAGGCGCGGTCGCGGAAATAAACATCGCCACCAAAATTGAAGGTTACGAGTTCACGAACGTCGGTCTGCACAAACTCGCCGTCGTCATCGACAGGCAATGGCTCTTTGATATAAGCGATGGGGAAATCGATGACCACCGGATCGGGGTCCTGGCCGGTACCGAGCTGTACGCCATCACCCTTCTCACAACCGGCAAACAGAAACAATGCGGCAATTAACGCAGCCAGAAATGCATAAAAATGCACGCCGCGCTGCCCGGACTCATCCATGATGATTTGCGATTGCCTGTTCATAGCTGCTTCCTCAAGACTCAAATGCCAGTGCGAACATGATCTCCGCAAGTGACGTGTCGGCCTGATTTCAGTCGCGAGCTTCCATTGCCGGACTGATCCCGGGGACTCGACACGCACTACTCCAACATTCAAGTAATGTGCAATAGTGGACGCGAGGCACCGGATATACCGTTAACGCGATCACAAAAGCCCGGCCATTGGATCTTCTGGCGTGGCCGGCCGTGACTAGTGTCACATCGGTACAACAAAGCAGCATGTCGAAGACAACGAACCGTGCCACGAACCGTGCGACAGTTCGTGCTGACAATTGCTGCAACCTGGCAGAAGTATAAAAAATCAAACAATTCAATGTAATGTCTCGAAAGTCCGACAGTACGCAAAGTTAAATAATGAAATTACCTTGCACACGGGTGCAGACAAGAACCTGTATCAACCGCACTGTGTAATTCACGCGCGCACACGAAATCCTTCCGGCAAAGGTTTCTCCTGATATCGAAGCGAAGTTTTCTTCTGCTGCATTCGTTTGCAAACCGCCACAGCAGAAATTCCGTCCCTTGCTCATTGCACGCTCATCGCACACTCATTACACGATCGGCTGGCGGCAGAGTTGTTGCATTGCTGTCGCGAGATGACATTGCTGTCTGTAACGAGCGACAACGGCGCGACCTTTAGGAATCAGTGGTTTACAAATACGCCTCGTCAGCGATGTGCGGTTCCTACGACAGTCACTTGACATATGGCGAGCTTTTATCGCACGAGCAGTGTTCCTATAAGTAGCTGTTTTTATTATCTTTATTAAGCTATTTTCGCTGTTGGCATCGGAGTGGCACAGCACTTGCTTCATACCGTGTGGATCGGAAGCAACGGTTGTTGAAGGTCACTTGCCGCGATGGGATTGTGAATGCATTCACGGCAATTTTCGGAATCTTCATGCACGCTCTTTAATGCAAGTCCGCCTGTCTGGTGACAGCTGTTCAAGGAAGAAACACGAACAACAGGGACTTCTGAAAAGGGCAAGGTCTCAACACCAAAGTGATGAGGCTACGCAAAGCAACCGATCGCAAGGCCGACGCACGTTGTCGGTCTGACCGACAGCGGGGCCGCCAGGAGACAGGTCGGACGTTCGTCTTTATAAGACGTGCCATCCCTCCCCTTGAGTCCTCGCAACGACAGTTCGATCCGTGCCATTTTCGGATCGCACTTGTCGACCACTGAATCGAATGGGTTTTGGTCGTATTGGTCATGAGCAGGAACGCTATGAAATACATAACGTGGACAAGACAGGAAATCATCGACGGTCAGCGCCCGACTGGCTGGCTCAGTCAGCTCGCAGGGGTGCCGGGGATACTTATGCTCGCCGTACTTCTCGCGGGCATGGCCGGTACTGCCAATGCGGGTCCGCGGGAGCAGGCCAAGCGCATGCACGATCGCCTCGCTGGCGTACCGCCGACTGAAGCCGTACTGGCTTCGATGGAAGCTGACATCGACCCAGGCCAGAACAACGACCCGCTCGCTGCGGCCACCACGGCGATGAACAACGCCAATTTCTACAATGTGACATTGAAGAACTTTGTCGCGCCGTGGACAAACCGCGACAGCAATGTGTTCGTTCCGTTGAACGACTACATTGCCACGGTCGTTGGCATGATTCGCGACGACGTGCCTTTCAATGGCCTGCTTTCGGACGACATCCTGTACATCGCCACCGGCGTACCGGGTTTGCCTGGTTATTCGAATTCGAACAATAACCATTACGAGCAGTTCGAGGCCGATGGTCACGACATGATGACCGGATCGTATCCGCCAGGATGTCAGCCGCAGCCCGGGTGGCGACAGCCGCCTGTTCCTGACGAACTGCATCGGCTGCCACAACGGCATGGACCCGATGGCACAGGCTTTTGCCTATTACAACTTCAATCCGACCAGCGGCAGCATCGAATATACGCCGGGCGTCGTTCAGCCGAAGTATTTCAACAACGACGCCAACTTCCCCTACGGCTTCCGTACACCGGATGACGCCTGGGAGAACCGCTGGCGCGTTGGGCAAAACGAATTCCTTGGCTGGGATCCGGGTCTGCCGGGCAGCGGTAACGGTGCCAAGAGCATGGGCGCCGAGCTCGCCAACAGCGATGCGTTTGCATACTGCCAGGTCAAGAAAGTATTTCGTGCCGTTTGCCTGAGGGCACCCGAGGACGTCACCGATCGCGCGCAGGTTGCGCAGATGGTGACCTCATTCAAATCCGGCTATCGCATGAAACAGACGTTCGCGGAAGCGGCCGTCTATTGCATGGGCCAGTAGGGAGGCTCTGACAATGATTAACGCAAGAGGATTTGCCATGGCCTTCGTGCACAGCATGAACCGGATTCGCGGCCTGAAGCTGGCGCTGACAATCGCATTGTCGGCGACCCTGACAGCCTGCGGCGGTGGCGCACAGACCACCGACAACCCCGTCACCGGCGTAACACCGCCGACGACTTACAGTGGCCCGCCACCGGCAACAGCCGACATTCAGGCATTCAAACTGAATGTGTGGGACAACATCCAGGCGTCGAATCGCTGCGGTGGATGCCATACCGACGGCGTCGGTCAGAACCCGATGTTCGCACGTCACGACGACGTCAACCTCGCTTACGAGGCAGCGAATACGGTCGCGAACCTGCCGCAGCCGGCCGATTCCCGGCTGGTCTCCAAAATCCGCAGCGGCCACAATTGCTGGCTGACCGATAACAACGCCTGCGCCGACATCATGACCACCTGGATCGAAGGGTGGGCCGGTGCCAGCGCCGGTGGCGGTCGCCAGATCGTATTGAATCCTCCGCCGGAACTGGATCCGGGTGCGAGCAAGAGTTACGCAAACGCCACCGTCGGCAACTTTGCGAACCTCGTGCACACGCCGATCCTGCTCGAGTACTGCGCAGGCTGCCACAGCTCGCAGGCGCCGACGTCGCAGCAACCGTACTTCGCCGAGATGGATGCGAATGTTGCCTACGAGGCTGCCAAAGCGAGAATGGACCTCGACGATGCGGCGGCATCGCGCTTCGTGCTGCGGCTGCGCAATGAATTCCACAACTGCTGGGATAACGACTGCACTGTTGCTTCGAACGAAATGGAAGCCGCGATCCAGGCATTTGCGGATACGGTTCCCCTGACACAGCTGGATGCGACGCTGGTCAACAGCAAGGCGCTGCGCCTGGTTGACGGCACCATCGCCTCCGGTGGCAACCGTTACGAGAATGCCCAGATCGCCTTGTGGGAGTTCAAGACCGGCTCCGGCACAACAGCTTTCGACACCAGCGGTGTCGAACCGGCGATCAACCTGACTATGTCCGGCGACGTCACCTGGTTCGGCGGTTGGGGCATCACGATTGGGCCGGGCAACGGCAAAGCTCAGGGCTCTACGTCAGCGAGCAAGAAGCTGCACGACCTGATCAAGGCCACCGGCGAATACTCGATCGAAGCCTGGGTCGTTCCTGCCAATGTCACGCAGGAAATGGCCCGGATCGTCACCTACTCGGCCGGCGACGATGCACGCAACTTCACCTTGCAGCAGACGCTGTACAACTATGAGTTCCGTCATCGCAGCACCGAGACCAGCCTGAATGGCGATCCGCGCCTGGCGACGCCCGATGCCGACGAAGTGCTGCAGGCCAGTTTGCAGCATGTCGTGGCGACTTACAGCCCGGTCGACGGACGTGCAATTTACGTCAACGGCGAGCTGGTCACGCAGCAAGACCCGGTTCCGGGTGGGTCACTCACCGACTGGCAGGATACCTTTGCCCTGGTGCTCGGTAACGAAGCATCGAGTACCGGCCTGTTCCAGGGTACTTTCCGCCTGGTTGCGATACACAATCGCGTACTGACGCCGGCACAGATCGTGCAGAACTTCGATGTGGGCGTAGGTGAGAAATTCTTCCTGCTGTTCAGCATTGCAGACATCATCAATGTGCCAACTGCCTACATCTTGTTTGAAGTGGCACAGTTCGACAGCTACGGTTACCTGTTCACGCGGCCGCACTTCCTTACGCTCGATTCGGCGCAACAGCCGGAAGGCATTCCGCTCCAGGGCCTGCGCATTGGAGTGAACGGCGCAGAAGTCCACGTTGGCCAGACCTACGCCACGATGGACCAGACGCTGTCCGCTTCGCTCTTTGGCGATCTCGGCCAGCCGCTGTCCGACCTTGGCGCGGTCGTACCTCTGGAGAAAGGACCGCAGGAAGATGAATTCTTCCTGACTTTCGATCTGCTCGGTTCGCAGAGTTACGTGCGCACCTTCGATCCGCCACTGGTCATTGTGGAGACAGACCTGCCGGCAGCACAGCGCTTCGGCGTACGCACCTTCGACGAGATCAATGCCACGATGGCGGCGATTACCACCGTCGATCCGGAACAGACGAATGTCGACATGACTTTCCAGAGCCTGCGGCAGTCATTGCCGGCGATCGAAAGCCCCGAAGCATTCCTGTCATCGCACCAGGTTGCGATCGCGCAGATGGCGATCGAGTACTGCAACGCGCTGGTGAACGACGGTACGAAGGCGTCAGCGTACTTCAATGGCTTCAACTTCAACCTTGCACCTGCCACGGCATACGCAGGCGCTGCGCGCAACGCCATTATCGATCCGCTGATCGATAACGCGATGGGCATCAGCATCCTGACACAGCCGGATTTCACGGATGTAAGGAACGAGCTCGGCTACAGCACGGCGAATGGCATCTATCCGGGTAACCTGATCGATCGATTGCTGGTAAGTCCGGACAATCCGGATACCCGTTCCATTGCCAAGGCGGTTTGCGCGTCGGTTGTCGGCAGCGCAGTAACGCTGGTTCAGTAGACAGTACAGAAAGGATACGAGGCAAAGCTTATGGCTAAGAATCGCAAGAAGCGGAATCCGGATGCGCCACAGTTGCATGGCGATCATTCACGTCCAGTGACGCGTCGGGAATTTGTTGCACAGGGCTTCCTGTCGGGATCGGCGTTTGCGGTGAGCGGCGGCGTAATGAGCCTGTTCTCCAACCCGCGTGAAGCGTTTGCCGCATTGTCCAGCGATCTGACCCCGCTGTTGTCCGATCCATGCAATATTGCGACGGCCGGCGCGGGCAAGATTCCGTTCATTTGCTTCGACCTCGCGGGCGGCGCCAACATCGCCGGTTCCAACGTACTGGTCGGCAAGGAAGGCGGCCAATTCGATTTCCTGAGTACCTCGGGTTACGAAAAACTCGGCCTACCTGGCGACATGGTTCCAGGATTGACCGACACGGTCACCGGGCTGCCGTTTGCAAACGCCGATTTCGGGCTGGGGTTCCATCTCGACAGCGCCTTCCGTCGCGGCATGCTCCTCAGCATGACACCGGGGCGCGAAGCCAGCGTGAACGGCGCGGTCATCCCGGCTCGTTCGGATAACGACACCTCCAACAACCCGCACAATCCGCTTTACGGTATTGCACAAGCAGGTGCTAACGGATCGATCCTGACGCTAGCCGGTACCGAGAACAGCGATTCCGGCGGCAACTCGATGATTCCGGCCATGATGATGAATCCGGAACTGCGCCCGACGAAAGTAGATCGTCCGAGCGACGTGACCGCACTGGTCGACACCGGCCAGCTGGTCGGTATCCTCGGCCCTGCAGACGCGACAGCCGTCATGGAGTCGATCTATCGCATCAGTGAACAGAAAATGGGCACACTGGACGCAGGCCAGCAGATTCCCGCGAGCGCCGTGATCAAGGACATGGTGCGTTGCGGCTATCTGAAATCCGCAGACATCGCCGATCGATTTGGCGGCACGCCGCTCGATCCGGGCCTCGACCCGATGATCGTCGGGCCGAATGGAATATTCACCGACGCCGAGTTCAACGGTAATGACGCCAATGGCCAGGAATTCCGCAAGACCGCCTCGGTAATGAAACTGGTGATCAACGGCTTTGCCGGTGCTGCCTGTATCGAAATGGGCGGCTATGACTACCACGGCGGCCAACGTCGCGAAGGCGAGGTCAAAGACTTCCGGGCTGGACGCTGCATGGGTGCCTGCATCGAATACGCAGCACGCATCGGCGTACCGTTGATGCTGTACGTCTTCAGTGACGGCTCGCTCTCCAGCGACGGCGTGATCGACAACTCGATCGAGGGTCGTGGCAAGGGCGAATGGGTCAGCGATGACTCGTCGACGGCGGCCTCGTTCTTCCTGGTCTTCAACCCGAACGGCCGGGCAGTGCTGCGCGGTGCGACTCCTGCCCAGCAGGCGCTGCACCAGCAACTCGGTTACATGGATGCTGGCGCCAACGTGGCACGGGCTGCCACACCGGCTGCCAACAACGTCAACCTGCTGGTCAACACCGTGATCCTGAACTACATGGCCTTGCACGGTGACGAAGGCAACTTCGCCAACCTGTTCCCGAACCACGGACTCGGTGACACCAGCCTGCGGGATCGCATGACGGCGTTTGACGCCATCGTGCAGGGCACAATCGGCCCGTTGAATCCCGGCTAACTCTCTCTGTTGGGGTATCAATTGACGGCCAGCCGGATTCATCCGGCTGGCCGTTAATCTTTTGGGAATTAGAGTGACAGTAACCTTAATTCAGAGTTGAATTAGGGTTACTGTCACTCTAGTTCGAGTTGAATTAAGGTTACTGTCACTCTAATTCCCCACAGAGAACTGAATGCAGGATGCCGGTCGCCTTGACGAACTACTCGCCTGCCCACGCTGTGACAAGTCACCGTTGGACAGGACAGCCGGCAGCTATCGCTGCAGCGCCTGCAAGGCCGAGTTTCCGGATATCGGCGGCATACCCTGGCTGTTTGCCGACGCCGAATCCAGCCTTGGTGAGTGGCGCAACCGGCTGCATTATTCATTGCAGCAACTGTCACACGAATCGCAACGTATCAAGGCGGAATTGATCGCAGAGGACCGGCGTGCGCTGACGCGCAAGCGCCTCGAACAGCAACTGGCAGCGACCGACAAGCACAAGAAAATGCTCCGACAGATGCTGTCCCCGGTGGACGTGCAATCGATGCAGGCGAGCTACGAATCGCAGCTTGCATTGCGTACCCGGCTGCCGTCCGACCAGGGGCTGAACACCTACTATGCCAATGTTCACAGGGACTGGGCCTGGGGCGACCGGGAGAACGACGCGTCGCTTGCGCAGATCCGCAGCGTCCTGCCAAAGGATGCGCAGCTAGGCAAGGTACTGGTACTTGGCGCCGGAGCCTGCCGGCTGGCCTATGACATGCATATGCAGCTTTCCGTTGAAACCACCGTGGCTTTGGATTTCAATCCGCTGCTGTTGCTCATTGCCAGGCAACTTGTGAGCGGTGAACAACTGCAGATGTACGAATTCCCGATCGCGCCGAAGTCGCTCGACGACTGTGCGGTGCTCAGAAAGCTGCAAGCGCCGGAGCCCGTACGCGAGAATTTTTTCCTGGTGCTTGGCGATGTGCTGCGACCGCCATTTTCTGCTGGCGCATTTGATACTGTGATCACTCCATGGCTTATCGACATCGTATCGGAGGACCTGCCGGCCTTTGCTGCACGGATCAATAATCTGCTGAAGCCGGGTGGCCGCTGGATCAATTTCGGTTCGCTGGCATTCGACAGTCCGGATCGCGCACGGCGCTACAGTCCGGAGGAAGTGCTGGTCATTGCAGAAGAGTGCGGCTTTGCCTCGCCACAGGTCACGCAAGCCACTATTCCTTATATGTGCTCCCCGGCAAGCCGCCATGGAAGGCAGGAGACGGTATTCACGTTCAGCGCGGAGAAACAGCAGGAAGCGGAAAGTCCGGACCGGCACAAGGCGCTGCCGGACTGGATCGTTACGGGAAACGAACCGGTGCCGTTGCTGCCCTCATTTCGCACCCAGGCAATGTCAACACAGATCTATTCATTCATCATGTCGCTGATCGACGGGAAACGCTCTATCAAGGATATGGCCAAAGTGCTGGAACAGCAGAAACTGATGTCACGCAAGGAAGCCGAACCCGCGATCCGCAATTTTCTTACGCGGATGCACGACGACAGTCAGCGCTTGTCATGAAATC
>JAHKKM010000110.1 GCA_020027645.1 Pseudomonadota bacterium
TCGTCCAGCCAGGTATCGACGCCAAGCTGTGCTTTGACCTCGTCGTCGCTGTTGGTCGCCAACACACCGTTCATCAATACCTGTTCCTCGTGGTTCGGCGGCCGGATACCGTCGTAATAGCCCGGAATGAGTATCGTGTTGCCGTCCTTGCTGGTCATCGAGGCAATGGCCTGCACCAGCCGCAGCACCGGCGAATCCACCAGTGCCTTGTAGGAGCCGTGAATTTCTGCTTTCGTCGGTCCGCCGTCTGCGCTGCCTTTCGCCTCGAGCTCGAAATAAATGATGCCCTTCACGCCGAGCGTCATCGACAGGCTGCCGTCCGGCCGCTGCGAATTGATGGGGAAGATCGCGCCGGCTGCTGACTTCAACCGCTCTTGGTACTTGTCGATGACCTGCGGATAGTGCGGTGACCCGAGTTCCTCTTCGCCTTCCGCGGCCACCATCAGGTTGACCGGCAACTCGCCCCTGACATCGATGATCGATTGCACAGCGTTGAGGAAGGCTCTCTCCGGTCCTTTCTGGTTGGTTGCGCCGCGCGCCATCAGCACCGTGCCCAGTTCGTGCTCGACGAGTTCCGCGGCGAACGGCGGGCTTTGCCAGTCCTCTGCGTCGACTGGCTGGACGTCGTACATGAGGTAAAGCATCAGCGTTTTTTCGGCGCCAGCGTCGTAGTAACCCCAGACCCCAGGATGCCCGTCGGTCGGCACGAGTTCCGCTTCCTGGAATCCCAACGCCAGCAGGTCGTCGCGCAACAGCGCGGCCATTTCCTGAATGCCATCGTTTTGCGCACTGATCGAGGGCTGGCGCAGCCAGCGCTGGATATTCGCGATATGTTCGTCGAGCTGGCTGTCGATTTGCCGGTAAATATCCGCGTGGTCCCCGGCGTATTGCCCGATGCTTGCCGATGAAAAGACCTCATCTGTCTCTATGCGGAACTTCGGCCGCTCGACGGCCGCGGGGTTAACCGCCACTTCGACGCTAACCGGGTCACAAGCCGTTATCGCCAGTACGGCAGTCAGGAATGCAATCAGTCGTCTGGTCATTTTCGCTTGCCCTTTTTGTATGTTTTTGGCGCGGGATGCACTGGTTCGCGGATGCAGACATAATGACCGTTGCAGTCGGTTTCTGTCCAGCCGGCCTGCCATGAACATGGCACATAGACTGGAATTATCCTGCGGTTTCGCTGTCGCAGTACAACGACGGATTGACAATCCCCGGTGCTAGGCTAACGTGGATACCTGCAGATGAACGGGAAAGCGCGATGAAGACGATGACTGGCCGCGAAATTCAAACGGTACTTGCAGCTGTTTCGATGCTTGCTATTTCCGCCTGCGGCAGTGGCGGCGGCGATGGTTTCGCTCCACCGCCACCGCCGCCCGGCGGAAGCGACATCGCGACACAAAGGGCATTCCCCCAGATCGCTTTCAATCAGCCGCTCGCCATGCTGCAGCGGCCGAACAACGACACGCGCTGGTACGTGGTGCAGCGAGCGGGCATGATCTACACCTTCCCCAATGACCCCAACGTCATGCCAGCCGACGTTACCGTTTTTGCCAACCTGACGGGCATCGTCAACTCCGCGGCAAACGAAGCGGGTTTGCTGGGAATGGCATTTCACCCGAATTTCGCCGCCAACGGCGAGGTGTATCTGTCCTATACGGGTTTCGGCGGCGGACTGGAATCGAGGGTGTCGCGCTTCGTGAGCGTGGACGGCGGCCTCACTTTAAGTGTGGGGAGCGAGCAGGTGCTCCTGTCCATGCTGCAGCCGGCGACCAACCACAACGGCGGCAACATTGCCTTCGGGCCTGATGAACTCCTGTATATCGGTTTCGGCGACGGCGGCGGCAGCGGCGATCCGGCAAATAACGCGCAGAACACGGAGAATCTTTTCGGCACGATCCTCCGTATCAATGTCAACGTCCTCGCGTATGCCATTCCGGTTGACAATCCCTTTGCCGGCAACCCGATGTGCACGCAGGGCTTCGGCGCCACAGACTGCCCCGAAATCTTCGCCTGGGGATTTCGCAATCCCTGGCGCTGGAGTTTCGACAGCCTGACCGGGGACCTTTGGGTCGGCGATGTCGGCCAGGGCGCATGGGAGGAAATCGATCGCGTGGAACTCGGCTTGAACTACGGCTGGCGTGTGCGCGAGGGTTCCAGTTGCTATCCGCCCGGCACCGCCAGCTGCGCGAGTTTCGAGAATCCGATTACGGAATACTCGCATGCGCTCGGCAACTCGGTGACTGGTGGCTACGTCTACCGTGGCATGGCCATTCCGAACCTGCCGGGCACTTATATTTACGGCGATTTCGGCAGCGGCAGGATCTTCGGTGTTGCTGCGAACGCCGCGAAGGGTACGGTCGGAGAGGAATTGCTGGACAGCACCCACAATATTGCCTCGTTCGCCGAGGACCTGGACGGCGAACTGTACCTGCTGGACTACGGCAGCGGATTCATCTACCAGATTATCGAGGCACCCTGAGCCGCGCAGGATTTTTCAAGCGGCAGACTTCCTGAGAATGTTGTAGGGCGCGAGTTCCGGCTTGTTGCAGCTCGCGAGGCGCACGATGCTGGTGTGCACCAGGGCATGCTGGCCGGAAATGCTTGCGTGACTCACCATGTCGGTGAACACCATCCACGCGGAGAACGGCGGAAAGCGAAAGTTTTCGTGACCTTGCGAATCCTGCTGGAATGCCGGCGTGTCCTTCATGTAATTGTGAAAGCGGCGCATCACACGATCGTACGGCGATGAATCCAGTACCTGCGCTTTCGGCAAGCCGAGTGCAGCAACGCCTTTCAGCAATCCTGTTCGCAGATGATCGAGCGGCCTCTTTTGCAGGTACTTGGCTGACGGTCTCGCCACCCGGACGCCCGCGGCATCGCCATGCCGCCGGTACACATCCGGAAAAGTTCCCTTGCTTGCCCAGACACGATCCTCGGACGGGTTCACATTGATAAAAAATCGCAAGATCCGGTCTCCATTCGTCGCGCCGTAGGCACCCGCGTCGATGTGTATCAGTTCGTTGCTCGCGTGAGGCTTCAGGTTTCGTCCCTTTTCCTGGATCGGCCGGAAACTGCAAGTGCCCACGGTCCAGTCCCGGGTGAGACCGGGCATTTTGCTTTGCAGAAAATGCCCGATATCGTCGCTGACCCGGGTCAGCACACGCTGTACACGTTCCGCGGTCGCCGCATCGGCTGCGTCGAGCCCACTCACATGGCCTGCTTCCGGGTGATAAGAGATATTTTTTAATTTCAGCAAGTTAGGGAGTTCTACTCGAAAGAACTCAAGGTCCTCGGTGGACGGCAGCGGCACCGGTGAACGGGGAAAAAACACGATTGCGCCCTCTTCCAGCGCATCCGACAGGTCCTGCGGGCCTGCGGCGGCCAGCCGCGCCTGATCAAAAGTCTGCAACATCGTTCGGCACTCCGGATCTGGTCCTTTGAATCGCGGCGATTATAGTCCAGCGACATAAGCTATTCAGCTTCCATTCAGCGACCGGGGCCCAGCATATCGTCATACAAAAGGGAGACGATATGAACGTCATCACCGGTCACGACCGCGCCCGCACTGCCCAGTCCGTCCCGCTGAATCGCGCAATCGACAAGGCACGACGCATCATCATTGGATTCCTGGTACTGGCTGCTCTCGCTTTCGTGGGCCGTGCATCGGCCAATACCACCGCACCGACCATCCGGCTGTTCCCGACTACCGTGATCGATGATCTTCGGCAAACCAGTTCGGTAGCCAAGGAGATGGAGACCGGATTGCAGGAAGTCATCGGCCGCCTCGATCAGCAACAGCAACTGTACGCAGAGAGCAAATGCGAAGGGGCGGAAAACGACCCCGGTTGCCAGCGCCTGTCACGTCAGCTCGGCGCCACCTACCTCGAAATGCTCGGCATCATGGAACAACGGCTGCCGGACATGGAACACACGGTGAACAACACCCGCCTCAGTCTCGAGAAACGCCTGCGCAGCGAACTCGGCAACAAGATGACGCCGTGGACGCTGCAGGAAACGCTGCTCGGCGGCAATCCGCAGCAGACCGCCAGCGTTGCCGGCCCCTCGATGCGTGGCAAATCCGGCATGCGGCTCTCGGAAAGGTTTCGCCAGTATTACCAGCTGGTCGCCTCCTCCAGCAGCCAGAGCGATCAGTCGCTTGCGGTACTCGCATCGGATATTTACCTCGATATGGACGAGACCAGCACCCTGATCGCAAGAACTCGTGAGGAAATTGCGCGCGCGACGCTGATCGAACAGTTGAACCAGTCATTCGGGACGATCACGCCGGAAATGATGGAAGTCGTCGACGGCGTCAAGTCGATCCTGTTCGGCGACGACGCCAGTAACGTACAGGTTGCCGGCCCGCCTCCAGGCAGTATCGAGCAGGCCTATCGCAGTCCGCTCGAAAACTGATCTGCAATGACCACAGGATTATCAAGGGAGAACGTCATGAACAGCATCCGCGGCCGAGTGTCGCCATCGATCCTGATCGCATTACTCGCCAGCAATTTCCTGCTGGCTTCCTGCGCGAGCACACCGCCTTGCAGCGGCAGCACCAGCAAGAACCTGGAGACTGCCATTGACGACGTGAAACACACCCTGACCAGTGGTTGCGAAGCGCATTTCGATCGCTACTACGACGAATTGCTGCGCGTCGCCGAAGGCGACCCCAAGCCCGAAAACAAACGCATCTTCAGCGACTTCCTGATGTGGTCAAGCGATGAAGGGCTGCTGAGCCAGCGCCAGGCGAAGGATTATTACAACCGCTATTTCAACGTGAAATTCATGTCGATGGCGGGCGACTACAACAATTGCTCGCACACCTGCCCGCGCCGCGATCGGGTGATGATCGACATGGAGCGTGAGCTCAGCGACAAGGAACGCGGGCTGCTCCGGGTGAGCCTGGACAACGAGGGCTACTACCGTGCGGACGAACTCTACCAGGAGATCGAACTGGTCCTCGAGGCAACCTGCACCGCCTGTGCGGCCGGCAATTGAAGCGTCGTCCGTGGTATGCGTAAAGCAAACAGCGAGCACTTCATCCAGGGACTGACGGCTGGTGTCTTCGGCTCCTTCGTCGGCGCCGCCGCGATACTGTACGTACTCGCCCGCACCCGGGTTATCAGTTTCCCGGGTGAGCAGCATGTCGGTGACTGGCTGCAATGGGCGTACGCAAACCTCGGTTCCTCGATTCCCGTATTTGCCGTTCTGCTGATTGCATTCTTTGAAACGCTGCGGCGGCTGCGCAATGCGCTGGAGAACGCGCAACCGTTGAATGAAATCGTACAACTCGATCACCTGACCGATACCTGGATGACCTTGTTTGTCGGCACAGGCGTGATCTGGACGGCCATCGGAATGCGCAGTGCCCTGCTGTTCGCCCTCGGAGACCCGAGCAACGGCCTGCAGGACGGCGCATACATTATTCTCCGGCGCATGGTCGACGGCGGGATCCTGGTGGCCCTCTCGACGACGATTTTCGGCGGCATCGGCGGATACCTGATGCGCGTCTACAAGTCGATAACGCTCGGTTCTGCGCTACAGCATTGCTACGACACGGCGGCCCGCGCCGATACCTCGCGCATGCGCGACACGCTCGAGCGCATAGAAGGACACCTGAAAGGCCACGTCGCACCGGCGAGCGAGCGGGCAGGCAGTATCGAATGATGCGCTCGCCCCTCCATTATGCAGCGGGTCGCGGCGGACAAATGGACACCGCCGACGCAGAACTGCAAACCGACGTGATGCGCTTCCTCGCAATCCTGTCACTTTGCCTCGTGGCCATATTCGCACTGGTACAAACCATCCCGGTCGCACAAAAGTCCGTCGAGGAGCCCAGGACGGTGGAACTGCCTCGGGCCGCCTCGCTGCTGCCGAAACCGGCAACCGTCGCAAAATCGCCAATGCAAACCAGGACGCCAGAGGCACCCTCGCCCGTTGTTGCACGCACCGCAGTACCCGACGTCGTCAGCAAGCCGGTCGAGAAAACCATCGAATCAGTAACGGTGCCGGTGCCCGACAGCTCTCCGGCAGAGCCCGAGCCGATCGAGCAGGCGCCAGCAGAGCCGGAGAGCGCAATCGCCACACCCGCGCAGCCGCAACAGGTCGGGTTCACGCTGCAATTCGAAGACGACGACGCGCTCACCCGCCTCATCTCGCGGGACGAGGTCGGTTTTTTCGCCATCTCCGCCGACAAGTCAATGCGGCTGAAGATCGAGGGCGGCCGGATGGACTTCTGGCCCTCATCGACACCCGGCCAGTATCACGAAATGGACGGTATGACCGTGCCCGCGGAAGTGAAGACCGCATTGCTTCGCTCCGGTGCGGAGTTCGCCGGCGATCAGCTATGGGGTGTGACCCTGCCCCCGCGCACGGCCGCTCAACTGAAGCAGTTTCTGGCCGAATCCAGCGTTGGCAAGCTGGTCATCGGCGGCAACGGCGATCTTCGGCTGGAGCAATGACATGATCGCCCGTGCAGCGTATGGCCTGCTCGCGGTACTGGCGCTGGCGATCTGCGCACCGGCCCTTGCCACGCCGCGCTCCCCGGAACTCGAGAACTGGGTCGACAAGGATCTCGTTCCCTATGTTGCGGATCAGCTCTCGACACTGCCCCGATTCCGTAACGAGTCGCTGCAATTCGTGGTAATGAAAGACAGTAATCCGCAGCCGGTGACCAGCGCACTTGCGCTTGCGCTTCGCGACCGCCTGCAGGATGCGCTGATGGACACGCCGGGTATTCGCATTGCCTGGAGACCCGAACAATCGATGCCGGGTCATATATCCGGCAGCGGTAACGTGGATTGCAGTGCCGATAAGGTCCATTACTACATCGGCCTCGAGATCACCGAGACCCGTGCCGGAGAATTCGAGTTCGAATTGCGCGCCCTCGACCTCGACGATCGCAGCTGGGTTGCCGGATTCGGCAGAACCTGGAACGGCGCACTGACGGCGGCACAGCACCGGGCCTGGCGCGAAGTGGGTACGGACAAGTCCTTTCTCGGCGAACGCGACGTACCTTTCACCGAAACACAAACCGATCTGCTGGCGGCCCAGCTTGCACACAAACTCGGCTGTTCACTGTTACATCAGGTTGACGGCGAATACATCGCGACGCCGGGTGATGGCGAATCGGATGAAACCGCCCGGATGATCGAACTGGTCACCAATAATCTAGCGGCCTACCACGCGCTCCAGGTCGCGCCGAACGGCAGCGACGCCAACGCGGCGATCGAAGCCAGGGCCCACCGGGTCGACGATGACCTGTACCAGTACTGGGTCACGGTCAGGCCGAATGCCCCGTCATCCGAACTCAAGGCGATCAGTGCCAGCGCGTATGTCCAAATAGAAGAGAAGTTCCACGCAGCCGATCTGGTGAGTGTGCTGCCCTCGACTGCCTACGCGCGTCCCGGCGCGATGCTGACCAATCTGCGCCTTATCGAGCTGGATGATTTTCGCAGCTGCAACAACCGGCGCGATTGCTTCGCGCTGCAAACACGCAGCAATGAAGACGCGGTCGTGTTTTTCCTCAATCACCAGCTGAACCTCGGGCTGGTTCGGCTCGGCGGCGAAGAATGCGACCAGCGCGCGACGGCACGAGTCATCCGGGCGAATGAATCGGTCAACTTCTCGCTGCTTGCTGACGCGCCCGGTGGCGGCGAGTGGTTGCCGGGCGATAAATGGGAGCTGAGCCCCTCCATGGACACCTATTACGTGCTGGCGGCCAGCGACAACAAGGCGGCGCGTGCGCTCGCCAGGCACATCGAGCGCTTGCCGCTGCGGTGCACCGCGTCGGTGCGCCAGGGAATGAAGGGAGTCGAACTGCAACGCTGGCTCGAGGAGCTCGAGTCCATTACCAGTCACTGGCAGACGCAGATCGACTGGCAACTTATTCGCGTCAGGAATCTGTACTAGGGTCTCGCCTATGATCCGCTTACTGGGCTTTATCATCGGTTCCGCTGTTTCGATCGGCGCCATACTGCTGCTGCTCGGCGTACCGGAGTTTCGCCTGTCGAATCCGCACCTGGACAAGGGGCGTTTCGAAGAGGCCTTGCAGAACCTGAAAGACAAACAACGCGAAGTCGCCTCGGCGGT
>JAHKKM010000111.1 GCA_020027645.1 Pseudomonadota bacterium
CGTATCGATCGAGCAACTGGCCGCGGGGTATGCCGAGGCGTACCAGAACCAATACGAGGCGCTGGTACCGATGGTGATGCTCAGTCAACCCATTGAACCCCGCACGCGATTGACCCGCCTGCAAATCTGGTTGCTGCTGGTAGACGGTTTCGTGCCGCCGGACAAACTGAACCCGGGGTCAGGCTGGGGAACAGCGAGCACCGTGTTGCAGCCACTGCCGCCGCCGGTCGCCGGCTGGAACAATGCAAGCTGGCGCGACCTGCTGGCGCGACTCGCGGTGGTGGCGGCACGCATGCCGATCCAGATCGCGTTGCAACCGGACCTGGTGCATGAAGGTCACGGAGGTCCCGGGACAAAAGTGGCGCTGGAGGCGCGGTTGGGTGCGCCAGCCGCTCAATCGACCACCGCCTTTCCCGGGCTGTCGTTACTTACGCCGGCGACCGGGGTGCTCGCTGGCCGGCAAATCAACTGGCACTCGGACCATCCAGAGGTCTTTGACCAGCATGGGGAACTCGTGCCGGCGCTCGGCACGCCGACCACCACGGACCCGACTGGCGTCGCAAGGATCAGCTATCAGCCCAAGGCCGAGGCGGCGAACGGGCGGGGTGCAGCCTCAGCGGAAAGGGCGGAGATCGCCGTGATGATCGACCAGTGGGACCTGGTTTCAGCACACTATGCTCTGCCACCGCAACTACGCGACTTCGTGATCGGCGACATTGCAGCCCGCAGAGAGGTCGATATCGGCTGGCACGTTTTGCAACCGCCGATCGCGAATGCCACCACCAATGCAAATCCCAATGCCACTACCAATGCGAGTGCCAATGACAGGATCGATATCAGCATCGCAAACACCTACAACGTCAAACTCGACATGGGTTTTCTCGGCGGCGGCACGCGCCATGGCTACGACACAGTCGAGGGCACTCTCACATTGCAGCAGGACGGCAAATATCGTGGAATCGTCAGGGGTTTCGCCTCGGGAACGCAGCAGCTGCAGGGACTCGGGCAGAGCTGTCCGCTCGCGGACTCTGTGGGATGGCAGGAGCTCGAAGTGGTTGGCACGCCGATCGGCGGTTTCGGTCCGGCGCACCAGGCTCCGACAGGCGCGGCTGCCACCCATCCTCTGACCCGGCGCTTGGCCGCGCTACCAAGCTATAACTGGGTAAGCGGTCAGCCGAATGGCGGCTACTTGTCCCTGGAATTCTTTCCGATCACCGCTGGTGTCTATTCGAAAACGGATCGCTGCCAGACGGAAATCCAGCAGACCGAGGATCCCAGCAAACCGTATTTTCTGCCTTTCAACGATGCCCAGTGGACGATTGCCCACGCAGGCTATGGAATAGCGCTACCTGCATCCGGCACATTGCAATACTATGACAATACCTCCGAGACAACTATCGTCGGCACATCGACCTGGTACGTCGTTGTCGAACGCCAGCCCTGACGCATGCTGCCTTCAGCAGAAATTTCACGGCGGCAGCACTGCCACAATCCAGTTGACTGATAGTGCAGCTCACATACCTTCGTCGTCGTCTGCGTCATAGTCATCGTCGTCATATTCATCATCAGCGGTGTCGTCACACTCGTCGGATTGCGTCAGGCTGCCCAGCTCCTGAAAGGTTGCCTCGTTTGCACGGTAGAATTCGACGTTCGCCATCGACGCACCTTCGGGCAAGGAACCACCGGGCTGGCTGAGCACCCACGCCGCCATGCCGTTCTGGAACAGGGAAAAGCTGAATACCACGTACTCGCGACTCGTCATCCCTGCCGACACGATCGCCTCACGCACGTCGGGAATCGCATCGAGGTGCGCGGCCACTTCATCCAGTGATTGCGCGCCTTCTTCATCGTCGCAGTTGCTCGGCAACTGCTCCGTAATTTCGCCCAGGTTGCGCGTTGCCGCCGCAAATTTGGCGAGCTTCGCGTCATTCAATACATAACTGGCGATTTCCTGCGAGTCACTGTCAGAAAAGTCCTGCGCAAGGAGAGATGACGGCGCAAGGACGGCGGTCGCGACTACCGGCAGCAGTAATCTTTGTATTTTTTGAAGTTGCAGCATGTAGACCTCCAACAAGTTGATAATGCAACATGGCCGGGTGCGGCCCGGGGCTGGCCATCGGCCGAAACAGTCTACGCCGTTTTGACTGAAGTCCCGATAGCCCGTAATCACGAAACGATCAGCTGGTCTGTATGACGTCCGCCCATTCAGGATGCCGCGGTAACTGGGCGCGGATATACGGACACAAGGGCACGATTTTAAAACCCTGCGCCCGGGCATCGGCAACGAGGCGCTCGACCAGCGCCAGCGCGATGCCCTGGCCGCGCAACGACTCCGGCACACCCGTGTGGTCGGCAATAACGGTGTTGCTGCCAAGTTTCGAAAAGGTCAGTTCGCCGGCGTTCGGATAACCTGGTACCCGGGCCACGTAGCGACCCTTGGTAGCGGAATCTTCGCGGCTAATTTCAACCACCGTGATCCGCCTTCCAGAGCTTTGGTTCCCATAACTCGACCTTGTTTCCTTCCGGATCCATGATCCAGGCGAACTTGCCGTTCTCGTGTGATTCGGGGCCTTGCAGGATCTCGATGCCACCACGCTTGAGCTGATCAATCATGGCCGCCATGTCGTCGATCCTGTAGTTGATCATGAAGGTCGATTGACTCGGGCTGAACCATTCGCTGTCTTTGGCGGCGACATGCCAGACGGTCAGCCCCTTGTCGTCTGCAGTGTCTTCCTGCCAGTTGAGAATTGCGCCACCCCAATCTTCGAGTTTCATGCCCAGATGCTTTTCATACCACGCGGCGAGCGCTGCAGAGTCTTTCCGTGCTTTGAAAAACACACCGCCGATTCCAGTCACTTTTGCCATCGGAATTTTCCTTTGTTCTTGCGGGAGAGGGCTGACAGGCGACACAGTGGCATCCGGTCGGCATCCAATCCCGGACCGCAGCTTGTGTGAATGGCCGCGGGCGCTCATTATCAAGAGATGGTCACTATTGCGAATCGTACTGTTTTTTTCCTGGCATGTTTACTGTGTCTGGCTGCATGTGGCACGGAGCATGACAGCGAGGCGCCAGTCCAGAATGCAGCCAGCGAACAGCCGGCGCCGCCGCCGGCAGCGGCCAATCCGGAGATATCGGGACTGGAGGCCTACAACATGGTTTGCGCCCGATGCCACGAAACGGGCGTCGATGGCGCGCCTGTGACGGGCAACCCGGCGGACTGGGAGAACAGGTCAGATCTTTGGCAGGCCGTCCTGATGGAACACGCGAACGCCGGTTATCTCGATATGCCCGTCAAAGGCGGGGAAGAAGCGCTGTCAGACTGGACGATCAACGCGGCAACGCAATACATGCTCGAAATCACGTTTCCGGATCGCCCGCGCGACTGAAGATCAATTGCCTGCTGTTCTGGCCACCGGCCGTTTTCGTGGCGCAGCTTTCCCCGTTGCCTTCTTCTTTGCTGATTTTTTTCGGGCGGGTTTCTTAGGCGCAGCCGGCTTCCTGGACAGTTGTCGCTGAATCTTTGCCAGCGCGCGGTCTATGTGCAGGGCATGCGCGAGGTGATTGCGTGCGTTGGTCAGATCGTCCTTCACCGGAGCCAGTTCCGCGCGCAGCTTCGCTGCGTCGCTTCGCGCCTCATCGAGCAGTTTCTGCAGATTGCGAATCTGCCTGTTGAGTTCCTGTTTGGCTTTCCTGGCCGTCGTATTGACCAGCCGTTCTGACTTTTTCTGCAAATCAACGCGGGTCCGTTGTGCGCGTGCATTGGCCCGGTTGATCTCGGTTGCCAGGCGCTTGCGCTGGCGGTCCAGCTCAATCGTGGCCCGCTTCGCGGTTTTTACAAACAGGGCCTTGTTCTGTTGCAGCGTCTTCTGCAGCTCGGTCAGTTCCTTGGTCACGTCGATATCTCCGGGGAAATTATCAGCTTCGAGTGGTCAACCTTAGCAGGGCTTGAAACCGGATGATGTAAGGGTTACCCGCATTCACAAACCGAATGGATAGGTATCCGGCATACCCTCGAGTTCCGCTGTTTTGATCGGGGTCACGGCGTGTGTCGTGTCGAGCCAGATGTATTCATCGAACTGCTGCGGCAGCACCGCCTGAAAATAGTGACTCGCAAACTCCGTTTCCGGCCGGTAAATGACTCCGATGGCGCGCTGCATTCGGGCTTCCAGCAGGCCGTTACGCAGTGCGTCCGAGGCGTGTCGCAAGGGCAGCAGGAAACCGGGCAACGTCGTCTGGTGAAACAGTCGTTCGTAGCTGTTACGCATGGACGGCACGATCGACTTGATCTCCATCGGGCCGTCCCAGTCGGATGCTGCAGCGACCGTGCCGTTGTCGGTGCCAAAACCGATCGCGTAGACGCTGTCACCGAAATTTCTGCGGCAAAGGTGCCCGATGTTGATCTCGCCGCGGGCCGACATCTCGGTGGCAACGGCATCCCCTACGTGGGAATTGTGTGCCCAGATGATTGCCTTGTTGTCCGGCTGGTGATGCTCGATCAGCGTCTGCAGCGTCTCGAACATGTAAGTGTCTCGAAGGTTCCAGGACGCCCGCGACCCGTAATACATGACCCGGTAGTATCTCTCGGCATTGGCAACGACGCGTGCGTTCTGCATGACGTCCAGGAATCGTTCGCCGTCATGTGCGGCGTACTCGCGGTGTTTCTGCGAAATTGCTGTCAGCATGTGCACGACATCGTCTTCGCAGCTCTGGTAGGAGCCGGTCAGCGCCGCACGCCCGTAGGTGGCCGGATCGGTTTGCCAGGGTGTCAGGCAGCCGTAACGCTCCCGTGCCACTGCAGCTGTCGATGGATCGACTTCGTCGAGATACTGAAGCACCGCGCGAATCGAACTGTAGAGGCTGTACAGATCGAGCCCGTGAAACGCAACTCTCTTTTTTTCGTTCAGGCCATGATTATGGTTCCTGAGCCAGTCGACGAATTCACGGACTTCCACATTGCGCCACATCCATGTCGGAAAACGTGCGAAGGCGATCCATTCGGATGGCCGATACTCAAAATGGCGCACGTAGTGATCGATGCGCGCCGCATCCGGCCAGTCGCCCTCGATCGAGACAAAGCGGAATCCCTTTTTCTTGATCAGCTCCGTCGTGATCCGGTTGCGCATACGGTAGAACTCGGAGGTGCCATGTGTTGCTTCGCCGATCAGTACGATGCGCGCATCGCCTATCCGATCGAGCAAGGGGTCGAGATTGGCTGACCTGACGCCGTTGAAGGGTTCGCAGCCGTCTGCAATGGCATCGACCAGTGCCGCGTCCCGGTCGACCGCTACAGGCCGTTTTCGGGCCCGGGCCGGCTGTGTATCCGGCGCCCAGCCTTCCTCGCCGAGCAATGGCACAAAGCGCACATCGGCGAGATCTTCCATTTCGAATTCGTCTTCCGATACGCGTGTGACGCGTACCAGCTCCTGGATCTCCGGTGTGCTGCCGATCGGAATGATCAGGCGGCCGCCGATTTTCATTTGCTGCTTGAGGGATTCGGGCACCTCCGGTCCGCCGGCGGCAACCACAATGGCATCGAAAGGCGCCTGCTCGGGCCAGCCGCGGGTTCCGTCGGCGTGCCGGATCTCGACATTGTCATAGCCGAGCCGGACCAGCGTTGCAGCAGCGCTTTTTGCCAGTTCGCCGATGCGCTCGATGCTGTAAACGCGGGCGGCAATCTGCGCCAGTATGGCGGCGGCGTAGCCGGACCCGGCGCCAATCTCCAGAACTCTTTCCCCACCGCGCAGGTTCAGGGCTTCGACCATGAACGCAACGATGTAGGGTTGGGAGATGGTTTGCCCCGCGGCTATAGGTAAGGGTGAATCCTCGTACGCAAATTCACGCAGGTTCTCCGGAAGAAACTCCTCCCGGGGTACCGTCCGCATCGCTTCGAGTACCGGTTCGGAACGCACACCGCGGGCAGCGATCTGGTACTGGACCATTTCCTCCCGCTTGGTGCTGTTGTCGGTCATCGGCGCCCCTGCATGTTGTCTCCATGCATCGTAGGGCGCACGCGATTGCACGAGTATCCGTAGAAGCCACAGGCATTCTTCGCAGCCCCATGGCGGCAAAACATGCAGGGCCATCGGGCGCCGGCAGATTTGACCTCGGCGGGTCGTTGCTGCTGTCAGTTGCCGGATCGCAACCCTATGTGTTGCGATCCGATGTCCGGGATGGATGCTGCACCCATCTGGCCCATGACCATTGCCAGTTCTGCATTCAGCATTTGCAGGACCTTTTCGACGCCTGCCTGACCGAATGCTGCAAGACCCCAGATGTAGGTCCGGCCGATGCAAACCGCGTCGGCTCCCAGGGCAAGCGCTTTGAAAATATCCGTGCCGCGGCGAAAGCCGCTGTCGACCAGCACCGGGATCTTGCCGTTAACGGCGGCAACCACTTGCGGCAGACTTTCGAGTGAGCCCCAGCCGCTTGCCTCGGCACGTCCGCCGTGATTCGAAACATAGACGGCATCCGCGCCGTATTGCACGCAACTCGCTGCGTCCTCGGCCGTGACAATTCCCTTGACCACAACCTTCATCCGCGTTGCATCCTTCAGGCGCCCAAGAAATTCCCAGGTCATGCCCGGTGTCTCCAATGTCGCCAGGGTTGCACCGGTCCCCTCATACATGGGTTTCCTGTCAAACAGCGCATCTTCATGCGTGCCGTGACATGCGCTGCATGTGCGCTCGTCAGCGCGAACATACTGGCCGAGCATGACGCGATTGCTGCCGGAATTGAGATCCACGGTCAGCACCACGACACCAGCACCCGCCTGCTCGGCGCGGTGGACCATTTTTTCGGTGACGGACCAGTTGCTGGTCGGGTATAGCTGCGCCCAGACCGGTGCTCCGCGTGCTTCGATAACGCTTTCGATGGAATGCGTTGCGAGATTGGAGAGGATTTGCAAATTGCCGTTGACCCGAGCAGCCCGCGCCGTAGCCAAATCACCATCGGCGTGAAAGGCTCTCTGGCTGCTGACGGGTGCGAGCACGATTGGGGAATTCAACT
The DNA here is from genome assembly GCA_020027645.1 of Pseudomonadota bacterium. GTDB lineage: Bacteria > Pseudomonadota > Gammaproteobacteria > Steroidobacterales > Woeseiaceae > JAKEGN01. Next base: position 7,007 of record JAHKKM010000111.1, read on the forward strand.
CAGTGCCGAGAAGTCTGGTCGCAAGCTCTACACGGCTGGTGTCAATCATGCGCATGGCGCGAAGATAGACGTGCTCGAAAGCCCTGCGATTTGCCCGCAAGGTCTCGTTGCCATCAGTTCCCGTTGCAAGGTAGCCGTAATGCGCGGTTGGCAGTATGTGCCTGGCAACGCGGTGAAAGTCGAAAACATCCAGCGCCTCTTCAGGAGATTTGATCAGGTAATCCCGAAGCAGGGACGAGTCATCGTCCGGTGATTCGGACGCCAGCAGGCGGCTTGTCGTGGTTGTGGCGAGCAGCGGGCTCGCGGCAAGGAAGTTCAGAAATTTTCTGCGTGCAATTGCAGGTGCAGGTCCGGGTAACATTTTGCTGTTTCGCATAAGCATGCCACGCTTGATCGACGACGGTGGTCACCCAGTGTACTCAAACTCGCTCACAATTGGGCAGCTGAAGCCCGCCTGGCAGGGTCATACCTTAAAGCCGCAGTTGCGTGGCCGCGTTGTACACAAGCCGGGTCGACACCCGCACTGATCAAAAACCATGGATCGCGATTGCCGTCCTGCAGTGGCTGCAGCGTGCTGTTCGCAAAACATCGTTGCCGCACGCGCTCATTCACCAGCAATATTCGTCCCGGTTTTTCCGCAAACCAGGCCGCTGCATCATCGGCCTCCTGCTCCCAGTCGCTCCATCGCGCATGGCCGAAATTCACCGTGACTCGCTGCGACATCAGCAGGTTTTCTTCCCTGCAGGTCACGCAACCGAGTTCGGATACCGACGCAGTCAAACCCTCTACCCGGCGGACGAAGGCTTCGCTGGAACGTACCGGGTTCATTGCCGGGTTGATCCACAGACCGACGATAATCAATACTGTCGCGAGCGTGCCAAGCCAGGCCACCCCGGCATGTTGCAATCGTGTCAGGGCACACCAGAAGATGGTTAACAGACCGATGCACAGCAGGGGACCGGGCGGGTCTATGCCGAACCGAGCAGCCAGGTCAGACCGCAGTTGCGGCATTGCCAGCAGGTAAGCGCCAGACAACAGGCACAGCACGCCGATCAGTAACGCAAGGCCGAGCAATACGCGCCGT
>JAHKKM010000289.1 GCA_020027645.1 Pseudomonadota bacterium
CAGGATATCGATGACGCAGCGGCTGAAGTTTCCGCGGACGCCATACTGATTACGCACATTGTCAGCGTCGACCAGGAGGTCGAGTTCGAGGAGGGCCGTACCGAGGTCCTGTTCGAGTGCCGCGGCGGCGACCCGGCCGACTACTTTCTGTACGACCATAAGGAACTGAAACTGCCGGACGATATCAAAGTCGCGCATACGGTCATTGCGGTCACCAATCTTTACAGCGCAGTCGACGGCGCGCGCATCTGGACAATTCAATCAACCTGTTTCGACAAGTCCAGCATGGACGAGGTGTTGCAGGAGGAAGCAACAGCAATTGTCCGGCAGTTGCGCCACGACCGGCTTATCGACTGAATTCGTTACGAGGAATATCCAATGAAAACGATGATCTGCATTTTCTCCTCACTGTTGCTGGTCGCCTGCGGCAGTGCGCCGCCGACAATAGAGCAGGGGCCTGAAGCCGAAGTCACCTATGACGGATTGCACAAGGTCGACAACGCAAGATTTGCGCAGGCCTGGGCGGATCCGGACATCGACTACTCGGTCTATAACAAGATCATGCCGGGCGAAGCGTTCTTCGAGTTTCGTGCTGTAAAGAAAACATCGACATCGTCATTGCATACTACGCGCAGCAACGAATCCGAGTACTGGATCGACGACAAGGACAAGCAGAAACTGATCGATGAAGTGACCGCAATTTTCAAGGAAGAGCTGGGGAAGAGCACCCGTTTCACGATTACCACAGAGCCCGGCCCTGACGTGCTGATGATCCGCGGCGGCCTGCACGATATAGTGTCAAATGTGCCGCCGGAGATGATCGGCCGCGGTGATATCTACCTGGACTCGGTCGGGGAAGCAACCCTGATTCTCGAGGGCATCGATTCAATGAGTGGCGAAACGATTTTCCGCGCGATGGAGCGTCGCAGTGCAGAGCGTCCCGGGGGGTCAGGTGCGGGCACGATGATGGTCTCCAACACGGTGACGACCTGGGCCGAGGTACGACGACTGGCCCGGACAGTGGTCCTGTTGCCTTTTCTCGCGATCGCGCGCTCGGCGCGCGCGTTGCGTTACGCATGAAGGCTATGAGTTCGTGCGAGCAAGCACGCGCTCGATTCGGCGATCCGGCAACAGCCACATCAATGCCACGATCACGTAAATCGCGACCGCAATCCATTGCGAAACGAACGCCAGGGCAATGCCCGCCAGATACAGTACCGGTGAAAGCTTACCTTTCCAGTCACCGCCAACGGCCTTCTTAAGAATGGAGCCTTCACCCTGTGATGCAATGATGCGCTGCTGCAATATGAAGTAAGCAATGGCCGCCATCAGCAAAACAAGACCATAAACTGCCGCAGGCAACGGGGCGAAGTGGTTTTCGCCCATCCATCCTGTGGTGAACGGAATCAGCGACAGCCAGAAAAGCAGGTGGAGGTTTGCCCAGAGCATCGAACCGGTTACCTTCTGGCAAGCATGCAGCATGTGGTGGTGATTGTTCCAGTAGATGCCGAGGTAGATGAAACTGAGTATGTAACTCAGGATGACCGGGGCCAACGGGTACAGCAGCTCGATGCTGTCGCCATGCGGTACTTTCAATTCGAGAACCATGATCGTGATGATGATCGCCACGACGCCGTCAAAAAAGGCTTCGAGCCTGGTCTTTCCCATGATCTATTGAACCTCGCCTAGTTGAACTTCCAGTTGACCAGAACAGCGGCTGCTGCCGGCACAAGAAATATAAGCAAGAAGATGGGCAATTCCTCGCGTACGGAATAGCCGGCCTGTGAAACGCCAATCCACATGTTCGCCGCCGCCGCAGCGAACCACAGGCCGAGAAACACGAACATTGCTGTCTTTGGTGAGCCGGAGACCAGCCTTATGACGCCGACGCAGGCCCCCCACAACAAGAACCCGGCAAGAATAATGATTACTGTGCGCATAAGGACTCCCCATTCCGGACTAAGTTAGACCGCACAGGCGCCAAACGCCCGCACAGGAAAGGTGCCGAAGGCCCGGATTTTCGCCGGAACCGCATAGAACTGGAATCCGTCGCCTGGCAATCGGTCAAGATTGCACATGTGCTCGACGATCGGTATGTCTGAGCCCAGCAGGATCGAATGTACGGGACGTCGTCCGTCCTTGATATCGTCGATATTGTAGGAATCGATGCCGACGATGCGCGCGCCACTTTGCTTCAGGTGTTTGGCTGCCCCTTCGGTAAGAAAGGGGTGTCCCTCGAAATACTTGTCAGTGTTCCAGTGACGGCTCCAGTTCGTTTGCACCAGCACGGCTTTGCCGCGCAAAGCGGCATCGCCGAAGACGGATTCGTCGATCGATGTGACGTCGGCGGCGACACGAAAAACAATTCCCGGCGCACCGGCAATCGACTCGAGCGGCAATTCGGCAAGATCCTTTCCGGATTCATACCGGTGAAAGGGTGAATCGATGTAGGTGCCGGTGTTCGCCACCATCTCGATCTTGCCGATATGGAATGTCGTGCCTTCGGTGTACAGGCGCCTGGAGGCCTCACGGCTCAGGTAATCGCAGATGATCGGCGCCGGTAGACCCTTGTAGGTGATCAGTCCGTGCTCGATGGTGTGACTGAGATCAATTAGTTTTTGCCTGCTCGGTTTGCGCCTGCTTGCCATGATCTATTTCGCCTCTTTGCGCTTCGCTTTTTTGCTTTTGGACTTCCTGGCACGCGCGCGATCCTTGATGCGGAAGCGCACGATTCTTTCGATCAGCGAGCACGGTATCGCTGTGTCTGCCGGCAATTGAATGGTGCCCTTCGATGTTCGATAGCCCGCGAGCTCCTTCTTGAATGCAGCGATTGCCGCACTGCCCGGGTAAAGCCCTATGTGATTCTTGAATGCGGCATAGTGAATCAGGTTTCCATCGAGTGTGAAGGTCGGGATGCCGTAACTGATCTTCTCCTGCGCTTCGGGTGCGACTTTTCTGATGGTCTTCCGGATCAGTTCAAGACGTTCCTGCACAGCCGTCGGAAACGACACGATGTACGTATGGACACTCGCGGTCACGGGGCCTGCCTGCTTCATGACGGGTAGTTCTCGCGTACTTTGACGTATTGATACTATGCTCCGGCAATGGATTCAATAAAGGTGTCAGGTTTATTTTTGCAGCGCAAAAATAAACCTGACACCTTTATAGCGAGAGGGTTGGGCAGATCGTGAGTTTTGAAGTGCAGTTCTTTGGCGCTGCCGGCGAGGTGACCGGCTCGATGTACCTGGTTCGTGCAGGTGCCCATAAGGTACTGCTCGAATGCGGGCAGATCCAGGGCAGCCGCAAGGACGAATTGCGCAATCGTCACCGGTTCCCGCTACCGGTATCGGAGATCGATGCCGTGGTTCTCAGCCATGCGCATATCGACCATTCCGGCCGCCTGCCCTT